>CADCEW010000014.1 GCA_902800585.1 uncultured Prevotellaceae bacterium
GATGGGCGGGTTGGTCCCTGCTATCATACAGGATGCGATGACTAAGAATGTACTGATGCTAGGCTTTATGAATGAGGATGCCTATCAAAAGACCGTTGAGACTGGTCATGTGACCTTTTGGAGTCGTACTCGTCAGACATTATGGACAAAAGGAGAGACCTCAGGACATTTCCTTAATCTGGTTGATATGAAAGTGGATTGTGATAATGATACCCTTTTGGTAAAAGTGAATCCTATTGGTCCTACCTGTCATACTGGCACCGATACTTGTTGGGGCGAGGAGAATATACAGCAAGATTCTCCTATGCTATTTTTGTCGGAATTACAGGATTTCATCAACAAACGCAAGGAAGAGATGCCTGAAGGATCATATACGACCAAACTATTCCATGACGGTATCAACAAAATTGCACAGAAAGTAGGTGAAGAGGCTTTGGAAACCGTCATTGAAGCAACCAATGGTACAAGCGACCACTTGATTTATGAAGCCAGTGACCTACTCTATCACTTACTTGTACTTCTCACAGAGAAAGGCATGCGCATTGAAGACGTAGCAACAGAATTGCAAAAACGCCATGATCCCAACTGGGACAAGAAACGTAGAGAGGCAAAAGCAAATGGAACAATGAAGTAATGAAAGATTAAAGGATTGAAGTTATGCTTATAGATTATCAAAAAGCCAATATCTATCAGAAAGATGGTATCCTCGTTTTAAAAGAGGTAGACTTCCACGTCAACGAGGGTGAGTTCATATATATCATCGGTCGTGTGGGTGCAGGAAAGAGTACCTTATTGAAGACACTATATTTCGAATTAGACGTGGATGAGGCCGAAAATGCTTTTGTCCTGAATCATGACCTGCGTGGACTGAAACGCAAATACGTTCCTGCCCTACGCCGTCAGATGGGTATCATCTTCCAAGATTTTCAGTTGCTGAGTGACCGTACGGTACATGACAACCTAGAATTCGTATTGAAAGCCACAGGATGGAAAGATAAAGATGAGATAGAAGAACGTATTCATGACGTATTGGAAGATGTAGAAATGCAAGATTATGCAGACCGTTTCCCTCATGAACTCTCTGGCGGCGAACAGCAGCGTATAGCTATTGCACGTGCCATTCTTAATAAACCTAAAATCATTATTGCCGATGAGCCGACGGGTAATCTTGACCCTGAGACGGCAGCGAATATTGTCGGTTTGCTGAGACATGTCACACAAACAGGTACCGCTGTGGTAATGACAACACATAATATTCCTTTGTTGAGTGATTATCCTGGAATCGTCTACCGTTGCATTGATGGTCATCTGGAGGAAATCACTAATGATTATAATAAAATTGCTATCTATGAAGATAATGATGAGCAGATAGAAACCCGTAAAGTGGATTATTCTTCAAGGGAAGATCTCTAAGAGAACAAGAATGATAAATGAAATAAAAAACAAGATACAATGAAGGTAATGAAGTTTGGCGGCACATCGGTAGGTTCACCGGCCCGCATGAAAGAGGTTACACAACTGGTCATTAAATCAGGAGAACCCGTATTCGTGGTTTTATCTGCAATGTCAGGAACGACTAATTCTCTCGTAGAGATCTCAGACTATCTCTATAAGAAAAACCCTGAGGGAGCAAATGAGGTTATCAATACGCTGGAGAAAAAATACATGAAGCATATTGATGAACTTTATTCTACGGAAGAGATGAAGAAAACGACTCGTGATTTTATCGTATCAGAGATGAATTATTTGCGTTCGTTTACCAAAGAACTCTTTACTTCTTTTGAAGAAAAAAGTATCGTGGCTCAGGGTGAGATGATGTCAACTAATATGGTAGTGAACTATATGAAAGAAATAGGTATAAAAGCTGTATTGCTTAATGCATTGGACTTTATGCGCACTGACAAAAACTCTGAGCCAGATCCAACCTATATTCGTGAGAAATTGTCTGCCGTCATGGAGAAGAATGAAGGTCAACAAGTATATATCACTCAAGGATTCATTTGTCGTAATGCTTATGGCGAGGTGGATAATTTGCAACGTGGTGGTTCAGACTACACAGCCTCTTTAGTAGGTGCAGCACTGAATGCAGAAGAGATTCAGATATGGACAGATATCGATGGAATGCATAATAATGACCCTCGTGTGGTCGACAAGACTGCTCCTGTGCATCAACTCCATTTCGAGGAGGCTGCTGAGCTTGCCTATTTCGGTGCCAAGATCCTGCATCCTACCTGTGTACAACCTGCTAAATATGCGGGTATTCCTGTACGTTTATTGAACACAATGGACCCTGATGCAGAAGGAACAACTATCAGTAATCAGACAGAATACGGTAAAATTAAAGCAGTGGCTGCCAAAGACAACATCATTGCTATTAAGATTAAGTCAAGCCGAATGTTGCTTGCCACAGGTTTCCTGCGTAAAGTCTTTGAAATATTCGAAAGTTATCAGACTCCTATTGACATGGTATGTACTTCCGAGGTTGGCGTCTCTATGTCTATCGACAACTCTGCCCATTTAGGTGAAATAGTTGACGAGTTGAAGAAATATGGTACCGTTACTGTGGATACGAATATGTGTATCATCTGCGTTGTAGGCGATCTCGACTGGTCGAACATCGGTTTCGAGACTATTGCCCTTGATGCGATGAAGAGTATCCCTGTCCGTATGGTAAGCTACGGAGGTAGTAACTACAATATCTCCTTCCTCATCCGTGAGGAAGACAAAAAGCGTGCTTTACAAAGTCTGAGCGACACTCTGTTCAATAAATAACACACTACCAACACAACACAATGGCAAAAGGAAAATTTCCTATTGAGAAACTGAAACGGATAGATACACCGTTCTATTACTATGATGCGGAACTGCTTCGTCAGACTCTCCGTGTTATCAACACTGAGGCAAGTAAACACGAAGGGTTTTGCGTACACTATGCAGTAAAAGCAAATGCGAATCCTAAGGTTTTAAGAATCATTCGTGAATCAGGATTAGGTGTAGATTGCGTCAGTGGTGGAGAGATAGAGGTCTCTCTGAAAGCGGGGTTCCCCGCCTCCAAAATTGTTTTCGCTGGCGTAGGTAAGAGTGACTGGGAAATCAATATAGGACTGGATAACGACATCTTCTGCTTCAACGTGGAGAGTATTCCTGAACTGGAGGTCATCAATGAACTCGCTGCCCAGAAAGGGAAAGTGGCACGTGTTGCCTTCCGTTTGAATCCTAATGTAGGAGCTCATACACATGCAAATATCACAACAGGACTTGCAGAGAATAAGTTCGGTATTGCCATGCGTGACATGATGAGCGTTATCGAGGAAGCGATAAGCATGAAGAACGTTAAAGTTGTTGGTCTGCACTTCCACATCGGTAGCCAAATCTTAGACATGGGAGATTTTGAAGCTCTTTGTAACAGAGTCAATGAACTACAGAACGAGTTAGAACGTCATCGTATCGTCATGGAACATATCAATGTGGGAGGCGGACTTGGTGTCGATTATCAGCATCCCAATCGTCTGCCCATTCCTGACTTTAAAGCATATTTCGACACTTATGCCAAGAAATTAAAGTTACGTCCCGGACAAACACTTCATTTCGAATTAGGACGTGCCGTAGTAGCACAGTGTGGCAGTCTCATTACGCGTACCTTATATATAAAGCAAGGTGCCACGAAACAGTTTGCCATCGTTGATGCAGGTTTTCCTGATCTCATCCGACCTGCCCTCTATCAAGCATATCATAAAATAGAGAATATTACAAGCGAGGAACCTTTCCAGACATACGACGTGGTAGGACCTATCTGTGAATCAACAGATGTATTTGCCAAACAAATAGATCTGAATCAGTGCCATCGTGGAGATTTACTCGCTATCCGTTCTGCTGGAGCCTACGGTGAAATTATGGCTTCACAATATAATTGTCGCCGTTTACCAAAAGGTTATATGAGCGATGAAATCTGAATGAATAATGACAACAGAGAATACGACAAAGGATTTCATACCTCAACTATCATTCGTGATGGTTGTTCATAATCAAGGAGAGATGTTGGAGCATAATCTCCCTCTCTTTTTGTCACAGCCATGCCAGATGACATATGAAGTCATTGTGGTAGACGATACTTCAACGGATAATACATCAGACGTGCTAAAACAACTGAAAAAAGAATACCCCAATCTGTATACCACATTTATGCCCGTATCTGTTCCTAATCCTAGTCGATTACGACTAGCTATGACTGTTGGTATCAAGGCAGCAAAAGGTGAATGGATTGTTTTAGCAGATATCCAACGGCCTCCGACATCTCCAGAGTGGATCGACGGACTTGTTGATAACAATGCAGAGACTATCATGGTATATTGCAGTAGAAAGCATCCTGAAATTGTACGTTATCAAACATGGGAAAAGTTGGAAGAAGCGATCCCTTTGTTGCGAAAGGCAGAACGACGTTCGGCTCGCGGACATCATGGAAAATGGCAGAAAACACGTCGCGGATTATACGATGCTGTGTCTGTTCGAAAAGATCGTGTCTTCGATGCTATACGTTACTATGATCAGATTGTTCGAGGTCGAAAGTTGGCAGGTTTACGTCTGCATGTCATTTGGAAAACACTGACACATCAATCTTAATATTTTATTGACGATGAAGATTCTCCATTACATACCTCAAGACGATGACATGATTACCTCTTATGTAACCATGCTAATAGATAACATGGGATTGGAGGCAGAGAATGTGATAGCCACAGAAGAGGCTGTTGCCAAGGAGAAACTGAAGTCCATCCATTTTGATATCCTTCATATTCATGGATGCTGGAGAAACTCATCAGCAAAAATAATCAAAACAGCCGTCAAGAAAGGATGTCGTATGATACTTTCCCCTTACGGTCAGTTAGAGCCATGGATTATAGATGAACGTTACTGGAAAGAGAAACTACCTAAACAAATACTATTCCAACGTCATATAGTAGAGTCTGCCTATGCTATTATCATTCAAGGACGTATGGAAGAAGAATGTATGAGAAAGTTAGGATGGAACAACCGCATAGAAATCATCCGTAACCCCATCATCACGCATTCTATTACTCCTTCTGTCATGGCTCGTAAAATGTATGCCATATACCGTAAAATCCTTGACAGCAACACCTTAGAGTTAATGACAGAACATTCTCAAAAAACTCTTCGTTGTTTCATAAAGGCAGGTATCACAAGAGACGCAAGATGGGTCACAGAGGAACTTAGTGAGATTAGTAACACGGAACAATGGCGTTATCTTTTAATCTATGCACATGCTGAACGCATTAGTCCGATAGTCCAACGAGGTATTACAATCCTTGACTATCAAGCTCCTGACATAGACATGGAGAAGGTTTCTTTTTATCTTCCCATGCACTATGAGGAACCGAAATCTATTCAGGAAGTTATCGGATTACAGTTTGCCACAGAGAATGAGCGTCTGCTTGCCACTTTCAAGCAAATACGGAAACTTATTCAGAAGAGACAAATGACCATCGCTCATCTTTGTGAGCTAGACCGTGAACTGAGAGAGCATGATGTGGAAGAAGACCATCTCTGTGAGACTCTAAAGGAAGCGAGTTTGTATAAAACAGCCTGCAGAATGATGCAACTTATGAAAGAATGGACTAATTTAGACGAAGGCTTCATGCCTCTCCCACCCCTTGAAGACAGAATAACACGACAAATCAGTCAACAGATATATCATCATTTAAAAATATGAGCACCTATACTAACCAAAACAATTTAAACCGTGATATGCACTATCTGCAATTGCTTTCCAATTCCTTTCCGACAATTGCGGCTGCATCTACGGAGATCATCAATTTAGAGGCGATACTGAACCTTCCTAAAGGTACAGAACACTTTCTTGCAGACCTTCATGGAGAGAGCGAGGCTTTCCTGCATGTACTAAAAAACGCATCAGGTAACATCAAACGTAAAGTAACGGAACTCTTTGCCGGCGATATCCGTGATAAAGAGCATAAAGAGTTATGTACACTCATATATTATCCCGAACAGAAAATAGAACTGATTAAAGCATCGGAACCTGATATCGAAGACTGGTATCATATCACTATTCATCGGTTGGTTGCCGTATGCCGTGATGTCAGTAGCAAGTACACCCGTTCCAAAGTCCGCAAGTCTTTGCCAACAGATTTTTCGTATATTATTGAGGAATTGCTGCACGAACATACAGAAGACAACGATAAGGCTGCCTATGTAAGTGTCATTGTCGACACCATTATCTCAACAGGACGAGCTGACGATTTCATCATTGCCCTCTGTCATGTCATTCAACGACTTGCTATTGATCAGTTACATATCTTAGGAGACATATACGACAGAGGGGCTGGCGCCCATATTATTCTCGATACCATGCGACAATATCATTCATGGGACATTCAATGGGGGAACCACGACATCCTTTGGATGGGAGCATGTGCTGGAAATGACGCATGTATCTGTAATGTTCTCCGACTGTCCCTTCGTTATGCCAACCTTGTCACTTTGGAAGAAGGATATGGTATTAATCTGGTGCCTCTTGCCACCTTCGCTATGGAAGTATATGGGGATGACCCTTGTGAGGAATTTATTCCTATGCTCCTGAAAGGCAATACACTCGACGAGAAGACCATGCGTCTGACGGCACAAATGCACAAGGCGATTACAGTCATTCAGTTCAAGACAGAAGCACAAATTCTGAAACGCTGTCCCCAATGGCAGATGGAAGACCGTTGTCTGTTAGAGGCAGTCAACTATGAAAAAGGAACCTGCACCATTGACGGCAAAGACTATAAGATGACATCATGCCGTTTCCCGACAATCAATCCCAACCGTCCCAATGAGCTTACCCCAGAGGAAGAGCAACTCATGCAGAAACTTCACCATTCTTTCCGTGTCTGTGAGAAACTGCGCAAACATATGAAGATGTTACTCTCTCATGGCTGTATGTATCTTATCAGCAACCACAACCTGCTCTTCCATGCCTCGTGTCCGTTAAATGCTGACGGTAGTCTGAAAGAAGTGGAGATTTATCCAGGAAAACGATATTCAGGAAAAGACCTGATGCACAATATCGGAATGATGGTTCGTGCCGCCTTTACCAGCGATACAGAGCCAGAGTTGCGTCAGTATGCTAAAGATTTCTTTCTCTATCTTTGGTGTGGTAAGGACTCTCCCTTGTTTGACAAGTCAAAAATGGCGACCTTTGAACGTTATTTCCTAAAAGACAAGGAAACCTATAAAGAAGAAAAAGGTTACTATTTCCAATTGCGTGACTCTGAAGATGTCTGTGACCGTATCCTTGATGCCTTCGACGTCAAAGGTCCTAATCGCCATATCATCAACGGACATGTTCCCGTACATGCCTCAAAGGGAGAGAATCCTATTAAAGCTAACGGTAAATTGATGGTGATTGATGGAGGATTCTCTGAGGCATACCATCATGAAACAGGTATAGCAGGATATACATTGGTATATCACAGCCGAGGTTTCGAATTAGTCCAGCATGAACCATTTATGAGTGCTACGGAAGCCATTCAAAAAGGAACGGACATTAAGTCAAGTACCCAATTAGTTGAACTATCTGCCCATCGGATGTTAGTGGCTGACACTGACAAGGGAGACGAGTTACGTTCCCAGATAGAAGACTTGCATCAGTTACTATATGCCTATCGGCATGGTATTCTGAAAGAAAAGAAATGAAACACGCTGTTATCATAGCCTTAGGCTCGAATATCTGTCAAAATGCTCATATACAATGGGCATCCCAACAACTGGAGAGACTTCTTTCCGACTTTAAGATGAGTTCTACACTATGGACGGAAGACATCAAAGGTAGTGGCAAAATGTATATGAACCGACTTGTCTGTGGCCATACGGAGATGAGTGTAAAAGAACTTGAAAACAGTTTGAAAGAGTTGGAGGCTCAATGTGGACGTCTCCCTTCATCACCCGATGTCCCTATCGACTTAGATTTGATGCAATATGACCAACGACGCTACCATCAAAAAGACTGGGAGCGACCTTATATCCAAAACCTCATCCCCGATATTTTATGAAGAAGATTATCGTTTTATTTCTGTTCCTTTCTACCCTATCCTCTTTGTGTGCCCAATCTTTTGAGCAGTATTTCTGTGATAGTACTTTACGTCTTGACTATATCTTTGCTGGCGACTTTCAGAAACAGGACATCTATCTTGACGAACTTTTCAAGAGTCCCCGTTGGTATGGACGTAAATTTCGCCTCAATGAACTGCCGTTAGAAGGAAATGGAAGTATCACCGTGAGAGACAAAGAAAGCGGTATTATCATCTATCGTCATTCATTCTCTACCCTCTTTCAGGAATGGCTTGCCACAGCAGAGGCGAAAAAGACCAGGAAATCGTTTGAGAATGTATTTCTGGTGCCCTACCCGAAACAACCTGTCAGTATCACGATAGAACTCAAAGACTACCATGCGCAGGTAATGACTTCCATGACACATGAGATAGACCCGAAGGATATCCTGATACGAAAGATGGAAAGAAAAGAAAATGTTCCCTATGTTACTATCCAACAGGCTGCCGACACTAATTGTTGCATTCATATCGCCTACGTCGCTGAAGGTTATACGGAAGACCAGATGGAGCAATATCTGGAAGACTGTCGTGTTGCTACAGAGTCACTCTTCCTACATGAACCGTTCAAGCAGTTACGTGACCGTTTCCATATCATCGCCTTGTGTTCTCCTTCCCATGATACCGATGTCAGTCAGCCTGGTAAGAACATTTGGCTGAACACGGCATTAGGTTCTCATTTCGATACGTTCTACATTGAACGTTATCTCACAACCCTTCATCTCAAACAACTACACGATTGGCTTGCATGTACACCCTACGAACATATCATCGTCCTTGCTAATACAGCCCATTACGGAGGTGGCGGTATCTACAACTCCTATAATCTCAGTTATACACGTGGTGACAAATTCCGCCCTGTGGTTGTACATGAGTTCGGTCATTCTTTTGGAGGATTAGGTGACGAGTATCCCTATGGTGATGAAGACCCGATGTACTTTGCAGATACGGAGCCGTGGGAGCCAAACTTGACGACAACCACGAAGAAGCCAGCCAAATGGCAGAATCTTATTGACGAAGGAAAGGCTGGATTAGTGGAAGGTGGTGGTTATCTGTCTCAAGGTGTATGGCGTGGACAGGAAGATTGTCGGATGCGAACGAACGAACATCCAGAATTCTGTCCTGTATGCCAACAGGCACTGACACGATTGATAGACTTTTATACAGTCCGTTGACGAACTGCCTCAAAAAGTAAGATAGCAGCAGAAACACTGACATTCAGGGAATCCAACCTACCTAACATCGGAATACGGATATGTGCCGTAGCAACCTGTCGCCACATATCTGTCAGTCCAGTAGCCTCCGTCCCCATCACAATAGCAGTTCCTTTCCGCATATCTGTGTCATAATAGAGACGGGAGTCTTGTAATTGTGCCGTAAGAATCTGGATTTTCCTTTCCTGAAGGAAACGAATACACTCCTCTGATGTACAGGCAACAGTCTGAACCGTAAAGACAGCACCAATACTACTGCGTATCAGATTGGGATTATATAGGTCCGTCAAGGGGTCGCATATTATCACTGCATCTGCTTTTGCTGCATCAGCAGAACGGAGAATAGCACCGAGATTACCAGGTTTCTCCACTCTTTCCAATACCATCAACAAAGGATTATCAGACAATTTCAGCTCATCTAACGTCAATTGACGATTGCGAATCACGGCAACCACTCCTTCTGTCGTTCCCCTATAAGCGATTTTCTCATAAACAGATGGAGTCACTTCATAAACATGAGGAGCCGTATAAGAGGCACCTGCCAGCAGTTCTGGACACATAAAAAGCGTATCCACCACATATCCTGCTTCTATACAATGTTGCAGTTCTCGCCTACCCTCTACTACAAACACACCCTGCTTGCGACGCTCAGACGATTTTTGCTGTAGTTGCAGTAATTGTTTGATGCGTGGATTTTGCATACTTGACAGAATTGTTTCCATGATTCTTCTGTTTTTCCGTGCAAATATACACATAATTCATGGAATTATGGAACTTATTTCCTAAAAAAACCGTTAATATTACTTACGTTATCAACGAGTTTAAGAAAAAAATTGTATCTTTGCAAAGATAAATAATAAAACGAGCGCAAAATGGAGTTTACAGCCAAACAAATAGCCGATTATATCGGTGGTCGTGTGGAAGGTGACGAACAAGCAACCGTACACACCTTTGCTAAAATTGAAGAAGGAAAAGAAGGAGCCATCTCGTTCCTGTCGAACCCTAAATATACCCATTACATCTACGATACACAGGCAAGTATAATTTTAGTGAATGAGGACCTTCAGTTAGAGAAACCTGTATCCACTACCCTGATTCGTGTGAAGAATGCTTATGAGTGTGTTGCAAAACTTATGCAGATGTATGCTGCTTCATTACCAAAGAAAACAGGTATCGACCCGCTTGCATTCATTTCCAAGACTGCCGAGATTGGCAAGGATGTCTATATTGCTCCGTTTGCCTATATCGGTGAAGGTGTGAAGATTGGTGACGGATCTAGAATATATCCGCATGTAACCATCTACGACGGTTGTCAGATTGGTAAGAATGTTACTATCCATGCGGGTGCTGTCATTGGTGCCGACGGTTTCGGTTTTGCTCCTAACCAGGAAGGCTATGATAAGATTCCGCAGATGGGTATCGTTGTCATTGAAGATAATGTGGAAATTGGGGCTAATACATGTATTGACCGTTCTACCATGGGACAGACAGTTATCCATAAAGGAGTGAAACTTGATAATCTCATCCAGGTGGCTCATAATTGTGAGATTGGTGAGAATACTGTCATGTCTGCACAGGTCGGTATGGCAGGAAGTACTAAGATTGGTGCATGGTGTATGGTAGGTGGACAGGCCGGTTTCGCCGGACATATCCATATCGCAGACAAGACTATGGTTGGTGCCCAGTGTGGTGTCATCGGCAACACAAAGGGTAATGGTGAGAATCTGTTAGGCACTCCAGCCATGAATCCCAAGGATTTTTTCAAGGCAAAGGCAGTCTATCGCCATCTGCCAGATATGTATAAAGAAATCATTGCTTTGCGTAAGGAAATTGAAGAACTTAAGAAACAATCATAATACATGAAACAAAAGACAATTAAAGGCAGTTTCTCCTTATTTGGAAAAGGATTGCATACAGGATTGAACCTCACTGTGACTTTCAATCCTGCACCTGAGAATACCGGTTATAAGATTCAACGCATTGACTTGGAAGGTGAACCTATCATTGATGCAATAGCTGAGAATGTGATAGACACTCAACGCGGTACAGTCCTTGCCAAAGGTGACGCACGCGTCAGTACGGTAGAGCATGGTCTTGCCGCCCTCTATGCTTTAGGTGTTGACAACTGTATGATTCATGTCAATGGTCCTGAGTTCCCTATTCTCGACGGTTCTGCCATCCAATATGTAGAAAAGATCAAGGAGATTGGTATTGAGGAACAGAATGCTCCCAAGGACTGGTATATCATTCGTAAGAAAATAGAAGTTAAAGACGAGAATACAGGCTCATGCATCACGATCCTCCCTGATGAAGAGTTCTCTTTGACAGCGATGTGCTCCTTTGAGTCGAAATTCATTAACAGTCAGTTTGCTTCCCTCGACAAGATTGAGGATTTCGCATCAGAGATTGCTGCCGCCCGTACCTTTGTCTTTGTCCGTGATATAGAACCGTTGTTGCAGGCCAACCTCATCAAAGGCGGTGATATGGATAATGCGATTGTCATCTATGAACGTCAGACAACACAAGAGCGTCTTGACATGTTGGCTGATATGTTGCATGTAGAGCATCGTGACGCCAATGATTTAGGATACATCCAACACAAGCCTTTGGTTTGGGAAAACGAGTGTACCCGTCACAAGTTGTTAGACGTTATCGGAGACATGGCACTCATCGGAAAGCCTATCAAGGGACGTATCATTGCCACTCGACCAGGACATACTATCAATAATAAGTTTGCGCGTCTGATGCGCAAAGAGATTCGTAAGCACGAGATTCAGGCACCTATCTACGATCCTAACGAGGAGCCTGTAATGGATATCAACAAAATCCGCGAATTATTACCCCACCGCTACCCCATGCAATTGGTTGACAAAGTAACGTCATTAGGTGCGACAAGTATCGTGGGTATTAAGAATGTGACAAGCAATGAGCCCTTCTTCCAAGGACACTTCCCTGAAGAGCCTGTGATGCCGGGTGTACTTCAGATTGAGGCAATGGCACAGTGTGGCGGTCTGTTGGTTCTGAACACTTTGGAAGAGCCTGAGCGTTGGTCTACATATTTCATGAAAATCGATGATGTGAAGTTCCGTCAGAAAGTAGTACCAGGCGATACACTCATCTTCAAAGTCGACCTTCTTGCTCCTGTACGCCATGGTATTTCCTCGATGAAGGGATATATCTTCGTCGGCGATCATGTCGTGGCAGAGGCTACCTTTACTGCACAAATCGTAAAAAACAAATAATTCGTCATAACGACAATATATAATATGAATACAATACATCCGATGGCTATTGTCGATCCCGATGCCAAGTTGGGCGATAACAATGTGATTGGTCCATTCTGTTTCATTGACAAGAATGTAGTAATTGGTGACAACAACCATTTGTTAAACAATGTCACCTTGCATTTCGGTACCCGCTTGGGTAATGGCAATGAGATATTTCCAGGTGCCAGTATCTCCACCAAGCCACAGGATTTGAAATTTCAGGGCGAAGAAACAACCTGCGAGATTGGTGATAACAACTCCATCCGTGAGAATGTGACCATCAGTCGTGGTACTGCATCAAAGGGAAAAACGGTAGTTGGAAACGGCAACCTGTTGATGGAGAATATGCATATCGGACATGACTGCGTGATTGGCAATGGTTGTATCATTGGCAACTCCACGAAGTTTGCCGGTGAGGTCATCGTTGATGATTTTGCGATTATCTCTGCCACTTGTCTGTTCCACCAGTTTTTGCATGTGGGTGGCTATATCATGTTCCAAGGCGGAACTCGTACCAGTCAGGACATTCCTCCCTATGTCATTGCAGGAAAAGAGCCTGTACGTTATGCCGGCGTGAATCTCATAGGCTTGCGCCGCCGTGGATTCCCCAATGAGGTCATTGAGGCTATTCACGATACCTACCGTATCATTTACTCCAAAGGTGTATTGAAAGACGGTATCGCAGAGGCTCGTGCCAAATACCCCGACTCAAAAGAAGTGGAGTATATCTGTTCGTTTATCGAGAACTCTAAGCGCGGAGTCATCAGATAATGACGTTGATCGTCGTCACAGGTCCTACTGCCGTTGGTAAAACAGCACTTTGCATTGATATCGCAAAGCACTACGGCATCCCCATCATCAATGCGGATTCCCGACAAATCTATCGGGAACTGAGAATCGGAACGGCTACACCGACAGAGGAACAACTTCGAAGTGTCAAACACTATTTTGTAAGAAGTATCAGTATTGACGACTATTACAACGCCTCGATGTATGAGCAGGATGTGCTGGCATTACTGAATCAATTCAAACAGTCTCCTATCCAACTCCTGACAGGTGGGAGTATGATGTACATCGACGCAGTATGCAATGGCATTGACGATATTCCTACAGTCAGGGAGAATATCCGTGAGGAGATGAAAAGACGCTATGCGGAAGAAGGGTTGGAAGCCCTCTGTGAAGACCTGAAACGATTAGACCCGGAGCATTATGCAGTCGTTGATAAGCAAAACCATCGTCGTGTGATTCATGCATTGGAGATTTGTTACCAGACAGGAACGACCTATACATCATTCCGCAAACAGGAGAAAAAACAACGTCCTTTCCAGATTGTCAAGATTGGATTGAACAGAGACCGGGAGGAACTCTATCAGCGTATCAACCAGCGTGTGGATCAGATGATGGCAGACGGACTGCTTGACGAGGTCAAATCTCTGCAGGACAAACGTTCCAATAATGCCTTAAACACCGTAGGCTATAAGGAGATGTTTACCTATTTGGATGGTACATGGTCATTGGAAGAAGCGGTAGAACGCATGAAAGGAAATACCCGCCGATATGCCCGTAAGCAACTCACATGGTTCAAGCGCGACGAAGAGATGCGGTGGTTTCACCCACAACAACAAGAAGAAATACTGAAGTATATATCACAATATGAATAAGTACTTAGAAAAAACACTCCAAGCCCTCAAGAAGGGTTGGCAATGGTATAAAGGATTGTATCAGGGACGAAAGTGGTATACGAAGACGGCAGTGGGTTTTGCCTCTTTTATCGTAGCCTTCATCCTCTATCTTTTCATGGTGGACATCAATTTCCTGTGGCTCTTTGGTAAGTCACCGGGCATGAATGCCATCATGCATCCCAAGACGACACAGGCTTCCGAGTTATATAGTGCCGATGGTAAACTGATTGGAAAATACTTCAGCGAGAATCGTACTCCTGTTGAGTATGAGGATGTTAACCCTGTTTTCTGGCGTGCTTTGATTGATACAGAGGACGAGCGTTACTATCAACATTTCGGTATTGACTTCCAAGGTGTGTTCGCTGCCTTCAAGGATTATGTCGTTCATCACGATGCACGTGGTGCTTCTACCATCACACAGCAGTTGGTCAAGAACATGTTCCGTGTCCGTACGGAGTATTCTACGGGACTTCTCGGCTATATCCCCGGCGTGAAAATGCTCATCATGAAAAGCAAGGAGTGGATTACTGCCGTGAAGTTGGAGATGTTCTTCGACAAGAAAGAGATTCTCACGATGTATGCCAATACGGTAGATTTCGGCTCTAATGCTTTTGGTATCAAAACAGCGGCAAAGACATATTTCGGGACGACGCCAAAGGAACTCACACCTGATCAGTGTGCTATCCTCGTAGGATTGCTGAAGGCTACCACTTATTATAATCCGCGTATCAATCCTGAAAACTCTCTCAACCGAAGGAATGTGGTGCTGAACAACATGCTCAAACATAAGGATATCACGAAGGAAGCATACGACACGCTGACACAAAAGCCCATCGACCTTGACTATAGTGTGGAGAATAACTACGACGGACAGGCACTCTATTACCGTGATGCCGTAGCAAATTACCTCCGCGAATGGTGTAATGAGAATGATGTTGACCTTTACAGGGATGGCCTGAGAATCTATGCTACCATTGATACGCGTATGCAGCAATATGCGGAAGAAGCTGTCATCAAACAGATGAAGATTATCCAGAAGAGTTTCGACAACCATTGGTTGAATATGAATCCGTGGCGTGATGAGCGTGGTATAGAGATACCACACTTCATTGAAGACCTTGCCAAGAAACTGCCTTATTACAAGTATCTCAACCAGAAATATAATGGTAATAAGGATTCTATCGACTATCACCTGAATCTCCCTCATACCGTTAAACTCTTCGACTACGAACAAGGCTACATTGAGAAAGAGATGTCCACCATGGATTCTATCCGTTATATGGAGCATTTCATGCACTGCGGCTTCGTTGCTATGGAGCCACAGACTGGACATGTGAAGGCATGGGTGGGCGACCTCGACTTCAAGACTTGGAAATATGACAAGGTGACTGCCATGCGTCAGCCTGGCTCCACCTTCAAGCTCTTTGTCTATACGGAGGCGATGAACCAGGGAATCACCCCATGTGATACCCGTCAGGATTCCTATTTCTCCATGAAAGTGTATGACAAACGACAGAAGAAAGAGGTACTTTGGGCTCCCACCAATGCCGACGGACATTTCTCTAATTCGAATGTCACGTTGAAACAGGCTTTTGCGATGAGTATCAACTCAGTGGCTGTCAAACTGGGACAGGAGGTTGGTATCGACCGTATTGTGAAGACCGCTCATGATATGGGTATCAAGAGTAAACTCGACCCCACTCCTGCCCTCGCCTTAGGCTCCAGTGATGTCACACTACTCGAATTGGTCAACGCATACTGTACGCCTGTCAATGGCGGTGTGGCACATGAGCCGGTGTTAGTTTCCCGCATCCTCGACCGTGACGGTAATGAGATATACAATGCCAAGACGGAAGACAAACAGACTATCTCACAGAAGAGTGCCTTCTTCGTCCAGCAACTCCTGCAAGGCGGTATGCATGGGACGAGCAGTGCCCTCTACCGTTTCGTAAGCAAGTATCTCAACGATACTGATTTCGGAGGTAAGACAGGAACGAGTAACAACCACTCTGATGCGTGGTTTATAGGCACGACGCCGAAACTCGTAGTCGGCGCATGGGTTGGTGGCGAATACCGTTGTATCCATTTCCGTACAGGTCAATTGGGACAGGGTAACCGCACAGCACTACCTGTCTGTGGTAACTTCCTCGAACTCGTTTTGGGCGATCCCGTCTTTAAACAATATCGTACGAAGTTTACGATTCCGAAGGGACTTGACGCCAGTGCCATCGCCTATAATTGCGGAGGCTATTTCAAGATGCCGTCAGACTCAGACTCTTTGTCTACCGACAGCATTCGTCATAGTGACATCCCTGCCGCTGAAGGACAGGCCGATGCATCAGACAATCCCTCATCTTCAGATCATCATGCTAACCAGACTCCCCTTCCTTCTCAGCCACAAGCAGCAGAAGAACCGAAGGAGTAATGTATAAACAATTTTTGCAGCATGAATATAATCTATCCGATTGCCAAGGTGAATCTTGGACTCAATGTAGTGGAACGCCGACCTGACGGTTATCATAACCTGCAAACAGTGTTTTATCCTGTACCTGTCAAGGACGCATTGGAGGTATTTCCAATGGCAGAGGACTTTCCTTCCAAGGTTGACTGCGACATCAAAGTGACGAATATTAAAGTGGATGGTGACGAGCAGCGTAACTTAGTGGTACGTGCCTATAACTTGTTGAAGCAGGACTTCCCTGCCCTGCCCCGTCTTCATGCCCATCTGTATAAAGGCATTCCCACACAGGCTGGTATGGGTGGGGGCTCCAGTGATGCGTCCGCTATGCTGTTATTGTTGAATGAACAGTTTCAGTTAGGATTGACGGAGCAACAATTGATTGGCTATGCCGCACAGTTAGGTGCTGATTGTGCTATCTTTATTCTGAATCGTCCTGCCTATGCGGAAGGTATTGGAGAGCGATTGACTCCCATTGATCTTGATCTGAAAGGCTGGTACATGGCAGTCGTACGACCTGACATTCCCGTCCCCACCAAAGAGGCTTTCGCTCGTATTACGCCACAGATGCCGCCAAAGTGCTGCAAAGACATTGTCATACAACCTGTGGAGACATGGAAAGAAGAACTGGTAAATGATTTCGAGGCCAGCGTCTTTGCTGTCCATTATGAATTGGCTGACATCAAAGAAAGACTCTATCAACTGGGGGCCGTCTATGCGGCGATGAGTGGAAGTGGCAGTGCCCTTTTCGGATTGTTCAGGGAACCTATTACCATTGAGACGTACTTCCCGGATATGTTTACAACATGTCTCAAGTTATAAGCAAAAAAAAAAATTGATTGTCTCACGACAACCAATCTTTTCATTAACCTTAATAATCTAATACCATGAAAAACACACTGCAAATATAAGAAATCTATTTTCAATTTGCAAGTGTTGTTATAACACATAATACACATTTAACGCATTTTAAGCGTTTAAGGCTTCCATTCAATATATTTTAACCATAAAAATTCCTCTTTTTGTTCTTCAAAAGCGATAGGGTCCAATGCGTTCACTTTACGAAGTGACAGTCCGACAGAGGGATGCGGGGCTTCCTTGAATTCAGCAATATAAGGTCCTTCAGGAAGACTCAAATGAGCCGACACATCGACAGGATTCCACTTGACGGAATAAACCTCTATCTTACTCTCTGGCGCATCAGTGCCATAAGTCGAAATCATACAGACCACCTGTTGACAACTATCTACTGCCTCGGCAACAGGAACCAGTCGCATCTCGACTTTCAGAGAATGACTCAGTTGCAGTGCAAGCGACTCATCTGTCAATGACAGCATCTCACTCTTGCCGCCCAATTCATTATGCACCTCCGCCTTCATGTTTGAATCCATGAAATCGATGAAGTCAAGTCGGTTATTCTCCGTCAGATACGGCAACAGACTTTCAGGCATCTGGATAAACACGTCCCGTATCTTCTGCTGTGCCTCACAAGGAGCGCACAACAGCGTCAACAGGGTGCCTATCATCAATAGTTTCTTCATATACTTTATATATATTAACCGCGTCCTTCACGGAGGTCCTTCACTCTGACGGCCTTACCCTCACTGACAGGCAGAGAACCCTTCTTCACGAGTTTCACCCTTGGAGTCAACAGAATCTCGTCCTTCAAAGCACGCTGGATATCCTTTGTCATCTTCTGCAACTCAGGATATACATCAGTCGTCAGTCCATCGAGTTCAACCTCTACCGTCATGATATCATTGTCATCCTCTGTATCAAGGGTGATGAGATAGTTGCTGCCCAAACCAGGATACTGCACGAGAATCTTCTCCACCTGCATCGGGAATACGTTGACACCCTTGATAATAAACATATCATCGGTACGACCCTTGATGCGGTCGATACGGCGGTGCGTACGTCCACAAGGACACTCACCAGGAATTACACGCGTCAGGTCACGCGTACGATAGCGCAGAATCGGCATCATCGTACGGTCAAGGGTTGTGAGAACCATCTCACCCATCTCTCCATCGGATACTGGTTCCAGCGTATCAGGATCCACAATCTCCAGGATATAGTTATCTTCCCAGAGGTGCATACCGTTCTGTTCCATACACTCAAAGGCAACACCAGGACCGTTCATCTCAGTCATACCAAACGAGTTATACGCCTTGACGCCCAGCAGACGCTCAATGCGTTGGCGCTGTTCCTCCGTATGAGGCTCTGCACCGATGAAGAGTGTACGCAGTTTCGTGGAACGAGGATCGACACCTTCGTCTTGGAACACTTCTGCCAAACGGATAGCATAAGAAGGAATCGCATGCAGACAAGTCGTTCCGAAGTCCTTGATAAACATAATCTGACGCTTGGAGTTTCCTGCAGCGGCAGGAACAGTCGTTGCTCCTAACTTCTCTGCACCATACTGGAATCCCAGTCCTCCGGTAAACATACCATAACCGGATGAGTTCTGGAAGACATCAGTGTCACGGCATCCTACCATATACATATCACGGGCAATCATATTTGCCCAAGAGTCGATGTCATGACGAGAATAGGTCACAACAGTAGGATGTCCAGTCGTACCACTGGTAGAGTGGATACGGATAGCATCCTTCAAATCGCCGCCAACCAATCCGAAAGGATAGTTGTCACGCAAATCTTGTTTCGTTGTAAACGGAAGTTTACGGATATCTGCGACAGTCTGAATACTGTCGGGTGTGATGCCTAAGTCACCCAGACGTTTCTTGTAGAAGGGTGACTTCAGGCTGATCTCAATAGACTTACGTAGTTTCTTTACTTGCAATGCCTCCAGTTCCTCACGGGGCATTGTCTCCAGTTCCGGTTGCCAATACTGATTGTTCATATCTTTTCGTTTTAATTTATAATTTCAACGTATAATCATAGTTCAAAGGTAAATGTTTACCGATGCTCGTAACAATGACACCACACTGTGATTTCTCCCTCACTTGCTGTATCAAGTCAGCCATCAACTGTGCGTTGGTGTCATCCAAATGGGATATCGGTTCATCAACGACCAAGAAATCGAAAGGTTGTACAAGGGAGCGAATCATGGCGACACGTTGCTGTTGTCCCTGCGACAAAAGGCCTGCCTTGGAATGTAACTTGTCGGAGATGCCCAGTCGCTCAAACCAGTCCATCACTGTTTGCTCATCAATATGACTGGTCAGATGATTCTTGATATCCACATTCTCCAATGCCGTCAATTCAGGAAACAAACGCATCTCCTGAAAAAGCATACTGATATGTTGCTGACGTACCTCTACCCACTGTGATATCTTATAATCACAGACATCGTCTTGGTCGAAGAACAACTGTCCGGAATAATCATGACGGTAACCAAGCAGATAACTGCAGAACGTACTTTTTCCCATACCACTCTCCGCCTCCACCAGATAGGTAAAGCCTTTGGTGAAGTCAACCTCAGTGTTCCACACATCGGAAGACAAGTCCTCACGCTCTGAAAAGACTTGCGGTACTACTTGATGTAAAGATATCGTCTTCATATATTAACATTTACTTAACTGTGCCATCATCACGGCAGACAAACCTGCTGTCTCCGTGCGAAGTCGTGAACTGCCAAGATGAACCGACTGATAGCCTTTCCCTATGGCATTTCTTACCTCATCAATAGAGAAGTCTCCTTCAGGACCTATTAATATCGTGACGTCCTCCGTCGGAGCCAAAGTCTTCATTTGTTCAAAGAGGAAGGAACGTTCCACCTCTTCATAACAGTGGGCTATATACTGATAACCATTTCTTGGAGTCGTGATAAAGTCATTGAAGGAAGTCATCTCATGAATCTCCGTCTTCCATGCCTTACGACTTTGTTTCATGGCAGACACCGCAATTTTCTCCAATCGTTGTGTCTTAACCACCCGACGTTCAGAGAACTGACAGTCGAGAAAGGTCATCTCATCCACACCTATCTCCACGGCTTTCTCCACCATCCATTCTGTTCGATCCATGAGTTTGGTAGGAGCAATGGCAAGATGGATATGCCCCTGCCAAGGACGTTCTTGTGGCTGTGTCTCTTGTATGTCGTACATACAGTGATGATTAGAAGCCACTATCACCACAGCACGATAAAAATTTCCCTGACCGTCCATGAGCATCATCTCGTCACCGGCCGTCAAACGAAGCACCTTCACAGCATGTGAGGCTTCGTCGGCAGGCAATTCATGAGCATGTGCCGCATCAGGAACATAGAAATATCGTGCTTCTTTCATATCGTCTTATACTATAATCTCTTCTTTTTTAGGATGGAATATCAAGGCGAAGGCAATGCCTACCATCAATGCATAGGCAGCGAAGATACACCAACAAGATGTCCATTCTATGTTTCCATCGGCTCCCGTATAGGTATTGATTAACGCCTGGGCTGCAAAAGAACCTACTGTCGCACCGATACCACTTGACATCAGCATAAACAAACCCTGTGCACTAGAACGGATTCTATGGTCTGTCGTATTATAGACATACAAAGAACCACTGATAGAGAAAAAGTCAAAAGCCACCCCATAGATAAGCATAGAGAGGATGAACATCCACACCCCACTGCCTGGATTTCCCATTCCCAACAGTCCAAAGCGGAATACCCATGCGAACATGGCTATCAGCATGACTATCTTAATGCCGTAACGTTTCATGAAGAATGGTATCAACAGGATACAAAACGTCTCACTGATCTGTGAAATGGAATATAAGACTACAGGATATTTTACACCAAAGGCGTCAGCATATTCTGGTACCATTTTGAAATGGTCGATAAACGGAGTCGCAAAACCATTCGTAATCTGAAGACTGACTCCCAGAAAGATCGTGAAGATAAAGAATATCGCCATCTTCTTTTGTTTGAAGAGCGTAAATGCCTGCAAGCCGAATGCTTCTACAAAGGTCTTCTTCTCTCCCTCCTTGACAATAGGACATTTGGGTAACGTAAAAGTATATAGAAACATCAGCATACTGATGAGTCCACTCATCAAGAACTGATTCTGGTTCTGTTCGAAGTCAAGGATATCCACCAACCACATCATGGCTATGAATCCTATCGTGCCATATACACGGATAGACGGAAACTGTTTCACGGTATCCATTCCGGCTGTTGTCAAGGCATAAAAGGCAACCGCATTCGACAAAGCTATCGTCGGCATGAAAAAAGCGACGCTAGTAGAATAAAGACCATACAATACAATAAACTCTGCCTGGTTTCCTTGTTGATAGCCATACCACGCCGCAAGAATCATAAATGTACCTGCCAACAGATGACAGTAACCTAACAGTCGCTGGGCAGGAATCCATCTGTCTGCAACGATACCCATCAAAGCAGGCATAAAGAGAGATACGATACCCTGTGTGGCGAAGAAAGAGCCGATATGCCCTCCCATCCCGATCTTACTCAGATAGATTCCCATACAGGTCAGATAGCAGCCCCATACGGCGAACTCCAAGAAGCTCATAAAGGATAAACGTACTTTCAGTTTCATTTTATATGATTCGTTCTTTGTCATTCCAAAGGGTTATCCGCCCTTGTTCATCTTTTCGCAGGTCTAAACGATTGATTGTCCATTCCGTGAATGCCTGCTCTTCCTTGAGGGGATAGTGCCGGACCACCTGTCCGTTGGATAGTTCTATGACTTGTCGTGTCAGGAGTTCTCCCTGGAGAGTCAGGAGTTCTGGACAGGCTATCCGTCTTGTTTTCTGGACTGTTCTTTTGGTCATCTTGTTCTTTATGATGGTGAAAACGTATCAATTGTATCTGACTGATGAACATCAGTTTACGAATATCGTTATCCTCTTCATTACCATTCAGGAGGATAAATCCGTTCATTTCCTTCAACGTACCCTCCCGATAACGGGGAATACGAAGTTGAGTCATGCCAGCGGTTGATATGCGGGAAGACGTCTGGACGATACTGTCACCTTCATATTTGGCAACCAGACATACAACCGCCTCTCTTACACCGCTTTGATAGACGAAGTCCGACAAGAATTGGAACATGAAGGAATCTCCCTTATAAAAAGAGGTATCTGCATCAACATGGAAGTCAAAGCGATTGACGGTAGGTTTCGGCATCAGCATCATATATGACTCATATTTCCAGATATTCGCAGTATCGCCTGACTCACTGTATTGGGAATATTTTCCGATGTCACCCACCGAAGCGCCCAATACCTTGGCATCGTCATTGAGACGCTCAGCCACGCGCAGATAAATCTTTTTCAATCTGTCTGCATGGGAATAATAATATACCAAGGAAGAGTCGAAGACAGCCTCTGACACATCATATTTCTTTAGGACTGCCTGAAAATATAAGTTCTTCTTATAGTCGTAATTGCCATTACCTGCTTCTTTTGCCATCGCCTGTGACACATGAAAGTCATACAGGATATCCTCCATGTCGCCCGGTTGGATATACTCAGACGGTACCGATGGCTTGCAGCCTACCATGAAAACCATCAGCAGTACTATGGCAACGCTATTTCTCATCGTTCTTCTTTTCTTTCTTGAAAGAGATTTCACTGATTTCCTTACGATAGAAAAGAATCAACAGAATCACACCGACGGAAATGGCAGAGTCGGCGAAATTAAAGATGGGACTGAAGAACACGAATTGATCGCCTCCTACCATCGGCACCCATTCAGGCCACGTCGTGACAATCAATGGGAAATAGAACATATCCACTACCTTACCCATCAGAAAGGGAGCATACCCTGTTCCGAAAGGTACGAAATAGGAGACATAGAACTCCGAGGAAGCATTGAAAATCAATCCATAGAACATCGAGTCAAAGATATTGCCTGAAGCACCTGCCAATATCATTGACAGACAAAGGATATATCCCCAACGGGCTTTTGCCTTGACCTGTCTGGAAATATAATAACCTAAAACACCTATCGCAACCACACGGAAGAGAGAAAGCACCAGTTTACTGCCAATCTCCATTCCATACGCCATACCGTTATTCTCGATAAAGACAATCTTAAACCAGGAGAGTATCTCTATCTGCTCGTGAAGCGTCATGTTCGTCTTCACCCAAATCTTGATGATTTGGTCGATAACGAGGATGGCTATTACGGTAGCAACAGCCATCCATCCGCGCAATGCGATGCTTTGATTTTTCATTTACTTGTTGCCTGCCATCTTTGACTCCACGCTTAAGGTAGCATGGGGAACAGCACGCAGACGTTCTTTAGGAATCAGTTTACCTGTAATACGATCGATACCATAGGTCTTGTTCTCGATACGTACCAAGGCTGCCTTCAAACCCTGAATGAATTTCTGCTGACGTGATGCCATCTGAATCAGTTCCTCTTTCGACTGAGTGACACTACCCTCTTCCAATGCCTTGTAGGTAGGAGACGTGTCGTCTACATCATTAGAGTCCTTGTTCATCAGGACACTCATCATCTGGTCGTAGTCGCGTTTAGCAAGTGCCAGTTTCTCGTTGATAATCTGACGGAACTCTTCTAGTTCCTCATCAGAATAACGTGTCTTTTCTGTCATATTCTTTATGATTTAGTTATTGAGATATTCAACTTAAAGTCGTCAAACTCTACTTCCACACCGTTATTAGGTGCTATGGTAATATCGTCTGCCAATACCTGCGTCTTGATATAGTCACCATATCCTTCAACAGCTTTCTGCACTTCGTCATTGGGAGCAATGGTGATATGGATACGGTCGGTTATCTCCAGACCACTGTCCTTACGGATATTCTGTACACGGTTGATGATTTCACGGGCCATACCCTCTTGTTTCAGTTCCTCTGTGAGTTCCACTTCTAATGCAACGGTCAGATTACCCTCGTTCGAAACAAGCCATCCGGGAATGTCCTCACTGATGATTTCGACGTCCTCTGCTATAATCTCTAGATTCTCTAGACCCTCTAGATTTTCTAGTTTCAAACGTCCGTTGGCTTCCAACTCGGCAATCTGTTCTTGAGTGAGTGCATCTACAGCAGCAGCAACGGCCTTCATGTCCTTACCGAACTTCTTACCCATCGTGCGGAAGTTACATTTCACTTTCTTCACCAAGATACCGGCACCCTCTACGAACTTCAGTTCTTTCACGTTCACTTCGTTCATAATGAGGTCCTTTACCGCTTCAATATGTCGTTTCTGCTCCTCATTAGCAGGAATCATAATACTCTGCAGCGGTTGACGTACCTTGATATTCACCTTACGACGCAGCGCGAGTACCATAGAGGTAATCTTCTGAGCCATCTCCATACGGGCTTCCAGATCGGTGTCAATGGCTGAAGCATCGAATACGGGGAAGTCGTCGAGGTGCACACTGTCCTTCTCACCACCGAGGTCTTTATATAACTGGTCGGCATAGAAAGGTGCAAACGGTGCCAGCAACTTCGAGATGGTCATCAGACAGGTATAGAGCGTCTCGTAGGCAGAGCGTTTGTCTTCACTCATCTCCTTACCCCAGAAACGTTTACGGTTCAAGCGAACATACCAGTTAGACAGATCGTCATTGACAAAGGCATCAATCAGTCGACCAGCCCTCGTGGGATCGTAGCCGTCGAGTTCTGCCGTTACCTTCTTGATTAACGTATTTAATGAAGAGAGTATCCAACGGTCAATCTCTGGTTTCTCCGAAAGCTGAGACTGTGTCTGCTCAGACGGAACAAAACCGTCGACGTTGGCATACAAAGCAAAGAAACTATACGTATTATATAAGGTGCCAAAGAACTTACGACGGATTTCATCCACGCCTTCGGGGTCAAATTTCAGGTTATCCCAAGGCTCGGAGTTCGTCATCATATACAGACGTACGGCATCACTACCGTATTTCTCTATCATCTCAAACGGATTCACGACGTTACCCACATGCTTTGACATCTTGTTGCCCTTGGCATCAAGAACCAATCCTGATGAAATGACATTCTTGAAGGCTACGGAGTCGAAAATCATCGTAGCAATGGCATGCAACGTAAAGAACCAACCACGTGTCTGGTCAACACCCTCGTTGATGAAGTCACAGGGGAAGGCAGTACGCTTGTCAATTAAATCAGCATTCTCAAATGGATAGTGTACCTGTGCATAAGGCATGGAACCAGAGTCGAACCAAACATCGATAAGGTCGCTCTCGCGCTTCATTTTCTTTCCAGTTTCGGAAACGAGGAAGATATAGTCTACGTACGGGCGATGCAGATCAATCTTGTCATAGTTCTCATTGCTCATATCGCCAGGAACGAAGCCTTGGTCCTTCAGAGGATTGCTTGTCATGAACCCTGCCTTGACGGATTTCTCAATCTCGTTATACAACTCTTCTACGGAACCGATACAGATTTCCTCACCCTCTTCAGAACGCCAGATGGGAAGTGGTGTTCCCCAGAAGCGGCTACGCGAGAGGTTCCAGTCGTTCAGGTTCTCAAGCCAGTTACCGAAACGACCTGTACCTGTAGACTCGGGTTGCCAATTGATGGTCTTATTCAGTTCGCTCATGCGCTCCTTGCAGGCTGACGACTTGATAAACCATGAATCCAACGGATAATAGAGTACTGGCTTATCGGTACGCCAACAATGCGGATAGTTGTGCACGTGTTTCTCAATCTTGAACACCTTATTCTGCGCCTTCAGGTCCATGCAGATACTGATATCCAATGTCTCGTCCTTGTCAGTCAAAGTATCATCATAGGCATTCTTCACATAACGACCCGCAAATTTGTTCCATTCGTCAACATTGACGTAGTTCTTCACGAAGTCAGGATCCAGGTCGTCAATGACGAAATACTTACCCTGCAAGTCGACTACAGGACGCTCGGCACCTTTCTTGTCAATCAACACAATCGGACAAATACCTGCTTTCTTAGCGACAAAGGCATCGTCAGCACCGAAGTTGGGTGCGATGTGCACGATACCGGCACCATCGTCCGTCGTCACATAGTCACCGGGAATCACCTTGAAGGCATCACCCATCGGTTTGATGGCTGGCATCAGTTGCTCATACTCCATTCCGACGAGGTCAGTACCCTTATAACGTGCGACAATACGATAAGGAATTAACTTAGCACCCTTCTCGTATGCAGGCAACTCACCACCATCTGTAATAGCACCTTCGGCTGGCAGATAAGCATTCAAACGAGCCTCTGCCAATACCAGCGTCACTTTGTCTGCGGTATAAGGGTTATAGGTCTGTACGGCAACATAGTCAATTTTCGGACCTACACAAAGTGCCGAGTTGGCAGCCAGTGTCCAAGGTGTCGTCGTCCAAGCGAGGAAATAGGGAGTGCCCCACTCTGCCATTTCGGGCTTTGGATTCTTCATCTTAAACATCGCCGTACACGTGGTGTCTTTCACATCACGGTAACAACCGGGCTGGTTTAACTCATGACTTGAAAGTCCCGTACCTGCGGCAGGTGAATAAGGCTGAATGGTATAACCTTTATATAGCAATTCTTTCTGATAGAACTGCTTCAGCAACCACCATAATGTCTCGATGTATTTGTTGTTGTAAGTGATATAAGGATTGTCAAGGTCTACAAAATAACCCATCTTCTCCGTAAGGTCACGCCATTCCTGCGTGTACATCATCACATTCTCACGACATTTCTTGTTATAGTCTTCAGTAGAGATATACTTGTCACTCTCTTTGTTGTCGATATCTGCTTTCGTGATGCCAAGTTCTTTCTCTACACCCAACTCTACAGGCAGTCCATGCGTATCCCATCCAGCCTTACGATATACTTGAAAGCCCTTCATCGTTTTATAGCGATTGAAGGTGTCCTTGATAGAACGTGCCAACACGTGGTGAATACCAGGATGACCGTTAGCCGAGGGAGGACCTTCATAGAATACAAATTGCGGACATCCTTCACGCTCTTCTACAGAGCGCCAAAAGATGTTGTTCTCTTTCCACATCTGCAGGACATCATTGTTTACCTGCGTCAAGTTCAAACCGCCATGTTCGGCGAATCTCTTTCCCATAAATTTATCTTATTTTTACCTTTTTCTTATTTTAGTGTGCAAAGGTACGAATAAGTGAGCAAAAAACCAAGAGAATCTTGAGTTTTTTCGAACGTGAGTACTTTCGATATAATCAAAGGTACGAAATAATGAGCAGAAAACCAAATATTATTTGAGGTTTTTCGATTATCATTTTTCGATTATCATTAATACAGTAATACAGTAAATACACTAAATTTTTAAAAAGTGATGCGTACGTATGTGCGCACGTACGCATAGAGTTTTCTATTTTCTTCTGTATTGCTGTATTACTGTATCAATAGAAAAGATGCTATTTTCGGGTCGAAAGTAAGCCACTTTTAGGTCGAAAGTAAGCTATTTTCACCTCGAAAAGAGGCTACTTTCTCGTGGACAGTAGGACACTAGGACAGTAAAATTGTAGAAACATTACGCGTACGTGTGTACGTACGCAAGGAATTTGAGAAATCTACTGTCCTACTGTCCACTGTCCACGTCTGTACCATCTTTTGCACCTTGTTCTCATTGAGGTTGCAAAGATACGAAATAAAGAGTAAAAAGCAAAAGAAATAATGCTAAATGTTTTTTACTTTGGAATATTATTACTAATTTTGCAATATGCAAACAAGATTCCATAAAAACGCAAAAGTCTTTGACATAGGCATCACTTCCATAGCTGCTACAATCTCAGTGGGCGTGATGCTTTATGGTATTAGACATTTCGGTCTGCAGGAAGCATGGCCCGAACTGGTGCTCAACCTGTTTTACATAGCCTGTCTGGTAATGATTGGGATGTACTTCTTCAATTATCGCATCACCACCCAACAGTTCAACTACTGGTGTTCCATATCAGTAGGCATGACGGTGTTGCTGCGCGACATCCTCTTCCCGCCGCCGTTGATTAGTTTCCATTTACATTTAGCCTGTCTGACACTCTCGGTATTGCTGCTCTGCACGCTCACTTTCTTTTATGCACGTAAGAAATGGCAGAGTTACACCAAGCGCAACCTATGGGTTGTCTGCGTCATCGACATACTCATTGCCGCACTATATAATATCGATATCTATCTGGAACCCTTTACTGAAAGCACCAACTATATGCTAACCGAAATATGGATACGCCCCACCATTACCTATGGGTTGGTGGCTTGTTTTGTAACAGAAAAGAAAAATAATAAATAATTAGACAATGAAAAAGATGATGAAATGGGTGCTTGACGCCACCTTTATCTGCGGCATGAGTACAATGGCTTACGGCCAGAACTGTTGCTGCTGCTGTTGTAAACAGCATGATAACAGCAATGCTGCACAGAAAGTTGTGAGTACAGAACTGATCCGCACGTCGCAGAGTTGGGACGGTGTGGAACTTCCTGACTACTTTAAGGGACGCCCTGAACTGGTAGCCGTGAAGTATGTGTTCCCCGCAGGTCAGAAGTTAGGCTGGCACCATCACCCTGTAATGAACTACGGTATATTGGTGCAAGGCGAACTGACGATCATTGGACTGGACGGAAAGGAGAAGGTGGTTCATGAGGGTGAACCTGTCGTTGAAATGGTAGGTACCATCCATC
The DNA here is from genome assembly GCA_902800585.1 of uncultured Prevotellaceae bacterium. Classification (GTDB taxonomy): domain Bacteria; phylum Bacteroidota; class Bacteroidia; order Bacteroidales; family Bacteroidaceae; genus Prevotella. The sequence goes on from CADCEW010000014.1 coordinate 29,275, forward strand.
ACGGTGAGAACCGAGGTTCAAAAGATGTCATCCTCTACATGTTCTACCTCTCACAGAAGGATATGCCTCTCGCTGTGCAGCATCCAGAGATAATTAAGGAATAGTCAATAACTGACAGCAATCTTTACTGATACTGAATCTCTACAACCTCCGTCGTTGTAGCATCTACCATACATTGGTTGTTGATGCGGATACCAACAAGCCATATAATGGTATCATGGGCATCAACAACCAATAATTGACGACGTTTCTCAAAGAGTGTCATCTTACGGTCTGTCATAAGATCGCTCAATAATTTTCGTCCCTCCATACCATACGGAATCATCCAATCGCCCTCTTTTACCCTGCGTATGGTCAACGGGAAACATACTTTCGAGGCATCCAAGGTAGCAATAGCGGCATCTTTTGACACCCATACAGGTACTTTCTTGACGGTGAACTTTACTTCATTATTAAGGATATAAGTCCCTTCCTCTGGTATCCGTAACGGCTTCAAGGGTTCTAATGAAGGTTCCACGATATAGGATTCACGGTCCTTCAGTACATCATATTTCAAAGAAGATGTGACGATTCCACCTGTTTCCGCCTCCATGATTTGTTGTACTTGAGTGCCGTTAAAACCATAATTTTTCAGCCATTCAAACAACAAATATTCTCTTGAGCCGATTTTGTCTAACTCCTTAAAAGTAATGCATTTAACTTTTTTATATTTTTCAACGAATCGGTCTAAAACTTTCTGCGCTTCCGTCAGATGCATCGTCATGTTCTGGATGTTCTCACAGACAGCAGGATTGAGTTCCTTTAACATAGGAAGAACGTTCAGACGTACCTTATTACGCAGTACATCATCCTCCAGATTCGTGCTATCGGTCACATATTCCTGCCCTTTTGTCTGTAGATAGGCTTCGATCTCCTGCCTGGACACACACAGCAAAGGACGAAGAATGTTGCCGTTACGCGGCTGAATACCTGTCAATCCGCGTAATCCCGTACCTCTTACAATATTCAATAATACCGTTTCTACAGAATCATCCCGATGATGAGCCACACAGACACCTACAGCATCAAGGTCTTTCCTTAATTGTTCGAAATAACGATATCTGAGTTCTCTTGCACCCATTTCAACGCTAACTTTGTGTGTTTCAGCATAAGTCAGCGTATCGAAATGGATACGATGGAATGGGATACTTTTTTGTTGACAAAGAGACTCGCAGAACAATTCATCCCTATCCGACTCCGTCCCCCGAAGATGAAAGTTACAATGTGCGGCATGAACTTTATAGCCCATTTCATCGAGTAACAGGAGTAAGGCGACACTATCTGCTCCACCACTTAATGCAACGATGTATAATTCGTTGTCATTAAGCAAGTTGTACTTCTTTATATAATCCTTTACCTTATTCAACATAAAGTACTAATCCTTTGAGATATTCCCCTTCTGGATGATAGATATTAATAGGATGATCGGCAGGTTGATGCAACTGATGCAGGATACGTACCTTTCTTTTGGCGAGTGCTGCAGCCGTAAATACCGTATTGCGGAAGTGATCTTTCGTCACTACCTGTGAACATGAGAAGGTAAAGAGGATGCCCCCTTTCTCTATTTTTTCAAAAGCCTTCTGATTCAGACGGGTGTAGCCTTTCAGTGCATTGTGAAGAGCCCCGCGATGTTTAGCGAAGGCTGGTGGATCGAGAATGATGAGATTGTAGGATGATTCTATCCTTTCCAAAAACTTAAACGCATCCTCGCAAAAAGGCTCGTGACGCGGATCATGGGGGAAATTAAGTTCCACATTCTCACGCGTCAACTCAATAGCCTTGGCAGAACTGTCAACAGAGTGTACCAGTTCTGCACCACCACGCATGGCATAGAACGAGAAACCGCCTGTATAACAGAACATATTCAGCACGCGCTTCCCTTTAGCATATTGCTCTAATAACGAACGATTCTCCCTTTGGTCGACGAAAAATCCCGTTTTCTGTCCCTTGAGCCAATCGACACGGAACTTCAAACCGTTCTCCACGGCAATGTTTTCATCACTGCCTCCATACAGAAAACCATTCATGTCATCAGCTGTCATAAACGGCAGTGTGGTCTCACTCTTATAATAAATATGTGAGATACGCGATTCCATCACATTGATCAAGGCCTGTGCAATCTGCTTGCGCATGAAGTGCATTCCGATGGAATGGGCTTGCATCACGGCTGTTTTTCCATAGACATCTATGATTAGGCCCGGTAAGTTATCGCCCTCGCCATGAACTAACCGATAGGAATCAGCAGCAAGTCCGATGGCTTGACGCATCTGAAGAGCAGACTGTAAACGGGAATGCCAGTATTCATCGTCGATTTCAACGTCAGAAAACGTCAAGACACGCACAGCAATAGAACCTTGCTGATAATGTCCTGTTGCGATGAAATCGCCTTCAAAAGTCAAAACACGCACAATATCACCTTCTTGAATACCCTCGTCCATTTGTTGGATAGCACCAGAGAATATCCAAGGATGAAAACGTTTGAGGCTCTCGTCTTTACCTTTCCGTAACCGAATGCTCTTGTACATGGTCTTCTACTTTAATCAATTCGTAATCACTTGTCTGTTTCAGTCTCAGGAGTTCTTCATACAACATGATACACGCCCATGCGTCTGTAGCGGCATATATCTTCTGTTTGTCTTTCAGTATCTCTGCCTCCCAATTAGAAAGACGGTCTCTTTTCGATATCTTTTGTCCAAAGAAGTTAGCATAGAGTTTTTGCAGACTCATATCCTCCACGCCTATTTCCTTCACATGATTCTGTAAATCAATGAAATTCCCTTTAGAAAACTCGGCACGTTTACCAAGCATCATCAGGTCATCACGCAGAGAAAGCCCTATTTTGGGTACCGTTGTGTCTTCCAACAGTCTGATAACAGCAGCAGACATCCCTATTAGATTCAGGCGAAAGAGGAAACAAACATCATGCGTAGACACCTGTAAGAGCGCCACCTCATTGATATGTCCCTTCTTAAAGGATGGACGTGTCTCCGTATCTATGCCTAAAATCGATTGAGACAACAGGAAGTCTACTGCCTTTTCTGCTTCTTTTTCCGTGATCACTATCACGATACGGCCTTCAAAAGACACTTTGGGCAATGTTCCTATTTTCGTCTTATCGTATTTGCTGTAGATAATCTTTTTCATCAATCTTTTTTCTTTCAAAGTGCAAAAATACAAAAAAAACACGATTTTATGGCGAATTGTGAGAATTTTCAATTACTTTTGCACATTATTTGTAATATTATGGCAAAGAAAAAGAAGACAAGTACAGCCTCCTCCACCTCATTTAAAGAGGCATTAGGCATAGACAAGATATTCCACAACGAGCGATTGAATTTCTTTTTGGGATTCATGCTGTTGTTCATAGCTGGTTATCTGGTCTGGGCTTTTATCTCCTATCTTTCGACAGGAGCAGCCGACCAGAGCATGATAGAATCACCTCGTGACGGTGAAATCCTGAACCAACACGGAGAGTTCCAGAATGCCTGTGGCTCATTAGGAGCCAAAAGTGCCTGGTTCTTCATCAAACGTTGCTTCGGATTACCTGCTTTTCTTATTCCCATCTTCATCCTTCTGCTATCAGTTAATCTGATGAGAGCCTACAAGGTAGGACTGTTGAAATGGTTCTTATGTCTGGGAATCATCATGATTTGGTCATCCGTCACGTTTGCCAAATTCCTGAATCCCCTGTTTCATGCGTCCCATTTTAATCCTGGTGGTGACTATGGACAAGCTACATGCGAACTGATAGAAGGACTGATAGGTTCGCCTGGTTTGATTTTCCTGTTAGCCGTATCTGCCGTTGCCTTCCTGATTTATCTCAGTACGGAGACGATTTTCTGGATTCGTAAGATATTCAATCCTTTGCGTTACCTAAAGAAGATACCGATGGAGATCCATATCGGCAGAGGTGATGCTGAGGAAAACAAGGAAGAGGACGAGACGTTAGAAGACCCCGAAGTCTTTGACGATCCGCAGGAACAAGTCGTTGAGTTTGACGACGAGAAAGAGAAAGAAGAGCCGATACCGCCTGTTATCGTGAAAGAAGAGACCGTCATGGCTGATGATATAAAGCCTGTTGAAGACGAAAACTCCGGACTTAAAATGATTGTTGACACAGGTATGAAGGAGGAAACCGCCGATGGTGACGACCTGGTAGGCGAATATGGTGATATCTCTACACCTTATGATCCTAAGCGTGACTTGGAGAACTACCACTATCCCACCCTCGACCTATTGAAGAAATACGATGATGACGGCAAGCCTTATATCGATATGGCGGAGCAGACTGCCAATAAGAATCGTATCGTTGAAGTGTTGAGAAACTTCGGTGTGGAGATCAGTAGCATCAAGGCAACCGTCGGTCCGACGATTACGCTTTACGAAATCACACCTGCTCCAGGTGTCCGTATCTCCCGTATCCGTAACTTGGAAGATGATATTGCCCTGAGTCTTTCGGCATTAGGTATTCGTATCATCGCCCCGATACCAGGAAAAGGTACGATTGGTATTGAGGTTCCGAATGCGAAGCCTACGACAGTTTCGATGGAATCTATCCTGAACTCCAAGAAATTCCAGGAGACAACGATGGACCTTCCTTGTGCTGTTGGTAAGACTATTACCAACGAAGTCTTTATGTTCGACCTTGCCAAAGCGCCCCACTTGCTCGTTGCAGGTGCTACAGGTCAGGGTAAGTCTGTCGGTTTGAATGCCATCATCACCTCCTTATTATATAAGAAGCACCCTGCCGAGTTGAAGATTGTACTGGTAGACCCGAAGAAAGTAGAATTCAGTGTCTACTCCACGATAGAGAAACACTTCTTGGCAAAGGTTCCCGACGAAGAGGCTGACCCTATCATCACAGATGTCACAAAGGTGGTACGCACCCTCAATTCTCTCTGTAAGGAGATGGATACCCGTTACGACCTGTTGAAGATTGCACAGGCTCGTAATATCAAGGAATATAATAAGAAGTTCATCGACCGCCAGTTGAATCCCAAGAACGGTCATAAATACATGCCGTATATCGTGGTTGTCATTGACGAGTTCGGTGACTTGATTATGACGGCAGGCAAGGAAGTCGAGTTACCTATCGCACGTATCGCCCAGTTAGCGCGTGCCGTCGGTATCCACATGATTATTGCAACCCAGCGTCCTACGACGAATATCATCACAGGTACCATCAAGGCAAACTTCCCAAGTCGTATTGCATTCCGTGTGGGAGCCATGATTGATTCACGTACGATTCTCGACCGTCCGGGTGCCCAGCAGTTGATAGGACGAGGCGATATGTTGTATTTGAATGGCGGAGAACCCGTCCGTGTACAGTGCGCCTTTGTTGATACCCCAGAGGTGGAGCGCATCAATCAGTTTATTGCCAAGCAACACAGCTATCCCACAGCCTTTGAATTACCTGAGCCTGATATGCCCGACGACAATATGGGTGAGGCAGCTGATGTGGATATGCAGCATCTTGACCCGATGTTTGAGGATGCCGCCCGACTGATTGTCGTTAACCAAAGTGGTTCCACGAGCCTTATTCAGCGTAAGTTTGCCATTGGTTACAACCGTGCAGGTCGACTGATGGATCAGTTGGAGATGGCAGGTGTGGTAGGTCCTGCTCATGGAGCGAAGCCTCGTGAAGTATTGATTCAGGATGAAATGAGTTTAGAGAATCTGTTATCCCAATGGAAAAGATAAGATTGATGCTATTCGGAATGCTGTTCTTTGTCACAGCATCCTACGGACAGACAGCGAAATCCGTGCTGGACAAGACGGCAAGTGTTGTCTCTAATAAAGGTGGTGTCACGGCCTCTTTTACTATCAGCAGCAAGCAATATGGTAATTCGACGGGGACGATTTCCGTCAAAGGCAAGAAGTTCTATGCCAACTCTTCTGCCGGCATCGTGTGGTTTGACGGTCAGACACAATGGACTTATGTCAAGCAAAACGAGGAGGTGAACGTCTGTAACCCTACTCCTGCCGACCTGCAGGCTATTAATCCCTATAACTTTATCTATATGTATAAGAAGGGATACAACGCCACAATGACGACGAATACCCCTAATTACGTAGTCACCCTGAAAGCCACGAACAAGAATAGCGGTATTCAGGAGATGGTGATTACCATTAATAAACAGTCGTATGTGCCTTCCCAGATCAGGATGTTGCAAGGCAAACAATGGACGTTCATCCAAGTGTCAAACTTTAAGAAGGCAAACCTTTCCGACAGCATCTTCCGTTTTAATCCGAAAGCATATCCAAATGCTGAGATCATAGACCTCAGATAGTTGAAAGTTTATAGTTGATAGATAATGAATAAGATACAACTTTTCTTCCTGTTGAGGAAGAACACCAAACTTAGTGAGAAGCGTCTCCCGATGTTTGAGGCAAACCAGTACGGTAAGTTCTTTGCTTATTTAGGCGTAGCCTTTTTCCTTGTGTATTTCTTTGGCATCGGCACCTTCTTAGGATGGATTGCTGTCAAGGAGGATGAGTATCAGTTGATAACCTATGTCCTTCCTTTCATCCTGACCATGGATTTCTTCATGCGGTTCATGTCGCAACAGACCCCCGTCATGCTTGTCAAGCCCTATCTAATGATGCCTATCAGTAAATACACTGCCATCGACTTCTTCCTGGTATCACAACTCTTCAGCGCCAACAACCTCATCTGGATGTCGTTGTTTGTGCCCTATACCTTCATCTGCGTCTGCGGCAATATGACACTTCTGCAAGGATTGGGCTTGCTGTTACTCCTGTATTTGATGATACTCGTCAACAGTCAATGGTATCTGTTGGTACGTACCTTAATCAACAAGAGCATGTTCTGGTGGGCATTACCACTCGTCCTCTACGGTTCTATGGTGGCTCCTTTCTTCCTGTTGTCCGACAAGTCTTCAGAGAAATTCTTCGATCAGATATTCGATTTCATCGGAGAATATGCCTTCACCTGGTATGCTTTCATCCTTTTTGCCGTCCTTTTCATCGTCTTGTTTATGATTAACCGTAAACTCCAGATGCGGTTTATCTATGATGAGATCTCCAAGCATGAGAAGACCAACATGAAACATGTCTCTGAGTTTTCGGCGCTCAACCGATTCGGACAGATTGGCGAATACCTCAAACTGGAAATCAAGAGTACGATGCGTAACAAAGCCATCCGTACCCGTTTCATACAGGGAGTTGTTGTCATCACCATGCTCTCACTGCTCATTGCCTATACCGATACCTATACTGGAGGCTTTGCCCGTAACATGTGGTGCCTCTATTGTTTCGTATTCTTTGGGGCTGTCAACCTTGTTAAGGTAATGGGACCAGAAGGAAACTACATCGATTTACTGATGGTTCATGAGGAGAATATCCTCACTCTGTTACGCGCCAAGTATTATTTCTACTGTGCCATCGTGCTGTTACCGTTCCTGTTGCTGTTGCCCCCTATCATTTCCGGCAAGTTCTCGCTGCTGATGATTCTTGCCTATCTGCTGATTACTACAGGACCGGAGTATTGTCTGCTTTTCCAATTGGCTATCTGGAATAATCAGACGTTACCTTTGAATGACAAGATAACAGGAAAGAATCAATTTGAGAACAAACTCCAACTAATCATCGAACTCATCGTTTTCTTCGTTCCTGTCCTCCTCGTATTGATACTTCAGACGCTCTTCAGCGATACCGTTGCATATATTGTCATGATTGTGATCGGTCTCGCCTTCACGTTAGCGGAACCTTATTGGATGCGTAACATCTACCAACGTATGATGAAACGCCGCTACCAGAACCTTGATGGATTCCACACCACCCGATGAAAACGATTCTGATTCAGGTCGGTAAGACGATCAACAAACATTTTGTTGCTGGCATTAATGACTATGTCGAGCGCATCAGTCACTATATGCCCTTTGAGGTCGTCACCATTCCTGAACTCAAAAACACGAAGAATCTCTCGGAAGAACAACAGAAGGAAGCAGAAGGTGAACTGATTCTCCGTCAGTTGCAACCCTCTGATACGGTTATCTTGCTCGACGAGCACGGCAAGGAATATCGCAGCATCGAGTTTGCCCGTTGGTTGGAACAGAAACGTAATACCGCCCGTCGACTCGTCTTTATTATTGGCGGTCCTTATGGTTTCTCCCCTGCTGTCTATGCAAGAGCTAACGAACAACTCTCCCTTTCCAAGATGACATTCTCGCATCAGATGATACGCCTCACCTTTACCGAACAGGTGTATCGCGCCTGTACGATTATCAAAGGTGAGCCCTATCACCACGAGTGATTGTCAAGAAAACTTGTCGAAAATTGTGTATGAGTTTTAGTGGCTTCTGGAAATTTTAGAGGTTCCAAAACGCTTGTTTTGAGCAAAAAAGGAGTTTGGACGTACTTTTCTACCCGTTTGTAACGTTCAAACTACCCGAAAAGTAGTCTCTTTCTACTTGAAAACTGCATCTTTTCTATACGAAAATAGGGGCAAAAACAATACTTTTTTAATCGTTTTTGCTCACTATTTTTCGTAAAATTTGTTCCGTTCACTGATAACTCCCTATGTATGAACCGCTTACTCCAATGCCTCTATTTTGGCTTATTTGGAGCCTCTTTCGTCTTTCTCCTCTAAGATCCTGTTCTACAGAAGCACTTTGTCTGAATTATTCAATCAAAGTTAGTTGAAAGGAAGTATTATTAGTGTTGTTAATTATCTATAAAATGATGAAGATTTTTGTCATTGTTTAAAAAATAAACATTATCTTTATACCAACTTTTTCAGAATATTGCGTGAATACATATTTTTATATTAATAACTAAATAATTAATGTCTATGAAAAGAAAACTACTCAAATTAACTTTCGCGCTATTCGCTACAATGGTGTGTTCGAGTGTGAATGCCACAACAACCAGTGGAACGTGGGGAGACAACATCACATGGACTTTGGATAATGGCGTATTAACCTTATCTGGTACAGGTGCAATGTATGACTCGGGACATTATGACAATGAATTCACATGGGGGACGTACGCTAATGAAATCACCAGTGTGGTGATTGAAGAAGGTATCACAACTATTGCCACAATGGCATTTGAGATGTATGAAGGGTTAATATCAATCTCTATTCCCAGTAGTGTAACAACCATCGGCGAAATGTCTTTTGAGGGATGTACTAATTTGACTACGGTTACAATCTCAGAAGGTGTAATAACTATTGGAGCTACGGCATTTGACGGCTGTACATCAATCACGACCATTACTATTCCTTCCAGTGTTACAACTATCGTTTCTGGAGCATTTGCTGGTTGTAATGGTATAACAGATGTGTACTGCTATGCAGACCCATCAAACCTTACATGGACTATGGATGAATGGTTTGCGGATTTCAAGGATGAACAAGGAACAAACTTTCATGTTGCGGATGAGTCTGCTTGGCCCAGGACAAACACAGATGATTCATTCTATTATCTTGGACAGCGAGTAACCTTTGAAGAAGACTTAGCAAATATTTCAGCAACACCCGTAGAAGAATACCATTGGGCAACCTTCTATGACGCTGATAAGAAATACGAAGTAGACGCAAATACTACGATATACAAGGCAAGTGTTACAGAAGACCCCAAAGTAATCATAACGGCTATCGAGGGGAATAATATCATACCTGCAGGAACTGCCGTTATATTGAAGTCTACAGGCGTTCCCGTTTTGACAGAAACAACGACGGAAAGTACAGGCGACTATAGTGAAAATGCTTTACAGGGTAGTAACGGCACCATAGACACCGATGCAAACCGTATTTACTGCCTCGCCTATATGAACGATAAACTTGCATTCTACAAAGTTAATGGTGGCGTATCCGTTCCCGCTGGAAAGGCTTATCTGCATTTAGATGCAGGAGCTCGCGGATTCTATGATATTGAAGAAGACGGCACGACAGCGATTAAGAATATAAAGGTCGGTAAGGAAGATAATATCTACTACGACTTGCAAGGTCGTCGCGTGCTTTATCCTAAGAAAGGATTGTATATCTTGAATGGTAAAAAGGTCATTACTAAATAAGGAGGAATAGTTATGAAGAAGAAATATATGATTCCAGAAACTGAAGTGGTAGAACTGGAGGAAAGGCTTCCGTTACTGGCAGGTAGTTTTGATGAAGAATTACAAGAAGAGCCTATTGTAGATCCATCTCTCATTATCTGATGGAAAATCAACAAAATGAACTGGATATTATCACCCAAATCCGCGGTGAAGTAAGAGGTAATAGGGTGCCAACAGGCGAGAACTTGTTTCTTGCCTGGGGCTACCCTACTGCTTTCTTCCTTATTGTGGAATTTGCTGCACTGATATTTTGGAACGAATTCTGGTGCGAATGGATATGGTTAGGTATTCCTTTAGTGGGTGCACCGTTAATGATGTACTTCTTACATAAGGATTATGAGCGCACAGGACGAAGGACACTCGACCAGAATGTAATCCTACAGATGTGGATATACATAGGGTTCGTCAGTTGTGTCGGCGGTACGACAATGGGATTTGCAGGCGTCTTCGAGATGCTCTACTGCACATTACAGGGGCTTCTCATCAGTATAGGTTGCTTGATGACAGGTCTTATCCTGCGCTTCCGCCCCAAGACAGTATGCGGTATCATCGGCACAGCAGTGACGTTCCTCGCTCTTTTCTTTCAGGGAGATCAATGGCCTTGGCAGTTGCTAATCGCAGCTGTTGTCACCATTATCACCTTGATTATCCCTGGACACATGTTCCGCAGATACGTAAAGCACTATAATTAATAATATCTCTTCACACGTTATTAACCTGGAAAGATTGTTAAAAGGGTGATAGAATACATCGTTTTTATTTTGCGGCTAAGAATACTTTTTGTAGTTTTGCAGCAAAATAAGACGATGTTTTCTTTATGTCATTTAAGTTTGCTGTTATCAATCCGTTACTTCACAACGAACTGCGTTTGAAGATTATGGTGGCACTCGACAGTCTGGAGAGTGCTGGCTTCGTGTATCTCTGTGAGATTACTGACTCTACAAGAGGTAATCTCAGCGTACAGATCAAGACATTACAGGAGGCAGGCTATCTAGAAGTAAGCAAGAGCGGACTGGGTCGTCTTTCACATACCGTATGTCGTATCACACAAAAAGGACGTGAAGCACTTCGTTCATACGAACAAGGACTGCGTCATCTCTTTACTGAAGGTGTTCCTTTGCAAGAGGAAGAACAGCAAAAGGAAGCGTAATCTCAGAACAACTGCCCTATTTGGTAGACTGATGCACTGACAATCCAGGCGACACTGGTGGTATAAATGGCGGCGAAAGCAGCCCAACGCCAAGAGCCAGTCTCGTGTTTGATGGCTACGATGGTAGCGATACAAGGGAAGTAAAGCAATACGAAGAGCAGGTAGCAGTAGGAAACAAATGGTGTCAACTCTTCCAATCCACCCAAAACACCAATGGTAGAGGCAACGATCTCCTTAGCACCCACACCAGCAATGAGCGAGACATCCAGTTGCCAGTTGAAACCCTGTGGTGAGAACAGCGGAGCTATGGTCTTTCCCATCATTCCGATGAACGACTGGTCCATAGAGGGTGCAACACCCATAGTTCCGAAATAGCCCAATGCCCATACAATGATAGAGGCTACGAGAATAACACCTCCCATCTTCTTCAGGTATTCCTTACCTTTCTCCCATGTATGACGACCTATCGCCTTTGCCGTCGGCATACGATAAGGAGGCAGTTCCATCACGAACGGGGTGTCTTCACCCTTGATGACGAAGGTAGAGAATATCTTACTAACGATAACGGCGACGAGGATGCCTATCGCATAGAGGGAGAGCATCACCCACGAACGATACTGGTAGGAGAAGAACGTACCGACAATCATAATGTAGATAGGCAGACGCGCCGAACACGACATAAACGGCAGGATCATCATCGTTATCAGACGGGAACGGCGACTCTCGATGGTACGCGTCGCCATGACGGCAGGCACGTTACAGCCGAAACCCATGATTAAAGGAATGAACGACTTACCGTGAAGTCCCATCTTATGCATCAGCTTATCCATGATGAAGGCGGCACGTGCCATATAGCCCGAGTCCTCCATCAGCGAGATAAAGAAATATAATATCAGTATCTGGGGTAAGAAAACAATGACAGAACCCACACCACCTATCACTCCATCGACCAGCATCGAACGCAAAGGTCCCTCGGACATGGTGCTTCCAATCAATTCACCCAACCATTCCACACCTGCCTCTATCCAGTCCATCGGATACTGACCGAGAGAGAAAGTGGTCTGGAACATCACGAAGAGTATCAGGAAGAAGATGGGGAATCCGAAGTATTTGTTCGACAAAACATCATCGATGAAATGTGTCATGCGATAGGTATCCTCCTTAGTACCCTTGCGAAACTCCGCTTCTGTCAACGCACCATGAATAAAACCATACTTCGCATCCATGATAGCCGTTTCGGAGTCTTCCTTGATTTCCTCCTTTACACGCGCTGCAGCCATCTCTTTTGCCTCGATAATCTCGTCGGCATTAGGGAGTTTTCTGACATATCGTTCCACGGCAGTATCGTTCTCCAATAGTTTGATAGCTAGGTAACGCGTGGAATACAAGGGGCGTACCTCCTCATCCTCTTTCAGATGTTCCTGGATATGTTCAATACCTGCCTCTAACTCATGACCATGGGGAATATGGATATGACGTGCCAAAAGGCTCTGATCCTCGTAGACACTGACGACCTCATGGAAGAGTTCCTGTACTCCCCTGCCCGATTTGAACGAGGTGGGAATGAAGGGGACACCGAAAAGTGTGGAGAGGGTCTTAATATGCACGAAGTCACCACGACGCTCAAACTCGTCATACATATTCAAGGCGCATACCATACGGACATTCATATCCACCAACTGCGTCGTCAGATAAAGGTTACGCTCAAGGTTCGAAGCATCGATGACATTGATAACGACATCGGGATGCTGCTTCATTAGATGTTCACGGACATACAGTTCCTCTGGACTATAACATGATAAAGAGTAAGTACCGGGCAAGTCTGTCAAGTCAAACTCATAGCCTGCGAAAGAGGCATGTGCCTCAGAGGCATCAACAGTCACGCCGCTATAGTTGCCGACATGTCCGTGGGCACCACTGGCAAAGTTAAACAAAGAAGTCTTTCCGCAATTCGGATTACCTACCAAAGCAACTTTGATGACATCCTTCAACGGGGCTTTATCTTCTTTCTGTTCCTGAGCATCATCATCTACCTGCGTGTCAAGAGACCGTGGTTCTACCTTATTTACCTCTATCATCTCCGCTTCCTGATGACGTAGACTAACTTCATAGTCCATCAGTTTGTATTTCACAGGGTCCTGCAAGGGAGCGTTCAGAAGTACTTCCACATCCTCGCCTTTGATAAAGCCCATCTCAATAATGCGCTTACGAAAACCACCATGTCCTTGTACTTTTACAAT
>CADCEW010000015.1:0-955 GCA_902800585.1 uncultured Prevotellaceae bacterium
GTTGAAGTTCGATGGAGGCACTTATAGCGAACATAATGAGATAACCGATAATCCGCAAGGCATCGGAAACATAGAATATGCCTACTACAGGATGGCTACAGCCTGCGGCATCACCATGTCTGAGTGCCGACTGTTGCCGGAAGGTGACTGCAACCACTTCATGACCCGTCGATTTGACAGAACATCAACGGGTGAGAAAATTCACATGCAGACGGCAGCCGGCATCGCCCATTTGGACAGAGACGTGCGCCATTCATACGAGGAACTGTTTGGCGTATTACGACGACTTGGGTTGAACTATAAGGACTTCGAGCAACTGTATCGCCGAATGGTATTCAATGTAGTCGCACGCAACCACGATGACCACACCAAAAATTTCTCCTTCCTGATGGATAAGACTGGTCAATGGTCATTTGCTCCTGCATACGACTTATGCTACTCGTACAACCCTGCCGGACGATGGACAAGCCGTCATCAGCTTTCACTCTGACGCCAACCACATTATTGAAGAGGTTCGTTCGTCTGTAGCTTCTTGGCCTGATACAGCAATAGACTGTGGAGTAAAACCAAAACACATAGAGGCTATTAGTAAGACTCTACTGCTGAAAATATGATAATGGTATTGCCGTCCAAAAAAGAAAAATGAAAGTACGGATTGGATTGAATATGGTGCAGTTTATAATTCCAATTTCCAGCCATTATCGGCATGGTATATCATCTGGTGGGTCATGCCACCATCGATGCAGATGTTTTCTCTCGTGATGAAACCTGCCTTGTCGGAACAAAGATAGAGCACCATGTTGGCGATATCCAGAGGATTGCCGACACGTCCGACGGGCTGTTGAACGGCATCGGGGCCTTCATAGACGGTGTAGGCAGTGTCTATCCAGCCTGGTGAAATAGAGTTGACACGGACACGTCCGGCAAGGCTGACGGCCAGGGCATGAGTCAGTGC
>CADCEW010000015.1:1002-43307 GCA_902800585.1 uncultured Prevotellaceae bacterium
TCCTACGCTCATGGCATACTGGAACTCCTCATAGCTGCACGCATCGATACCTTTCATCAGCGGCAGGGCATTGTTGATGAGATAGTCCACATGGCCGTGCTTTGCAATGACCTTCTGGGCAAACTGCTCCAAAGTCTGCTTGTCGGCAATGTCGCCCACAAAGTGGTCGCCTTCCTGCTTGTCAATCACGCAGACTTGTGCTCCTGCCTTCTGAAACTCCTCGGCGATGCAACGGCCAATGCCCTGTGCTCCACCTGTCACGACAGCAACCTTATCTATGAAATCTGTTTGCTGTGCCATCTTACTTTTTCCAAGCGTTTATAACCTCACCGATATACATAGAGTGGATGCCTGCAGGGAAGTTGGCATACATCTTCTTGGGTGCATCACTCTTGAAATACTGACGTTCAAAGGGTGCTGCATACATAATCTTGCACTCAATCACCATCGTTGCCTCGGTATAATAAGGCGTTCCGTTGGCAGTATAGGCCGTATGAAGTCCAAGAGCCTGAGCCTTGTCACCGTCGCGACCGCTTTTGGTTCCCATGTAGTTCAGAACCTTGCTCTGCTCAACATCGAAGGCCATCACGGTAAAATACTCAGCCTTATCCAGGAATGTAAATGATAATGTAAAAGTATACCAAATAATAATTTAAAAGTATACCACTTCGACTGATTTATTATTATTTCACTAAAAAATGATGGCAATGTGACAAAAAAATTGTATATTTGCCATCAGAACCTATATAATAATCACTAATAACTAAAAGTCTATGTCAGCATTAGTATCCGTTATCCCTATCCTATTGCTCATCGTCTTGATGATGGGTTTTAAAGTGTCAGGTTACAAGAGTGCTGTGATTACTCTTGTTGTTACCATCCTCTTGGCACTGTTTGCAACCCCAGCCATGGGCATCGTGCCAGAGAAATATGCCGAAGCAAGCATCTTCGGCATCACTCTTTGGTCTGTCATCGAGGGTTTTCTGAAGGCATGCTTCCCGATTATCTTGATTATCATCTGCGCTATCTTCAGTTATAATATCCTTTGTGAGACGAAGGAGATAGAGACTATCAAGACGCAGTTTATCCAGATGACCTCCGACAAAGGTCTGTTAGTATTGTTGCTGACATGGGGTCTTGGCGGCGTGTTGGAAGGTATGGCAGGCTTCGGAACTGCTGTTGCAATACCTGCTGCTATACTTATCGGATTAGGATTTAAGCCGATGTTCTCCGCTGTCATCTGTTTGGTAGCAAACACGGTGGCTGTAGGTTTCGGAGCAGTTGGTTTGCCTGCTACGACTCTTGCCAACCAAGTAGCGGCAAGTGGTGTAGCCACGCCTGAGGAACTCTGTGAGGTTGCCACCTTTATTATATTACAACTCTCGCTGATGTTCTTCATCACCCCGTTCCTCATTCTGATGATGACAGACAAGAAAAAGGTACTGAAGAACCTCAGCATAGCCCTCTTCGTTGGTTCCTTCTCCATTGTCGTACAGTTCTGTTGTGCTCACTTCATCGGTCCTGAGACGCCTGCTATCCTTGGTTCTGTGGCAGCTATCATCGCGATGCTGATATACAACAAACTATTCATTCACGATAAAAACCCTGCCGATGAGGTTATCGTTGAGAAGAAAAAGTTTGGTATGATAAAGACATTGAAGGCTTGGAGTGTATATGGACTGATTATCTTCTTCATCCTTATCTCCAGTAAGATTGTACCTCCCATCAACGAACTCTTGAACCAAACGTTAGTCACTAAATTTGATATGCCTGTCATAGGTAACACCTTTAAGTTCGGATGGCTGTCGAATGCTGGTCTGATGATTTTCCTCGGCGCTGTCATCGGCGGTATGATTCAGGGCATGAGTTTCGGCAGACTGATGAAGTTACTCGCCAAGACTACACTCAACCTACAAAAAACCGTCGTCACTATCTGCTGCTTAGTAGCGATGGCGATGCTGATGAACAACACAGGTATGACCAACGATATCGCCAAAGGACTGGTATTACTCACAGGTGCTGCCTTCCCATTCTTTGCACCACTCATTGGTAGTATCGGAACATTCGTAACTGGTAGTGCTACCAATGCCAATATTCTCTTCGGAAAACTGCAGGCTACTGCTGCCAGCGACTTAGGATTGGTGAACCAAGGCACATTCTTTGGTGTCAGCGGTAATGAGACTAACTGGCTCGCTGCAGCTAACTGTGCAGGCTCTGAGGGTGGTAAACTGCTGTCACCACAAAGTATTGCCATTGCAACTGCTGCCTGCGATATGGAAGGACAGGATGGGGATATCATGCGTAAGACGATGCCTTTCGCCATCTTCTGGATATTGATGAATGGTTTGATGGTGTTCCTTGGACTGCACGTGATATAAAGTTTAAAGTTTAGAGTTTAAAGAAGATATGAAGATAGGATTATTCATTCCCTGTTATGTGGATGCCGTCTATCCTGAAGTCGGATTAGCAACGTATAAGTTGCTGAAACACTTAGGACAGGATGTCACTTATCCGCAGAAACAGACCTGTTGCGGACAGCCGATGGCGAACGCTGGATTTGAGAAACAGGCTATTCCTTTAGCCGAGAAGTTCGAGAATCTCTTCAAGGGCTTCGACTATGTCGTGGCGCCCAGCGTCAGTTGTACTGCTTTCATGCGCATCAACTACCCTCGCCTACTCAACCATGAGTGTGAGACAGCAAAGAAATGTATGGATGTCGTGGAATTCCTGCATGACGTTGTGAAGGTAGATCGTCGCTTAGGTACGTTCCCTCATAAGGTTTCGTTGCACAATTCCTGTCATGGTGTTCGTGAATTAGGACTCTCCTCCCCTTCTGAAGAGCATGTCCATCCCTTCAATAAAATCAAGGATCTTTTGCAACTCGTCGATGGTATTCAGGTGGTAGAACCTGAACGTCCAGATGAGTGTTGTGGTTTCGGTGGTATGTTTTCCATCGAAGAGACTGCCGTTTCTGCTCAAATGGGTAAAGACAAAGTGGAGCGTCATATCCAGACGGGCGCTGAATATGTGACAGGACCCGACTGCTCATGCCTCATGCACATGGCTGGTGTTGCTAAGAAGCAAGGCATGAAGATAGAGTTTAAGCACGTAGTAGAGATATTAGCCGCAGGATTATGAGTACAGCACATTCAAAAGCAGCCAAGGAGTTCTTGAAGAACCAACAATATGCCCATTGGCACGATGCCACCTTCTGGGCAGTACGCACCAAGCGTGACAACATGGCTTATGGACTCGAGGAATGGGAACAGTTGCGCGAAAAGGCAAGTGCTATCAAGCGTCATACCATCACTCATCTGGATGAGTATCTCGATCAGTTTGCCACCAATGCCGAGAAAAACGGTGTGGAAGTACACTGGGCAAAGGATGCCAAGGAGTTCAATGAGATTGTCTATGGTATCCTGAAGAGCCATGATGTGAAGAAGATGGTGAAGTCAAAGTCGATGCTCACAGAGGAGTGTGAGATGAATCCCTATCTGGAAGAGCGTGGTATTGAAGTCGTCGAGACTGACCTCGGCGAGCGTATCATCCAGTTGAAAGGTCAGAAGCCCTCGCATATCGTGATGCCTGCCATCCATCTGAACCACGACGATGTAGGTGAGCTCTTTGAAGAGAAACTCGGCAGTGAGAAAGGCAACCATGATCCCACGTATCTTACCTATTGTGCTCGTCTGAGTCTGCGTAATGAATTCCTGACAGCAGACGCAGGTATGACTGGTGCGAATTTCGGCATTGCTGAGACTGGTGACATCGTGGTATGCACCAATGAAGGCAACGCAGATATGTCGACCTCCTGTCCCAAACTGCATATCGTTGCCATCGGACTTGAGAAAGTCATTCCTAACTACGAGTGCCTGGCTGTCTTCCAGCGAATGCTTTGTCGTGCAGGTACTGGTCAGCCTACCACAACATACACCAGTCATTTCCGCAAGGCTCGCCCGACTGCCCACAAAATGCATATCGTCTTAGTGGATAATGGACGTTCGGAGTGGATCGCCAGTCCAGAACACTGGGAGGCATTGAAGTGTATCCGTTGCGGTTCGTGTATGAATACCTGTCCTGTCTATCGTCGCTCTGGCGGTTATAGTTATAGTTATTTCATCCCAGGACCTATTGGCATCAACCTCGGCATGTTGCGAGACGCACAGAAACATAGTGGCAATGTCTCTGCATGTACACTCTGCCTTAGTTGTCAGACGGTCTGTCCTGTGAAGGTAAACTTAGGCGATCAGATCTATCTCTGGCGTCAGCAATTGGATTCATTCGGCACTGCTAATCCGCAGAAGAAACTGATGTGTAAGGGAATGTCGATGCTTTATGGTAGTTCAGGACTTTATAACTTTGGAACAGGACTCGCCCATTGGGCCAATCTCATCCCCTCTCCTCTCATGAATTGTGGTCTTAATCCATGGGCTGAAGGGCACGACATGATGAAATTCCCCAAGAAACCATTCCATGAAATGATTAAAGACATTGAACGTTGAACCTTGAACATTGAACGTTATGAGCAGCAAAGAAGATATATTGAAGAAATACAGGGCGAATGTCAGAGAGAAGTTTGACATGCCCGACCTGAGTGATATCAAGGCTATTACTTATGCTGACCCTTTGGTGCAGTTCATTGCCATGAGTGAGAGTGTGGGCGGACATGTCATTGAAGTGAAAGGCGGCAGAACGGTTGACAGCATCATTCAAGAGATATATCCCGATGCCAAAGAAATTGCCTCCAATCTTCCTGAAGTGACGATTGCCACTCGCAACCCAGATACTGTAGGACGAGCACGCGACTTGAACGGTACGGACGTGGGCGTCATTCGTGGTATGTTTGGAGTGGCTGAGAACGGATGCATCTGGATTCCTCAGCAAATGAAGGAAAAAGCCGTCTGTTTCATCTCCGAGAATCTGGTTATTCTGTTGCCGAAGCACGAGATTGTGAATAACATGCACGAGGCATACAAGCGCATAGAGTTCGACAAGGAATATGATGGCTATGGCACTTTCATCAGCGGTCCCTCCAAAACGGCAGACATCGCTCAAGTTTTAGTGATGGGAGCCCAAGCCGCTCGAAGCGTCACGATCCTATTAATGCCTTAACGATAGATGAAATAGGTTCCACCATCACTATGCGCATACTTACGCAATAGTTCTTGAATGAAGCGGGCATTGTCTGCAACACGGTCTTCCTGTCCGTCATAACCATTGATCAGCACCACCAAATGGCGTGTGCTGATTGTTATTTTCGTACGTTCATGGTCACTGGTAGGAGTGCCCACTCCGCCCTCTGCATCGCGATAGACAGGCAGTCCATGAATATTTATCATTCCACGACCGATACCTTCATAAGGTTCTCCTTCCTTGCCAACGCCCAAGGTTAGCGTGTCGCCCACAAACTTATCGGCATCAAAGCCGCCAATACTATAGCCATAAGCAATAGAAGCCAGATTGATAAGGTCTACCAAAGTATCTATCTGATACAGTTCCTTACCTTGTAGCATCCTTCGTATCAAGGCTTCCGAAGCAGGACGATAGCGTGAAGGATCCTTTCCACAAGCCTTATACACTCGCCGTGTGGCGGCGATTCCACTTAATTCCTTCAACGATTCTGTCGTCAACTCCCTGCGGAAACGCTCCTCCATCTCATGAATCTCGTCCCATAATGCCTGCGAGAATGGCGTATTTTCCACCTCTGCATCCACACAAGCCCCTACAAAACCAGGACACACTGACTCTATCTCCTTTGATACAATAATCTTCATTGCCATTATTTTTGACCACAAAGATATATAAAAAATACCAAAGAATTGGTCATGTCAAAAAAAAATAGTACCTTCGCAGCCAAAATCAGAAACAGAAAAGAAAATGGGAAAGATAATACTCACTGGTGATCGTCCTACAGGTAAGTTGCACTTAGGACATTATATCGGTTCACTGCGCCGACGTGTGGAACTGCAAGAGGCTGGCGACTACGACAAGATGTTCGTGTTTATGGCTGATGTGCAGGCTTTGACTGACAATGCAGACAATCCTGAGAAGATCAGACAGAACATTATTGAGGTAGCACTCGACTATCTCTCTGCTGGTCTCAACCCAGAGAAGTGCGTGTTGTTCATTCAAAGTCAGATTACTGAACTTGCAGAACTGACAACTTATCTGATGAACCTTATCACAGTAAGCCGCGTGCAACGTAATCCGACAGTGAAAACGGAAATCAAGATGCGTAACTTCGAGGCTAATATCCCATTGGGATTCTTCTGTTATCCTGTCAGTCAGGCTGCCGATATCACCCTGTTTAAGTCGACAACAGTGCCCGTTGGTGAGGACCAGGAGCCGATGTTGGAAGTAACGCGCGAATTGGTACGCCGCTTCAATGCCACTTATGCCCCAGTATTGGTGGAGCCTGAGATTATGTTGCCTGAGAATGCCACAGCACGTCGTCTGCCTGGAACAGACGGAAAGGAGAAGATGTCGAAGTCACTCGGCAACTGTATCTATCTCTCTGATGACGCAGATACTGTATGGCAGAAGGTTCGTTCGATGTACACAGACCCTGAGCACATCAACCTCAACGACCCCGGACATGTGGAAGGCAATGCTGTTTTCACCTATCTGGATGCTTTCTCCAAACAAGAAGACTTTGCCAATTTCCTGCCCGAATACCAGAACCTGGACGAATTGAAAGACCATTATCGTCGTGGTGGACTGGGCGACATGAAGTGTAAGAAGTTCCTGAACCAGATTCTCAACGAGATGCTGGAGCCTATTCGTCAGCGTCGTCACGAGTTCGAGCAGGACATTCCTGAGATTTACAATATCTTAAAGAAAGGAACAGAAAAGGCTCGTGAGACAGCAGCGCAGACAATGAGTGAGGTTCGTGCAGCGATGCGTATCAACTACTTCGACGACAAGGAGTTGATTCGTGAGCAGTCTGAGCGATATAAGGCTTTATAATTATTTCGTAATAACGTTATATCGTTATAACGTTATACGTAATGACGATGATAACACGCTAACCGCTCTTCGAGCGACATATTCGCATAGTGGCGCCATCCATTGGCGCCATTTTCATTCTGCGCCAGATAGTCTTCATCGTACATGTTAGCGTATGCCTCCATCTCGAATGGATTAAGCAGATAGCCCGAATTCTTCAGATGCTTGCGATAACGACATGCTTTCAGCCAAAACACGAAATACTTCCAATAGAAACAAATCCATGAATCATGGGTGCTGCGTGCCTGATAGAGATGAATCATCTCATGGGTTCTCATCGCATCATGCCGACGATTGAATTGTTCTGCGCCTTCTTTGCTATGTACGATAATTGAACCAAAGAACGTCAAACCCTGATAACCCTTCGGAAGCCAGAAGGGTATCGCTATTGCTCGCATCTCCTTTGTCCTGCTTGGACGCTTGGCACGGAACATCAACGGTATGATTGTCAGCGGATTTGCCATAACGAGTACAAAGATACAAAATATATTGAAAAGTGATAATTAACTATTGAGAATTTATTCGCAAAAGTTCGCTATTAAAGGTTTGCGCACTTTTGCAAACATTTTTTCTTGGTGGCTTGTGTTTTATTTCGTAACTTTGCATCAAACAAAAACGAAAAAGCAATATGATACTCACCAATCGTGAAATATTCCTGCTCATCATCTGTGCGGTTATCTACATCACACTGTTTGTAGTAACCATCCAGTATCACAGGCGCAAGATACAATTGTTGCAGAGTCGTCTCGACAATATCCACGCCATGCAGAAGATAGCAGTGATAGAGAAACGTGAAAACGACGTGAATACCATCTTCTCCTCGCCTGTGTACCTGCGCATTAAACAATATCTTAATGAGGGACAGAGCATGCACAGTGGTGACTGGCACGAACTGGCAGAGGTGGTTAATGCAGTGTATAACGGCTTTACAGAGAAACTCTACAGTCTCTATAATATGAGCGATCAGGACTATTACGTGAGTCTGCTCATCAAAGTACGCATCGCCCCGAAGGATATTGCCACCCTTACGGCTCACAGCAAAGAGAGTGTTGCCTCTACACGCAGCAGGCTATATACAAAAATCTTCGGAAAGAAAGGGTCAACGAAAGACTGGGATGATTTCATCCTCTCTATATAATATAATAAGGTGTAACTTTTAATTTTAGTAATTATGATAGACTATTTAATCGCAAACATGTGGCAGGTCTGGGCTGTGGTGTCCATCGTCTGTCTGATTTTGGAACTCTCGTCAGGTGATTTCTTCATCATCTGCTTCTCCATCGGTGCTGTCTTCGCCATCATTGCAGCAGTCATCGGGCTGAACATCTACTGGCAACTGTTTATTTTTGCCATCTTCTCGCTGCTAAGCATCTTCTTCGTGCGTCCAGTAGCCTTGCGCTGGTTACACAAGAACGAGCCTAATCGCGCCTCCAATGCCGATGCCTTGATTGGTAGGACTGGAAAAGTGATAGAGGCTATCAATGTCACCGAGCCAGGCTATGTGCAGATTGACGGTGATTTATGGAAGGCAGTCAGTGATGATACTATCGAGGAAGGAGAGACTGTTCGCGTCATTGATCGCGAAAGCACCATCATCACCGTTGAGACCCTCTAACATCGTAATAATGTAATAACGATATAACGAAATAACGAAATTATAAATTAATTAAAACTATGGACATTATGACTTATGTACTTATCGCCATCGTAATCTGCGTGATTCTTTTCGCTAAGATGGCACTCGTGATTATCCCACAATCTGAGACCAAAATTATTGAGCGTCTGGGACGTTACTATGCCACGCTGAATCCTGGTATTAACATCATCATCCCATTTATCGACCGTGCCAAGGACATCGTCGTACTGAATCGCGGACGTTATGCTTACTCTAACTCTATCGACCTGCGTGAACAGGTGTATGACTTCCCTTCACAGAATGTGATTACGAAAGATAACATCCAGATGGAGATTAACGCCCTGCTCTACTTCCAGATTGTAGACCCCTTCAAGGCTGTCTATGAGATTTCGAATCTTCCCAACGCTATCGAAAAACTGACACAGACAACCTTGCGTAACATCATTGGTGAACTGGAACTCGATGAAACACTGACTTCCCGCGACACTATCAACACCAAACTGCGTGCCGTCCTCGACGATGCTACCGATAAATGGGGTGTGAAAGTAAATCGCGTAGAGTTGCAGGACATCATTCCTCCCTCAACCGTACTGAACGCGATGGAGAAGCAGATGCAGGCAGAGCGTAACAAACGTGCACAGATTCTGACTTCCGAAGGTGAAAAAGCTGCTGAGATTCTGGCATCAGAAGGTGAGAAGACTGCTATCATCAACCGTGCAGACGCTCAGAAACAACAGGCTATCCTCCATGCTGAAGGTGAAGCTCAGGCTCGTATCCGCAAGGCAGAGGCAGAAGCCAAGGCTATCGAACTGATTACCGAAGCTGTTGGCAAGTCAACCAATCCTGCCAACTACCTGCTTGCTCAGAAGTATATCCAGATGATGCAAGAACTCGCTCAAGGTGACAAGACCAAGACTGTCTACCTGCCTTACGAGGCTACCAACCTGCTGGGCAGCATCGGTGGTATCAAGGATTTGTTCAAAGCAGATTAGTACAAAGTATGTTAAGAAAAAAGGGAGTGTTTCTGCACTCCCTTTTTTCTTTATCTTATTACCTTATTAATTATCTAATTCTATCTGCTGCCCTTACCAACTTCTCATCAGCAAGAATGCCCTTGCGTGCCATGAAGTTGAGAATAATCATCACAGCAGGAAAAGCAGCCGCAATATTCAAATGAAAATTAAGCGCATCAGGTGCCATTTGCTTGCTGACAACAATTAATGCAATATACCATAACAGGGCAATGATGATATTTACCAGACACATACGTGCCTGCAAGATACGATTCTTATAGAGGAAAATGGTACATGCACTCAAAGAAGTAGCAAGCAGCATCAGAATGAAAAGAGGACACGGTACAAAAGAACGTGCACCTGCCTCGCCTATCGCCCATAAACTGAATACCCGATGAACGGTAAGTCCTTCTGCGGTCACAGAGGCAAGTTGCATGGTCAGAGCAAGTATGCCAAAGATGACGGCTATCAACAAAAATACTGATTGCTTACGCTGTATCATATTACAGACGCTCGTCTTGGATTGCCTGCTCACGAGCAGGATCACGCCAATAAACCTTATCCTCTACAAACTCCTGTGTAGCCAACAGAGAGGGTTTCGGGAGTTTCTCATAATAACGAGAGATCTCTATCTGCTCACGATTCTCGAAAACTTCCTCTAAAGAATCATTATAAGAAGCGAACTCTGCCAGTTTCTTGCTCAGGTCCTCTTTAATCTGGACACTGATCTGGTTTGCACGCTTGGAAATAATAGCCACACTCTCATAGATGTTACCTGTATCTTCACAGAGATCCATGATATTGCGAGTCACTGTGTTTACTGGTGCTTTTGATTTCTTGTAATCCATTATCTTAATCTTTTGTTATTTTTTTACATTTGACAATATACTTCTCCGCTGTAGCGCATTCCTTGGATTCTGGATATTCATTCAAGAATCCATAACACTCATCCTCTGCGTCACGATAACGGTCAAGTTTTTTCTCTTCTGAACTGTTTTCTGCAAGTTCAAACTTACTCTTCATGATGAGTACAGCGAATTTCTCTCGTATCTTAGAATACGGATAGTTCTTCAAAGCGTTCTGGGCTGTGATGATACATGCCTCATAGTTACTCTCTGTGTTGGAATTAATATTAC
The DNA here is from genome assembly GCA_902800585.1 of uncultured Prevotellaceae bacterium. GTDB lineage: Bacteria > Bacteroidota > Bacteroidia > Bacteroidales > Bacteroidaceae > Prevotella. The sequence continues at coordinate 11,793 of CADCEW010000015.1, forward strand.
CGAAGTATCCACCTAAGTTATAATACAATTGCGCAGAAAGGTATTCCTTCTGTACCAGATTGTCCTGTAAGTCAAACAGACGTTTCTGGGCAACAGGTCTGAGTTCCGAATCTGGGAAAAGGTCAAGAAACTGCTGATAAGCATTAATGGCACCCAACGTCGGAGTTTGATCCAAACGAGGCTCAGGCACACTTTGATAAAGGGATTGTCCTACATAAAAGGCAGCCTGCTCTGCAAAATAGCCTTTAGGATAAGTGGTAAAGTATTTCCTGAAAGTAGCACTTGCAGATTCATAGTCTCTGTCGCAAAACTCTGCCATACCCAACAAATAAAGACTCTCCTGTCCCGTTTCTCTTCCTTTACGAAGCGTTACTAAATCCTGGAGTAAAGTGATTGCATGCTGGTATTTGCCCATTGCAAAACTCTGCTTGGCATATTCATATTTATAATCATTATCCGCATACTTATAAACCCTATTGAATTCACTACCACAACTACTCAACAAGGTCGTCACACAGAATATGATAATAATACTTTTCTTCATCCTATATCAAATTTGACGTGCAAAAGTAGTCATTTTTTCGTTAATTCCAAAGGAAAACGAACGATTTTTAGCAAATAACGTTAGTTTATAACGTTTGTTACGAAGAAATTTGGTTTTTCTCTCGTTATTTCGTAACTTTGCATTTTATGAAGTTCCAATTAACATCCCAATACAAACCGACTGGTGACCAACCAGAAGCTATCCGCCAACTGACTGACGGACTTAACCGAGGCGACAAATCGCAAGTTTTGTTAGGCGTAACAGGTTCTGGTAAGACTTTCACAATGGCAAATGTCATTGCGAACATCAACCGCCCTACCCTTATTCTCTCGCATAACAAGACACTGGCAGCCCAATTGTATGAGGAGATGAAAGGATTCTTTCCAGATAATGCCGTCGAATATTATGTCAGTTATTATGACTATTATCAACCAGAGGCCTATCTACCAACTACAGATACTTACATAGAGAAAGATCTTGCCATCAACGAAGAGATTGACCGTCTTAGACTTCGTGCAGTAAGTGCCTTGCTCTCAGGAAGAAAAGATGTGATAGTTGTATCTTCTGTTAGTTGTATTTACGGTATGGGAAGTCCTATTGCATTGCATGAGAATGTCATTGAGATTCATAAGGGACAGATTCTTAGCCGCAATTCATTGTTAAGAAAATTAGTATCAGCACTCTACGTCAGAAATGACATTGAACTGAAACGAGGTTATTTCAGAGTCAAGGGAGATATTGTCGACGTCGCACTTGCCTATAACGAAGCCGTTCTCCGCATTACTTTCTGGGATGATGAGATAGATGCTATTGAGGAACTGGATGCCATGACCATGGATCGATTAGCTTCTTTTGAAGAATACAAGCTCTACCCTGCCAACCTCTTCATGACCTCCCAAGAACAAACGAATATTGCTATCCGGCAGATACAAGATGATCTCGTGAAACAGATTGCGTTCTTTGAGGAAGAAGGAGATACTATCAAGGCACAACGTATCAAGGAACGTGTGGAATATGATTTGGAGATGATCAAGGAATTGGGACATTGCTCTGGTATCGAGAACTATTCCCGATACTTTGACGGCAGACAGGCAGGTGAACGCCCTTATTGTCTTCTTGACTTCTTCCCTGAAGATTATCTGATGATTATTGACGAGAGTCATGTCAGTGTTCCGCAAATCGGGGGTATGTATGGAGGTGACCGTGCCCGTAAGACCAACTTGGTAGAGTTCGGATTCCGTCTGCCTGCTGCCTTCGACAATCGTCCTTTAACATTTGAGGAGTTTAAGGACATGACCAATCAGGTGATTTATGTTAGTGCCACACCTGCCGACTATGAACTTAATGAAGCAGAAGGCATTGTAGTAGAACAATTGATTCGTCCGACAGGACTACTTGATCCTGAGATTGAAGTACGTCCGACAGAGAACCAGATTGACGATCTGATGGATGAGATACAGACGCGCATTCACCGAAAAGAGCGTGTCCTCGTCACTACCCTAACCAAACGAATGGCGGAGGAACTGAGCGAATACCTGTTGAATCATGGTATTCAAACCGCCTATATCCATAGTGAGGTCACAACACTCGATCGTGTGAAGATATTAGAGAATCTGCGAAATGGTACTTATGACGTCTTAGTAGGTGTCAACCTTTTGCGAGAAGGACTTGACCTACCTGAAGTATCATTGGTTGCCATCCTCGATGCAGACAAAGAAGGATTCTTGCGCTCTCACCGTTCTCTGACCCAGACAGCAGGACGTGCTGCCCGAAACATCAATGGAAAGGTCATCATGTATGCTGACATTATTACATCCTCCATGCAACTCACCATTGACGAAACGGCACGCCGACGCGCAAAACAGATGCATTATAACGAGGAACACGGAATCACACCCACACAAATTGAAAAGGCTTTGAAACAAAGCAATCTGCGACAACTGACAGGAGAAGAAAAAGATAACAGTCCACATGCCAAGACAGCGTATATCAGTCCAATGGAACAAGGTGCCTTTGCCGCTGACCCCATCATTCAGCGTATGACTCGTCCGCAGTTGGAGAAGAGTATTGCAGAGACCACCCGTCTGATGAAAGAGGCAGCCAAAAGACTTGATTTCCTACAGGCTGCCCAATACCGTGACGAGATTATTCGTTTACAGAAAGAACTCGAATTAAAATAAATTATCATAATTTATTAGGCAGTTCAACCGATTATTCGTATTTTTGCAGTCAATATATAAAAAATCATCAAACTATGAAGAAGTCAATATGGATGATACTCCTCATGAGTATACCGATGATGAGTACAGCCCAGATTACCTGGGAGAATAATGATAAAGAAGAAGAGACAAAGGCAGAAGAGCAGAAAGCCAATCCTGATAAGAAATATCTGGAAGGAGCTGTTCCTGTTGTTGACGGAAAGGTCGTATTCCGCAAGACATTCGACGCTCCTGGCAAGACAGCTTTTCAAATCTACAATATCGTTGGTAAGTATTTCCAAGATGTCACCAGAGAGGAAGACCAAATAAGCAGTAAGATTGTCGATGCAGACACAACAACTTATACAATTAACGCTTTCTATGAGGAATGGATGGTCTTCAGCAGCAATGCTCTCTCCCTTGACCGTACCCGTTTCTTCTACACCTTACAGGCTATCTGTGAAAACGGCAAAGTTACGGTAAACATGTCGAATATCAGATACCTCTATGATGAGCATCGGAATCCACAGCGTCTGAAAGCGGAAGATTGGATTGTTGACGAGGAGTCTTTGAACAAGAAAAAGACCAAGTTACTGCCTATTAGAGGTAAGTTCCGTCGTAAGACTATTGACCGCAAGGATTTTCTCTTTAATAAATTAGAAGAATTATTGAAATGAGACTTCTTCGCAATATCCTCAACATTGTTTTTATCTTTGGTGCCCTTATTGGTATGTATATCTACTATAAAGGCAATACAGAGACTGGCACTATTATCATTATCATAGCAATGGCATTCAAGTTCATTGAGGTTGTCATACGCTTGCTCAAATTAGAAGATAAGAATTGAAAAAGAAACGAATTGCACTCCTGTTAATCTTGGCATGTATGGCATTTTCCGTACAGGCTCAGGTATATAATGAAATCAATGAAGACGGAACAATTACCCGCCGTGATGAACGTGGCGGTAATTTCAATCCCAACCGACGAGATTCTATAAAGAACAAAGAAATACCACGAGGTGTCCATGTGTGGACCGTTGATCGTCTTTTCGGTGACATCCGCCCTGCTGAGCTGGACACCATGCCGCATCTTTACCAAAACACCATATTCAATACAGGAGTCTATGGGGAATATAATTCTATCGGTAATAACTATACACCCCGCCTGAACCGTATCGTCATTGACCGTCCTACGACCAGCAAGTTTTTCTTCACACAACTCTATGATTATACGACGAAAGAGCCTGACCAAATCCTCTTTGTCAACACACTGTCTCCTTATGCTAATATCTCTTACGACAATTGTGGTAACAAACAACACGGAGAAGACCATATCGATGCCAAATTTGCTGTTAATGCCAACAAACGGTTGGGATTCGGATTCGATCTCGACTATCACTATGCCAGAGGCTATTACCAGAATCAGAATATTTCACACTTCCGTGCCTCATTGTTTGGTTCTTATATCGGTGACCGCTATCAGATGCATACATTGTTTTCTACCTATCACAGGAAAGCAGCAGAGAATGGTGGTATCACCAATGATAACTTCATTACCCATCCGGAGATGTTCGATGACCAGTTCAGTGAAGAAGAAATACCCACCGTACTCTCCCAAAACTGGAATCGTAATAACTCCATTCATTTCTTCCTCACTCATCGATATAACATCGGTTTCTACCGAAAAGTGAAGATGACAGAGGATGAAATCAAGGCACGTCAGTTTGCTGCCGCTTCGGCAAAAGCAAAAAAGGACAAAGAGGAAAAAGGGAAAAATGATAACATAGGACGCAAAGGTGGAAAAATTGCCGACACTCCTACAGGTCGTCCTGACAATGCTCGTATAGCCGGAGATCTCCCTGTAGACGGAAAGAAACCTGTGGAAACAATTGACTCTACCCGTATTCAAATAGACTCTCAGGCAGAAATGGACAGTGTTCTTGCAGCACAAGCACGTCAAGACTCTATTGATGCTACCATGAAACGGGAATACGTGCCTGTCACTAGTTTCATCCATACCCTTGATCTCAATAGTTATAGTCGTATCTATCAGGCATACAAATCTCCTGACAACTATTATCTAGACACCTATTATAATTATAATGATGAAGGTAAGTATGCTAATGACTCTATCTACGACAAAACAAAATACCTGTCTATCAAAAACACTTTCGCCATTGCACTCCTTGAGGGATTCAATAAATACGCTAAAGCTGGGTTGAAAGCGTTTATTGCTCATGAGTATCGCCGTTATCAGATGCCAGACTTAATAGAAGGTAATGATGCTTATTTCATGAACAAATGGACAGAAAGTCATATCAGTGTCGGTGGAAAAATATCAAAAACACAGGGCAAGACTCTTCATTATGCCTTGTCGGCAGAGGCATGGGTAGTAGGAGCGGATGCAGGTTCTCTGAATCTCGATTTTAGTACCGACCTAAACTTTCGACTCTTTGGTGACACGGTGCGGTTAGCAGCAAAAGCATTCTTCTACCGTACTCATCCTTCCTTCTTCCAGAGACAATTCCATTCCAAGCATCTGTGGTGGGACGATGCAGACCTTAGTAAAGAGACACGTACCCATGTCGAAGGCATCTTCTCATACCAGAAAACCCGTACACAACTGCGTGTCGCTATTGAGGAGATTCAGAACTATACTTATTTCGGAACGAGTTATGTGACTACAGTTGATAAAGATAATAACTACGGAAGGGCTGAACTAACGGCAGGTGTCTATCAGGAAAGCGGGAATATCAACCTGCTGACAGCACAGTTACGGCAGGATTTCCGTTTCGGTATTTTCAACTGGGAGAATGTGATTACCTATCAGAACTCCAGTAAACAAGACGTACTACCCGTCCCTGCCCTGAATATCTTCACAAATCTGTATTTGAAATTCAAGATCGCCAAAGTACTCAGTGTGGAACTGGGTGGTGATATGACCTTCTTTACCAAGTACTATGCACCAGACTATGTTCCACAGTTAGCGCAGCTTGCCATTCAGAAGAATGAAGACAGTCGGGTTGAACTGGGCGGTTATCCTTTCATCGATGTCTATGCTAACTTCCATTTGAAACGTGCACGTTTCTTCGTGATGATGAGTCATGTCAACAATGCTTCTGGTAATAAGATGATGTTCCTGGCTCCTCATTACCCCGTGAACGGTAATGTGTTACGTTTTGGAGTCTCCTGGAATTTCTACAACTAAGCCTTTTCTTCGGCTAAGATGCGGTCAAAGACCACTCGCATCTTTTGGGGTTCTGCTATCAATGAACGTAACGCATTCAAGTTACGTTCATTCTCTGAACCTTGGATCCATAGACGGATATAACCATTCACAGAATATTTCTCATCCATGTGCTGACAGAATCGTCTCCATTGTCCTTCCGTATCCAACTCAGGATAGTTGGCAATTCCGAACTGAATCGTACGACGAATGACCGTTTCCGGTTCAAGATCACGGTCAGCTTCAGCGACAATCTTCCCATAGATACTACGGGGCGCATGAGAGGCAGAGGCACGATGATCCTCTACTGCCTCCTTCATCACCTTCAACTGCTCTGGAGAGAACCAACGTTTCAACCGTGCATCCTGCATCAAAATCTTTCCACTCGTCAGATGATGAATGGCACGAGGACCACTTAATCCCAAATCATGATAGGCTGCTATAACATAAACCATGTTCATATCCGCACCTGTATGCTTCGCCAGATTCATCGAACTACGGATGACTCGAGTGACATGACTCAGGTTGTGAGCCTTGTCAAATTCCACATAGCGAGGCAGTATTTGTGTCTCTACAAACTCTACCAAATCAAGACTGGCGGTATTATTAATCATCAGAAAATGGTGAAAATTTTTGCAAATATACGCAATAATCCTTATTTTTGCAAGAAGATTCAAGTAAAAAACGACATGAACGATACCACTATCAAACAAAACTCCTTCCGTGCATGGCTGCTAGCAGCGCGTCCAAAAACGCTGTCTGGTGCTGCAGTCCCTGTATTGATTGGACTTGCACTCGCCTATATCGATTCCCTCGAATACGGAGACGTATTCAGTTGGACAGCCGCTATCTTGTGTATGCTCTTTGCACTCATCATGCAGATTGATGCTAACTTCATCAATGATTTCTTTGACTATGCCCGTGGCAATGATGATGCGACAACACGTTTAGGCCCGTTGCGTGCCTGTACACAGGGATGGGTTAGCACGGATGCGATGAAGAAAGCCATTGCTGCGACTACATGTGCGGCATGTGTCATTGGACTACCTCTCGTCTATTTCGGTGGATTGGAGATGATTCTTGTCGGATTATTCTGTGTGGTATTCTGTTTTCTATACACCACTCACCTCTCCTACATGGGATTAGGCGACGTGCTGGTATTGCTATTCTTTGGCTTCGTCCCTGTCTGTGTTACCTATTATATACAATTGCACATAGTAACCTTCCAGGTATTCACTGCCTCTATAGCTTGCGGACTAGTGATTGATGCCCTGTTGATTGTCAACAACTATCGCGACAGGGATAATGACCGTCGTGACGAAAAGATGACACTCGTCGTTCATATTGGAGAAAAGGCGACGGAATGGCTGTATTTAGGAATTGGCGTGGCTGCCTGTCTAATGGGAGTTGTCTTCTGGATGAATGCACATGTCCTTGCTTTCATCCTTCCTCTTATCTATCTGATACTGCATGTCTTTACGTGGTTGAAGATGCGGCGCATCCATCACGGCAAGCAACTCAACGAGTGCTTGGGTGAGACAGCACGCAACATCCTCATCTATGGCCTTACAGTGTCAGTGGGGTTACTCCTTCTCTGATAAAGAAATACCACAGGGCTATCATCACGATAATAAGAATGATAGTCACAATACTCTTTAGCAAACATCCTGCAATCTTCTTTACGACGAAGAAGCCGATGATAATGATGAGCAATAACGCGATATAATAGGTCAGATTCTCCATTTCTCTATTTATTTGAATAACTGTCTGAACGCTGTGGGAATGGGTGTCTCAAACTCCATTCGCTCATGTGTTACAGGATGTTCCATACACAACAGGAAAGCATGCAGACAGAGTCGATGCAATGGATCATTGCCATCACCGTATTTCACATCGCCACAAACAGGATGCCCCATATCGGCAGCATGCACACGAATCTGGTTTTTACGCCCTGTTTCTAATTTAAATTCTACCAAGGAATGATCGGTAGTGCGGTCCAGTACGTGGAAATGTGTTACAGCATACTTTCCCCCATTGTCAACAGGTGACGAATAAGTCACATATGCCTTGTTATCTTTCAACCAGTTGGCAATCGTTCCTTCGTCCTCTTCCATCTCGCCACTTAATACGGCTACATAGCGACGGTCATAAACAATATCATGCCAATAGTGCTCCAACACCTGTTCTGTCTCCATATCTTTCGCATATACCATCAGCCCTGAAGTATCACGATCCAATCGATGTACCACATGCGCCGTACATTTTTGACGCGATTTCTTGAAATAGTCATCTAAGATGGTCTTCACATTCAAGGAAGAATGACCTGCCGCCATCGAAAGAATGCCAGCCTGTTTCTCTACAACAATGAGCCAACGATCCTCATACACGATTTTCAGCCAACGACTCTTGAATTGTGTCTGATTACGCTTCGTTTTACTGACAGCCACTTTCATCCCCGGTTTCAAAGGGAAGTCAAACTGACTCACAGTCTTGCCATCCACACGGATGCCTCGTCCCTGCAACGTCAACTTAATCTTATTGCGACTTTGATGCACGTTCTCCAAAAGGAACTCCAGTAAAGGCTGTTCCTTCGTGACTACCAGATGCTCATAGTCACCTTGCTGATTATACGGATTATACCTCATTTTAATTTGATATAAAAAGGCATCCGTTGGAATGCCTTTCTTCTTTGCGGAAGGTGAGGGATTCAAACCCCCGATACCCGAAAGGGGTATACCGGATTTCGAGTCCAGCGCGATCGATCACTCTGCCAACCTTCCTTTCCTTCCCTTCGCTTTTGCGGATGCAAAGGTAATACTTTTTTAAGTAACTTCCAAATTTATTATTGACAAATCCTTTTCAAAGGAGTTTGCTAAGCCGTTGCCGCAACTGTTCTGCCTCACTCTGACGAATGGAGAGACGTATCTCGCACGTATTATCATAGGTCTGCGACAAGACACGAGGATTCATCTCCTTAACAACACGCATCACATCATTCATCTGCGGATACGCGAAAGTATAGGTAATGACTTCCTCCACCTGTCTCGTCTCTATCGTCGCATGAGCAATAGCATCAGCTGCAGCTTCCCGATATGCAACAATCAAGCCACTTGTTCCCAGATTAACGCCCCCATAATAGCGCACCACGATAATCAAGATATCTGTCAGTTCATTGGAATTGATTTGTCCAAGAATGGGCTTGCCTGCTGTACTCGAAGGTTCTCCGTCATCATTGGCACGAAACACCTCTCTACTCGCCCCCAACATATAGGCATAGCATACATGACGAGCATCATAATATTTCTTACGATAACCAGCAAGAATCTCTTTTATCTCGTCGACTGTCTCAACATGATGCGCAAAAGCGAGGAACTTACTCCGCTTCTCGGTGTAATATCCCTCGCTTGTGTTTGCTATGGTCTTGAACTCGTCAGTTGCCATTTTTCGTTATAACGGTATACGTTATTACGACAATTTATGTATCACCAGTCCCGAACGCAACTTCGGCTCAAACCAGGTAGCCTTCGGTGGCATGATCTTACCACTGTCGGCAATATCCATAATCTGTTGCATCGTCACAGGATATAAGGCAAGGGCAGCACGCATCTCACCACTGTCCACACGACGCTTCAATTCACCCAGTCCACGCAAACCGCCTACGAAGTCTATACGCTTTGAGGAACGCAAGTCACCGATATTCAATATCTCATCAAGAATCAGTCGACTGCTGATGTCTACATCCAATACTCCAATAGGGTCTGTATTGTCGTAAGTACCATCCTTCGCAATCAGACTATACCAGTGTTGATCAAGATAGAGTGAGAACTCATGAAGTTTCGAAGGCTTATAGATGTCCGTACCTTTGTCCTCTACGATAAAGTTCACTTGCAAGGCTGCCAAGAACTCCTCTGATGACATACCATTAAGGTCTTTCACAACTCTATTATAATCGAGAATAGTCAACTGACTGGCCTGGAAACAAACTGCCATGAAAAAATTATATTCCTCCGTACCGTTATGATTGGGATTCTGCTTTTGTTTCTCAGCACCTACCAATGCAGCGGCAGCAGAGCGATGATGTCCGTCTGCAATATAAAGCGACGGCATCTTGGCAAACTCCTCAGTAATAACCTTCATGTCAGCCTCATCATTGATAATCCAGAACTGATGACGGAAACCATCAATTGGAGCGATGAAGTCATACTCCGGTTCCGTAGCCGCATATCGCTTAATCAATTGATCAAGGACAGCGTTATCGGGATAGGCAAAGAATACTGGCTCGATGTTCGCATTATTCACACGGACATGTTTCATGCGGTCTTCCTCCTTGTCACGACGCGTCAGTTCATGTTTCTTGATATTGCCCTTCATATAATCATCGACATAGGCACCAACCACTAATCCGTACTGTGTCTTGCCGTTCATCGTCTGGGCATATATATAATAGTGTTCGCGCGCATCTTGTACCAGCCATCCCTTATCCTGGAACTTCTGAAAGTTCTCAGCAGCCTTCTCATAGACACGCGGATCATACTCGGAAGTACCTACGGGGAAATCAATCTCCGGCTTGATGATATGATACAGACTCTTCTCATTGTCGCCAGCCTCTGCACGTGCCTCTTCTGAGTCAAGAACATCGTATGGACGACTCTCTACTTGCTCCACCAAATCTTTCGGTGGACGTATTCCTTTAAACGGTTTTACTATAGCCATAATAATAATTTTTATTAAATGTAGGTGCAAATTTACGGAAAAGTTCTGAATCTTCAAAATTTATTCGTAACTTTGCAGAAAATAACTAAAACAGAGAAAGAATATGAATAAAAAACTACTAATTTGCATTTGCATCTTATTTGTTAGTTGCGCAGCATTAGCGCAAAGTTTTGAATCGGCTACTGACGCTGTCAAGAACATGGGGTTAGGTTGGAACTTAGGTAACACCCTTGATGCACACAACCAGACGATTACAGACTTCAACGTTGATGGCTATTGGGGACAACAAGGATTGGAATCCGAAACCTGTTGGGGGCAGCCTAAAGCAACTCGCGAATTCATCCATATGATGAAAGAAGCTGGCTTTGGTGCTATCCGTGTACCAATAACTTGGTACAACCATCTGGATAAAGACGGAAATGTTAACGCAGAATGGATGGCTCGAGTTAAAGATGTTGTTGACTATGTAATCAATGAAAACCTTTACTGTATCATCAATGTGCACCATGATACAGGCAGCGATAGCGGAAACGAGCAAGGTAAATTGACTGGTGCGCACTGGATTCATGCATCTGGAACTAATTTTTCTAACAACAAGGAACGCTATGAGTATCTGTGGAAACAGATTGCAGAGACTTTCAAAGAATATGATCAAAAATTATTGTTTGAATCATATAATGAGATGCTCGATACTGTCTATACAAAGCGAACAGATGATAATGGTAATTTGATAGGTTTCTCATGGGGCTCATGGTGCTATGCATCTTTTAATTCACCAAACAGTTATGATGAAGCTAAAGCAACCGATGCTTATAAAGCAATTAATGACTATGCCAAGAGTTTTGTTGATGTCGTTCGTGCTTCAGGTGGAAATAATGCTCAGCGCAATCTGATTGTCAACACCTATGCCGCAGCAAATGGTGCTGGAACTTGGAATACTCACTTAAAAGAACCTCTCACTGAACTAACAATTCCTTCTGGAGAAAAGAATCACATTGCCGTTGAGGTTCACGCCTACCCAAGCATCGTAAATGGTAGTACTGACAAAACTATCACTACCATCAAGTCTGAAACAAAAGAATTAATGGATGGCTTGAATACCAACTTTGTTTCTAAGGGTATACCTGTAATCATTGGCGAATGGGGAACATCTAATGTCGATGCCGCCGAGACAGATTACGATGCGCGCAAGAGCCTTATGTTTCAGTTTTGCGAAGACTTCGTTTCTCAGGCAAAAGCCTTGAACATCGCCTCTTTCTACTGGATGGGACTCTCCGATGGTTCCGCTAGAAATTTGCCGGCATTTAATCAGGCTGATTTGGCAGAAACCCTCGCCAAGGCTTATCACGGTAGCGATTATAAAGGCAAATATCCAAAAGTGGAGGATTTTCAAATTGTGTATGTTGTAACCTATGATCAGGAATGGGCTGAATTGTTTCTCTTCGGTAGCTGGGATCGTAAAGCCGTCAATTTGAGTAACTACAAAGGCATCCGTGTGAAAACGGACGAAATCTACGGTGATAAACTGCAAATAAAAGTTTATGGTGACAAGGACGGAAAGGACGCACAAGGTAACGATAAATTCAAAGAACAGTACGTGCAGCTGTCGGATGCCTCAACTACAACGACTGTCAATTTCGATGCTTCTATTTTAGGTTCAACTTTCTGGGGAGTTACTCTTCAGACGAATTCCGGACCAATGACTGCCAAAGTGTTAGAAGCAACACTTATTAAGGCAGACGGTACAGAGGAACCTGCAACTATCGTTTCTGCATGGGGATGCACTGTTGTTGCTGAGACCCCCACTGGTATCAGCGAAGTTTATACGATAACACCATCCAATAATGCTATCTATAACTTGCAAGGTCAGCGTATTAATACGCCAAAGAAAGGCATCTATATTAGAAACGGAAAGAAATATATAGCCAAATAAATAGTTATTATAAACTCCATAAATAAGAAGGCTTCCCTATATCCTGTATAGGGAAGCCTTCTTATTTTCATAACGTTAATGATTACTGCTTTATGAATCTTTCTGACAAAGCACCTCTGTAGAATCGCTTGAAAATGCAGAAGTGGTGAGTTGGCTGCAAATACGCGAAAATAGAGGTGTTTGGTTAACCAATTGAAAAGAAGGAAGTTATCCGTTTAGAGGGAAAATAATACGAAGAACAGGGAGCAAAAACGATTAAAAAAGTATCGTTTTTGACCCTGTTTTTCGATATGAAAAGCGGCACTTTTCGGATAGAAAGTGACTACTTTTCGGGTAGTTTGAACGTAACAAACGGGTAGAAAAGTACGCCCAAATTCCTTTTTCGTACAAAACAAGCGATTTTGAATCCTTTGATTTCCTAAAAGTACCGAAAATACATACATAAAATCTGGTATCTTTTCTTAACAATCATACAAGAAGGGTGGATATCAAAATAGACATCCACCCTTCTCTATATTATTTATCTTTCAGTTTATTTGTTCACCTGGAACTTCGTATCGCCATCCTTGAAGAAAGCGTTAATCTGCTTGGCGGCTGCAATACCTGCATTGATATTGGCCTCGGCAGTCTGTGCACCCATCTTCTTAGGAGTTGAGAAATAACGACCTTCGAACTTAGCAAACTCGTCGTTAGCATCAGGCATGATGTCTGTAACGAACTTCAAGTCCTCACGCTCAGCCATTAACTTAATCAACTCTGGCTCGTTGATGACTTCCTTGCGGGCTGTGTTCACGAGGACACCACCCTTCTTCATCTTACCAACCAAAGCATAGTTGATGCTCTGCTTGGTCTCTGGAGTTGCAGGGATATGCAGAGAAACAACATCGCATTGTTCGAACAGAGCGTCCTGATTAGCAACGGCATGTACACCAGCCTTCTCGATAACCTCTGCAGGACAGAAAGCATCATAGGCATAAACATCCATTCCAAAGCCTTTAGCAATACGGGCGACGTTACGACCAACATTACCGAAAGCGAGGATACCGAGTTTCTTTCCCAGCAATTCTGAACCGCTCTTTCCATTATAGAAACCACGGACAGCCATCACCAACAGACCGAATACCAATTCGGCAACAGCATTGGCGTTTTGTCCAGGAGTATTCTCTGCTACTACATTATGAGCGGTAGCAGCGGCGAGATCAATATTATCGTAACCAGCACCAGCGCGAACGACGATCTTCAACTGCTTAGCAGCGTCAAGCACCTCAGCATCCACCTTATCCGAACGGATAATCAATGCATCGGCATCTTTCACTGCATCCAGCAACTGAGCCTTCTCTGTATATTTCTCCAGCAGTGCCAGTTCATTGCCTGCTGCCTCTACTTCTGCCTTGATACCATTTACGGCGGCTGCTGCAAATGGTTTCTCTGTTGCAACTAATACTTTCATAACTATGAACTATTAATTAATGATTAGCCTCAAACTCCTTCATGCAAGCAACGAGAGCGTTGCAGCCTTCGATGGTCTGGGCGTTATAACAAGAAGCGCGGAAACCACCAACTGAGCGGTGACCCTTCACACCAACCATACCCTTCGATACGGCGAAGTCAAGGAAGTCTTTCTCCAACTCCTTATACTCGTCAGCCATCACGAAGCAGATGTTCATCAATGAACGGTCTTCCTCAACGGCAGTACCTTTGAACATCTTGTTACGGTCAATCTCACCATAAACGATCTCTGCACGCTGCTGAGCCAGTTTGTCCATAGCCTCAACACCACCGTTCTTCTTGATCCAACGGAGGGTTTCAAGAGCACTGTAGATAGGAACTACAGGAGGAGTATTGAACATAGAACCCTTATCAACATGTGTGCGATAGTCGAGCATGGTAGGAATCTCACGAGGAGCCTTTCCTAACTTCTCGTCCTTCAGGATAATGATAGTCACACCTGCCATAGCAAGGTTCTTCTGAGCACCAGCATAGATAGCATCATACTTAGCAACGTCGATAGGACGGCTGAAGATATCAGATGACATATCGGCAATCAGTGGAACATTCACATCAAGATCCTTACGAATCTCGGTACCGTAAATAGTGTTGTTTGTAGTGATGTGCAGATAATCTGCATCAGCAGGAACGCTCCATCCCTTTGGAATGAAGGTATAATTAGCGTCAGCAGAAGAAGCAACCTCTACTACTTCACCAAACAGTTTTGCCTCCTTCATGGCCTTCTTTGCCCACACACCTGTGTTGAGGTAAGCAGCCTTCTTAATCAGGAAGTTGAAAGGAATCATGCAGAACTCCAGAGAAGCACCGCCGCCGAGGAAGATAACTGAATAACCCTCAGGTATCTGAAGCAACTCCTTGACCAGAGCTACTGCCTCATCAACAACGGGTTGGAAATCCTTAGCACGGTGGCTGATCTCCATCAAAGAAAGACCAGAACCATTGAAGTCTAAACACTGCTGAGCAGTCTTCTCAATTACTTCGCGGGGAAGCATCGAAGGACCTGCGTTAAAGTTGTACTTCTTCATTTTGATTGCAATTTTAATGAGTTATTATACTTATTTTCTATACTTTTTCTAAAAACGATGCGAAATTACACTTTTTATTTGAATTGGACAAATATTTGAGCAAGAATTAAGCATTTTAGACAATTTTCTTACGTTTTGCAAAGTCCACGTTACACTTTTCTATCTCACAGGCTCTACTATTGTCTTGATTCCTTTTATTTTCTCACCCTGTAATTGTCGGAGTACTTGTTGCAGTCTCTCCCGTTTGATAGCAACATAGGCATACCGGTCTTTGACATCGATACGACCTATCTCCGACGACTGTAAGCCACCCTTCTTACAGAGAAAGCCGACGATATCGCCCTTCGACACCTTGTCTCTCTTTCCCTTTCCGATATAGAGGGTGGTCATCTTGGGCATAGATGGTGTGGTTGGTTGAGACTGAGCCTCAACGTATGGAACCACGTTTCCCTCCACATACTCAGGGATATGCTCCTCTGGTCCTGTGATAAAGAAAGCCTTGCCTTGTTTGTCCCATCGTGCCGTACGCCCTACCCGATGGATATAGCCGTCTTCGCTCTCTGGCATGTGATAGTGTATTATATTGGCAATATCGGGGATATCCAGTCCACGGGAGGCAAGGTCAGTACTTACCAACACGTTAGCAGAACCGTTGGAGAAACGATAGAGTGCGTCTTCCCGTTGTTTCTGTTCCAGTCCTCCATGAAAGAAACTGGTGGTAAAGCCCTGTTCACAGAGGTAGTTGTTCACACGTTCCACAGAATCACGATAGTTTAAGAAGACAATACTACTGGAGTCACCAAGACTCAATAGTAAGTTACGAAGCGTATCCAGCTTATCCTTGACAGGACTCTTCACCTCATAGAGCGTCACCCGTTCCGATGTTTGCTCGTCCTCAGGAAGGAAATCAACAAACGTTCCTTTCTTAGAGAGATTAACAAACTGAGGTATCTCTTCCGCATTGGTTGCAGAAAGTAAAATGCGACGCTGCAGTCCTGGCAAACTCTTGATGAGTTTCTGCATCTCTAAATGAAAACCCATTTGAAGACACTTATCAAACTCATCTATCACCAGCCATCGAATACCATAGCGAGAAATATTCTCCTTGTCAAGATGGTCATTCAAACGTCCTGGTGTGCCAAATACTATCTGTGGTTTCACCTCTTTCAATTTACGATGCTCGTCCATGGCTGCACGTCCACCATAGCAACTGAGAGAACGGAATCCCGAACCCATATCACGAAGCACTGTATCTGTCTGCAAAGCGAGTTCTCTGCCAGGAACGACCACTAATGCCTGTACTGCATCAGAAGAAACATCCAATTGCTGCAACAACGGCAACAAATAGGCAAGCGTCTTACCCGTTCCAGTAGGTGATAGTAAAACAACATCACCGTCGGAGCGAAGAATCGCTTCGGCGGCGTGTTGTTGCATCTCGTTGAGTTTTTCGATGCGGAGTTTTGCAAGTATCTTCTGGATGTCCACTCTCCTTAACTCCTTCTCTCCTTACTCCTTATTACTTCTTCTCTTCTTTCTTTTCTTCAGACTTATTGAAAGTAGATTTATATGCCTTGTTCAAACCATTGATGACATCTGCGGTGATATCGAAACGCTTGGTTGCGTAAAGGATATTGTCACCCTGCTTGGTCAGAATCAGGTCATACTTCTTATCTTTATTATATTTAGCAAGAAAATGCTGCAGACTGTCACGAAGTCCTTCGTTATAAGTCGCTGTCTCGTTGGCTAGTTCATTCTCCAGACGTGCCTGCAACTGCTGTAAATCATTCTGCTGACGCTGGATAGCAGCCTGCTGGCTCTCTGCCTGCTCACGACTGGTAAATCCGTTATTGTTCAGTTTCTGTTGGAAATTGTTCATGGCGTTCTGCAACTGCTGACCTTTTTGGTTCAGGGTGTTACGAGCATTGTTACTCTTTTTCTGGAGTACCAGTGTGAAGTCCTTACAGTACTCATACTGTGTCATCAAAGAGTCAACTTCCACATAAGCAATCTTCAGTCCTGCGCCACCAGTAGAATCTGCTGCAGGCTGATCGTCCATTTTAGGACTTGCGTTGTTACATGATGCGAGTGCTACGATGGCGGCTGTGGCCAAAAACATGTACTTTTTCATTTTCTGTTCTTTTTTTATTTTCGTTATTATGTTATTTCTTCTCACTGACTGCAAACTTGCTTTTACGACGCATTTCCCTGTCCTGATCCATCACGCAATGAATTCCCCTCTCTTTCATCGCCTCACTGTCATGAATATGCTGTGAAGAGAAGGTTCCATCCTTGCGGGAAAGGACTTTCACCAGAAAAAAAGCCATTCCTATAGCAATTATTAACGTGCTTAATAGCAATACTTTCATCATAAATGATTACTTTTGCATCTGGTTCGCAGTTTTCGGCTGCAAAGATACAAATAAAAGATTAAACATTGAAGATTAAACATTAAAATAAATATTAATTATGAATAAAAGTGAGTTAAAACCTGCCGTTGTCTTCGAACAATTTGCGAAGATTAATGAAATCCCCCGCCCTTCAAAGCGAGAGGAGAAGATGATTGAGTATCTGAAGACCTTTGGTGAGAGCCGTGGTCTGGAGACAATAATCGACGAAGTAGGTAATGTCGTCATCCGCAAAGGAGCCACTCCTGGCTATGAGGATTGCAAGACAGTCATCCTGCAAAGCCACATGGACATGGTCTGCGATTGTTTGCCTGACGTGACGATAGACTTCGACAAAGAAGGTATCACCACTTATGTAGATGGCGAATGGCTGCGTGCAAAAGGAACTACGCTTGGTGCCGACGACGGTATCGGCATCGCCATGGAACTGGCTATCCTCGACAGCAATGATATTGAGCATGGTCCCATCGAGTGTGTATTTACACGTGATGAAGAGACAGGACTGACAGGTGCAGAAGGAATGAAGGCCGGTTTTATGAACGGCGACTTCCTCATCAACCTTGACTCTGAGGATGAGGGTGAGATTTTCGTTTCTTGTGCTGGTGGTCGTACCACTTCAGCCAAGTTTGAGATGCAGCGTCAACCAATCCCTGAGGGTTATTTCTTTATCAAAGGTTCTGTCAAAGGTCTCGTAGGAGGTCACTCTGGTGACGACATCAACAAGAAGCGCGCCAATGGTTTGAAAATCATCGCCCGCTTTGTTTATCAGGAGATGGAGCGTTATGAGGGTGTTCATTTGGTACGTCTTCATGGTGGAAGCCTACATAATGCCATCCCTCGTGGTGGTTATTTCGTTCTAGCAGTCCCTGATACCATTAAAGAAAACATACGTGCCGACTGGAACATCTTCTCGGCTCAAGTTAACGAGGAGTTCATCGTCAACGACCCTATGATGGTATGGCGCATGCGCAGTTATGATCCAGAACCTATCATCGACGACGATACGGCTCGCCGCTTTGTCTATGCACTTCAGGCTGTTGATAATGGAGTCTATGCTGTTTGTCAAGACGAGGCTTTAGGAGGTATGACAGAGACATCCAGTAATCTAGCTCGTGTGGAAACTTATGAGTCGACTATTGAGATCCAGACTTCTCAGCGATCGAATGTTATGTCGAATTTGGATAATATGTGTAATACTGTTGCCGCTGCCTTCAAACTTGCTGGTGCGAAGGTAACATCTTCAGATGGCTATCCTGCATGGAAGATGCGCACGAACAGTGAATTACAGAGAATCGTGAAGTATACCTATCACAAACTGTTCCAGAAAGATCCAATTATCAAGGGTATCCATGCCGGACTGGAGTGCGGTTTGTTCGCAGAGCGCTATCCAAATCTGGATATGGTCAGTATGGGTCCTACCCTTCGTGATGTGCATACCCCTGACGAACGTCTGCTCATCCCTACTGTACAAATGGTATGGGACCACCTGTTACTAACACTTAAAAGCATACCTCATCAGTCATGAAAAACTATCTATATATAATAATAGGTATATCCCTGTTGCTGTTCGCATCATGCGGACCGCAACAGGAGGCAGAAGAATTGGTGGAACAGTTCATGAAGCAGAATATGAAAGAGGAACTTGATATCTCTGGTCTCCATTTCATGGATATCGACTCCACCCGACTCGTTAACGACTCAGTTGTCATCAGTCTACGCCAGCAGGCAAAGCGTGCGAGCCGCTATCAGGGAATTATCAAATATGCGCCCGATCAGCCTTTCAAACAACTCATCACCATTCGTGTCAAATACTATATCGAGGAAAAGGAATACAGCGACACCTACTACCTTGACATGGACCTGACACGCATAGTAGCCTTTAAGGAGAACTGATTGGTTCTCCTTTTTTGTTTATTCAGATTCTGCTGACTTGCTTCACACCTTTGACTGTGCGAAGTTTTTTGATAAGTGCCTCCAGACGGGAGGTATCATCAATCATAATGGTGAGATTACCACTGAAAAGTCCATCGTGCGAGTCGATATTGATGCTACGAAGTACGAGTTTCTCGTCGTGCGAGATAATATTGGTGAGATTACTAACGATGCCGATATCATCGTTACCAATAACACGGAGAGTGATAGAATATTGGGATGAACCCTTCCCACTCCATTTAGCTTTTACAATACGGTAGCCAAAGCGCTTACGCAACTCAGGAGCATTCGGACAGTCAACACGATGAATCTTGATACCGCCATTAACTGTCACAAAACCAAAGACCTTATCACCATAGATTGGCTGACAACAACGCGCTAACTGATAATCGACACCTTTCATGCCCTGATCGATAACGAGCACATCATCCTGATAATGTTCATTGGGCAGATGCGACTCATCCAAAACAAAATCGGATGCACTTTGTGCAACATTATTTCCTGTGACAGGCTGCTCGTCTCGCTGTATCTCCACATATTTGTCTATCACTGCATTCACGTCCAGGGTGCCGTCTGCAATATGACGATAGAAGTCACTCACTTCTTTGAAACCAAGTTTCTTGATAAGTTGCTGCATGATGGACTCTTCCATCTCCAATTTTCGGTTCTTGAACTTCCGCTCTAAAGTCTCCTTGGCAAAAAGTCCCTCCTTCACCTGTGTCTCCTTCAAGGCAAGGCGTACCTTCGACTTCGCACGCGAAGTCTTCACAATATTCAGCCATTCCTGTCGGGGCTTCTGATTAGAGGAAGTCATAATCTCCACCTGGTCACCACTCTGCAGTGGCTGACGAAGTGGCACTACCTTATTATTAATACGGGCTCCTGTGCAGGAATTACCTATCTTCGAATGGATATGGTAAGCGAAGTCAAGCACCGTAGCACCCTTCGGGAACTTATATAAATCGCCTTTCGGCGTGAAAACAAATACTTCGTCCTCATAAAGATCCATCTTAAACTGATCCATAGCCTCCAGACCGTCTGAGGTTTCCAGCATAGAACGGATATTCGTCAACCATTCGTCCAAGCCAGTCTCTCCCTTCACACCCTTATATCGCCAATGAGCAGCTACACCACGCTCTGCAATCTCGTCCATGCGTTCGGTACGTATCTGTACCTCTACCCACTTCTGCTCAGGACCTAAAACGGTTATATGCAAACTTTCATAACCATTTGACTTAGGAACACTTAACCAGTCTCGCAGACGCTTTGGATTGGGTTGATACATGTCTGTCACGATAGAATATACCTGCCAGCAATGCATCTTCTCCTTCTCTATCGGAGAATCCAAGATTACCCGAATGGCGAAAAGGTCGTAAACACCCTCGAAGTCACATTTCTGTTTCTTCATCTTCTGCCAGATAGAGTGTATTGACTTCGTACGTCCCTTGATATGGAACTTCAAACCTGCCGCTGTCAGACGTTCACTGACAGGTTGGATAAATTGCTCGATATAGGCGTCACGACTTTTCTTTGTGGCACTCAGTTTCTCCTTAATATAATAATAGGCATCATGCTCCAAATATTTCAGTGACAAGTCCTCCAACTCTGACTTCATTTTATAAAGACCGAGTTTATGAGCCAATGGTGCATAAAGATAGGCAGCCTCTTCACTCACCTCACGCTTCGCATCCTCTTGGGTTGTATCACGGATTTGTCGCATCAGGTTTACACGGTCGGCAATCATAATCAGGATGACACGCATATCCTCTGCAAATGAGAGCAACAGGTTTCGGAAATTCTCTGTCTCTACCACAGGATTTTTTTTGTAGAGTTCCTGGATGCGCTGGAGCCCATGCAAGATGCGGGCAACGGAATCACCGAACTCTTTTCCTACCTCTTCAATCGTCAGATGTCCATCTTCTATGCTAGGATGCAACAACACTGCCAATACAGCATCACGCTTCAGTCCGATTTCCTCCACCACCAACTGAGCCGTCTGAAAAGCAAGTACAATAGGATTCAGTCCGAATACATCGCGACGTATCTGATTCTGCTCTATATAACTGCCCAAACGTTGACGCATCTTCTCTTCGTCACTCTCTTTCAGTGACGAGGTTATCTCCTGCCGTATCTGATTATATAAAGCAAGGGTCTCTTCTTTCTCTTGTGGAGTAAAATCAAGTTTCTCTATCATAATTCGGGTCAAAGGTACAAAATTTTCAGTTAAGTAAAGCATATTTCCGCCAAAACATTTGGCACTATCCTCGTTTTTCATTATCTTTGCAAAATAGAATCAAATAAATATTTTATATTATGTTATCACAACAAGACCTAAAACAACTCGCCCAGAAGGGCATCAATGAAACACAGATTGAGTATCAACTCGGACAGTTCAAAACTGGTTTTCCTTTCCTGAAGTTAGAGGCTGCCGCCAGTATCGGACATGGTATCATTGCTCCTGCCGAAACTGACCGTAAAAAATTTGTAGATGCTTGGCAACAATATAAGGCTGCTGGCAAACGTGTAGTGAAATTTGTACCCGCCTCAGGTGCCGCCAGCCGAATGTTCAAGGATATGTTTGCCTTTGTGGATGCCGACTATGACGTACCCACCACTGACTTCGAGAAGAAATACTTCGAGAACATTGAAAAGTTTGCATTCTATGCCGAACTGGATGCTGCCTGCCAGAAGAACGAAGGCAAAAGTATCAAGGAACTTATCACTTCTGGCAATTACAAGGCTGTTGCCGCCAATATGCTGAAAGCAGAGGGACTGAATTACGGTCAGTTACCAAAGGGATTGTTACTCTTCCATAACTATCCCGAAGGTCCTCGTACACCAATGGAGGAACACTTAGTAGAGGGTGCCCTTTATGCGGCTTCCAATGGTGAGGCGCATGTTCATTTTACCGTTTCTCATGAGCATATGGAACTCTTCAAGGCAAAAGTTGCTCAGAAGGCAGACATCTATGCAAAGAAATATGGTATTCAATATGATATCACTTTCTCAGAGCAGAAGCCATCTACTGATACTATCGCTGCTAATCCTGACGGAACACCATTCCGTAACAGCGACGGCTCATTATTATTCCGTCCAGGCGGTCATGGTGCTTTGATTGAAAACCTCAATGAGATTGCTGCTGACGTTATCTTCGTGAAGAATATCGACAACGTTGTACCCGATCGTCTGAAGCCAGAGACAGTAGAGTGGAAACAGATTATCGCGGGTGTCCTTGTCACCCTGCAACAGAAGGCTTTCGACTATTTGCGTCTGCTGGATACAGGGAAATACAACCATGAGCAAATTGAGGAAATTATCCGTTTTGTACAACAGGACCTCTGTTGCCGCAAGACAGATATCAAGGAATTGGAAGATGCCGAACTGGTTATCTACCTGCGTAACAAACTGAATCGTCCAATGCGTGTGTGTGGCGTAGTGAAGAATGTCGGCGAACCAGGCGGTGGTCCATTCCTCACCTACAATCAGGACGGTACCGTTAGTTTACAGATATTGGAGAGTTCACAGATTGACAAGTCGAACAAGGAGTATATGGAAATGTTTACCAAGGGCACCCACTTTAACCCCGTCGACCTCGTCTGTGCTGTGAAGGACTATAAAGGCAATGCTTTTGACCTGCCGAAGTATGTAGACCCAACAACAGGTTTTATCTCACAGAAATCAAAGAGTGGTAAAGAGTTGCAGGCACTGGAATTGCCAGGACTGTGGAACGGTGCGATGAGCAACTGGAGTACTGTCTTCGTAGAAGTTCCACTCGGCACCTTCAATCCCGTGAAGACTGTCAACGACTTATTACGCGAACAGCACCAATAAGTTACTTACGGGAAGCTTTACTGCTGAGATATTTCTCTAAACCCTCACGACGGAGTTTGCAAGCAGGACAATGTCCGCAACCGTCACCGGGAATGTTATTGTAGCAGGTCAGTGTCTGGGTACGTATCAAATCAAGTACACCTAACTGATCTGCTAATTCCCATGTTTGTGCTTTGTCTATCCACATTAACGGAGTATGAATCACAAACTGCTCGTCCATACCTAAGTTCAATGACACATTAAGCGACTTGATAAACGCATCACGACAGTCAGGATAACCGCTATAGTCTGTCTGTGACACACCTGTCACCAGATGATTGATGCCACGCTCACGGGCAAAGACAGCAGCAATGGAAATAAAGAACATATTACGTCCTGGTACGAAAGTATTGGGAGGACCGTCTGCAGGTTTCTCTTGATCCATCACGATGGAACTATCTGTGAGTGAGTTGCGTCCCAACTTACCGATAAACGACACATCCATCACATGCCATTTCACACCAGCTCCCTCTGCAATACGCTTTGCCACATTAACCTCCTCTGCGTGTTTCTGACCGTATATAAAAGTCAATGCCTCCACATGAGCGAAATGCTTCAGTGCCCAAAATAGGCACGTTGTACTATCCTGGCCGCCACTATATACAATCAGTGCGGTTTCCTTGTTCATTGGTTTCATAATCTCCTATATAATACTATAATTAATATCATTATCATACACATCCATACCCTCAGTACGTTTTAGCCATTTTACAAAACGGATGGTCATGGGTAATATCACTACTTCAACAAGAGTCTTCACTACGACCTGAGACCCCATCATCAATATGAGGTTCTCTGTAGGAACAATACCTCCTAAAGCTATCGGAAAAAAGATTAGAGAGTCTGTCACTTCACCCACAACTGTCGAAGCAATAGCACGGAAAGAGAATCGTTGTCCCTTGTCGCGAATCTTCATGCGACTCATCACATAAGCATTCATCAGAGAACCCACTACAAAGGCTGCAAAAGAGGCTAAAGCCACACGCGGAGCAAGTCCGAATAATGCATGGAATCCCTCTTGGTTAGTCCAATAAGGTGCTCCGGGAATCATATCTGCCAACCATGCTATTAGAACGAAGGCGAAATTCATCACAAAGCCTGTCCAAATAACTAACTTCGCACGACGATAACCCCAAACTTCTGTGATACAGTCGTTGACGACATAGGAGATGGGAAACACTAAGACACCCGATGTCAGATTCAGTGGTCCGAACTGAATCTGTTTTGTTGCTAAAAGGTTTGCCAATATCAGACAAACACAGAATGTGACTGCAAGCAACATGAATGTCACACTCACTTGTTCATTTTTTCTCATTGTTCTTGTTTTGTTAAAGGGGGTTATCAAGTACCCCTGTGTATTTTATATTTATATCTTATACTTCTTTTTTTCATGAGTGGCACGCTGTGGAGTACCCGACATGCCACCTATGCTTGGTGACTTCACGCCACGATAGCCGTTCCACCGCTGCATAATCTTATCGACATAGCCGGCAGTCTCGGAGCCACGCATATATCCGTACTTCACAACTGGGTCGTTATAGTATTCTGGCTGTGCAAGTAACAAGATGTAATGACTGACATCTGCCCAACGCTGTGGGTCACGTCCGTTCTTTTTTGCCAGTGCCATAGCGTCACGGACATGATTGGCACCACCGTTATAGGCAGCAAGAATGAACTTGATGCGCTCCTGCTGGTTACGGATATCCGAGAAAGAACGGTCGAGTTCTCCGATGAGTTTGGCTGCGGCAGCAATACTCCTCTCTGGGTTGAACATGTCCGAACGTGCCAATCCCAAGTGGTCTGCTGTTGTCGGCATAATCTGCATGAGTCCACAGGCACCCGCCCACGAACGAGCCTGCGGGTCGAAAGTCGACTCCTGATAACACTGTGCCGCCATCAAACGCCAGTCCCAGCGGATGCTGCGACAGTGTTGTTGGAACAGAGCATCATAATGAGAGATAACACCACCTTTGGCATTCAGCATTGGTGCATAGACGCGACGCTTCACAGAACGGGAAGATAACAGATAGTCTTCCTCTTTCTTTACCTCGTCAAGGAACTGCGGACGATACCACTCCTGGAGAGCTTTCTTTAACTGCGGCTTATCCTCTCCTATCTTCCACGCCAACTGCTTCACATTCGGTTGATTGTGAAACAGAATGATGTCGGCATCTCCATCATGAAGGCGACGTACCATCTCAGCTGAATCACGACACACCTCTACACGCAAACTGACTCCAATCTTGTTCGTAAACCGTTGACATAGCATGTATTCTGTACCAAGATGTTTTCCGCGATAGTCATAATAAGTTTCTGGACCCGTCATGGCAAGGGCTATCAGTTCACCATTACTGACAATTTGCTCCAAGTCGAAAACTGACGGACCTGTATCTGTACTTGTCTCTTCTTCGTCCCATGGAGTCAACGGCTGTTCTTGCTTCTGAGAACAAGAAGTCAGCACCAGAAGAAACGTTATTAAATGAATATATATGCTCTTTTGCGTCAATTTCTTTGGATTTTGGGTGCAAAGGTACGATTAAGCGAGCATAAAACAAAACATTTTCTTGCAAATATGGTGAGAAATGCGTAATTTTGCAACCTAAATTAGCAAATAAGAATATGTTAAGAATAGCAGTACAATCAAAAGGTCGTCTGTTTGAAGACACGATGAACCTGCTTGCAGAGGCAGACATTAAGGTCAGTTCAGGACGACGCACCCTTTTAGTCCAATCAACCAATTTCCCTTTGGAAGTGCTATATCTGCGTGATGACGACATCCCACAGAGTGTAGCCAGTGGTGTGGCAGATATCGGCGTAGTGGGTGAAAACGAATTTGTAGAGCGTGGTGAGGATGCGGAGATTGTTTCTCGTCTGGGTTTTTCCAAATGCCGTCTCTCCCTTGCCATCCCTAAAGAAATCGACTATCAGAGCGTGGAGTGGTTTAATGGTAAGAAGATTGCCACTTCCTATCCCAACATCCTCCGTCAGTTCATGACAGAGAAAGGTATTAATGCTGAGATTCATGTCATTACTGGTTCTGTGGAAATCAGTCCGGGCATCGGTCTTGCCGATGGTATCTTCGATATCGTCAGCAGTGGTTCTACCCTCGTTAGCAATAATCTCCGTGAGGTAGAAGTGGTGATGCAGAGCGAAGCTTTGCTCATCGGACACAAGGGAATGACACAGGAGAAGCGTGACATCCTAGAGCAGATGTTGTTCCGATTCAAGGCAGTAAAGGATGCAGAAGACAAGAAATATGTCCGCATGAATGCCCCAAAGGCTCGCCTTCAGGAAATCATCAACGTACTGCCTGGTTTGAAGAGTCCCACCATCATCCCCCTTGCCGACGAGGAATGGTGTTCCGTACATACCGTTCTCGACCAGAAGCGTTTCTGGGAAATTATCGGTAAACTAAAAGAAATGGGTGCACAGGGTATCTTAGTGACTCCGATTGAAAAGATGATCATGTAATGAAAATATATCGCTTTCCCAACAAAGACCTGTGGGGCGAGATTATCGCTCGTCCAAGACTTGACCTGACGAAACTCAACGCTACTGTCAGCAGCGTTCTTGCTGACGTAAAGCAGCGTGGCGATGTAGCAGTAAAGGAGTATGAGGAGAAATTCGACAAGGCAGTACTGACCTCCCTTGCCGTCACTGAACAAGAGATGGATGAGGCAGAGCAGTTAATCAGTGATGAACTGAAAGACGCTATTATCCTTGCGCATCATAATATCAAGGTATTCCATATCTCCCAGCGTTTTGTAGGACAGAAGATTAAAACACAAGAAGGAGTTACTTGCTGGCAAAAAAGTATTGCCATTGAGAAAGTCGGATTATATATCCCTGGTGGTACTGCCCCACTCTTCTCTACTGTACTCATGCTTGCCACCCCTGCTAAGATTGCTGGTTGCAAGGAGATTGTGCTATGTACGCCTCCGAATAAGGAAGGCAAAGTGAATCCTGCCATCCTCTATGCTGCCCGTGTTGCTGGTGTCAGTAAGATTTTCAAGGCTGGTGGTGTACAGGCGATTGGTGCAATGGCATACGGAACAGAGTCTGTACCTAAAGTTTTTAAGATATTCGGGCCAGGCAATCAATATGTGATGGCTGCCAAGCAACAGGTCAGTCTTGACGAGGTGGCTATTGATATGCCTGCTGGTCCTTCGGAGGTTTGCGTTCTTGCTGACGAAACAGCAAATGCAGAATTCGTAGCCGCCGACTTATTGTCACAGGCAGAACATGGTATTGACTCACAAGTGCTGCTCATCACTACTTCGGAGAGTAAACTTGAAGAGATACAACAAGAGGTTGACAAGCAGCTGGAAATATTACCACGTAAGGAAATGGCCTCCAAAGCATTAGATAACAGTCGCTATGTCCTCGTCGGTTCTTCTGACGAAATGATAGACCTCAGCAACTGCTATGCACCAGAACATCTGATTATCCAGACAAAAGACTATGAGCAATTAGCCGAGAAGGTCATCAATGCGGGTAGTGTATTCCTCGGTTCATACGCCTGTGAGAGTGCTGGCGACTATGCTAGCGGAACCAATCATACCCTGCCTACACATGGTTATGCCACTGCCTATAATGGTGTTAACCTCGACAGTTATTGTCGCAAAATCACTTTCCAGCATCTCACAGAGGAAGGCATCCGTCATATCGGTCATGCCGTTGAACTGATGGCAGAAGCAGAACAGCTTGATGCCCATAAGAATGCTATGAGCGTTCGTATCAAATCCCTTCCCCAATAAACCCATTAAACCCATCAAGCCCATGAAGCCCTTAGAACAATTAGTCAGAAAGAATATCTGGAGTCTTGCACCCTATAGCAGTGCCCGTGATGAATACTCTGGCAAAGAGGCGCATGTATTCCTCGATGCCAACGAGAATCCATATGGGGCACCTTTTAACCGTTATCCCGATCCTTTACAGCGTGAGCTGAAGAAACAGATATCGAAAGTCAAGGGCATTCCTGAGGATATGATTTTCCTGGGTAATGGCAGTGACGAAGCGATTGACCTGCCTTATCGCATCTTCTGTGAGCCTGGCAAGGATAATGTAGTGGCTATCGAACCGACTTATGGCATGTATAAGGTGTGTGCCGACATTAACGATATCGAGTATCGTCGTGTGCTACTTGACAAAAACTTCGATTTCAAGGCTGCCGATCTGTTGGCTTCATGTGATGCACATACGAAAATGATCTGGCTTTGCTCTCCTAACAACCCCACGGGTAACTCACTTAATCGTGACGAGATTATCAAAGTGATTGAGGGTTTTGAAGGCATCGTCATCGTTGACGAGGCATATAGTGACTTCGCCCAACAAAAGACACTCCGTGCGGAACTGGCGAAATACCCCAACCTCATCGTACTTAATACCATGAGTAAGGCTTGGGCATTGGCAGGTATCCGCCTCGGTATGGCATTTGCCACGAAAGACATTATTAATATATATAATAAGGTGAAGTATCCGTATAATGTCAACCAACTCACCCAACAACAGGCCTTAGAGGCGCTGAAAGACCCGTTTGAGGTGGATAAGTGGGTAAAGACGCTGTTGACTGAGCGCAGTCGATTGATGCAAGCTTTCTCCGAACTGCCTGTCTGTGAGGAAGTGTATAAGACGGATGCTAACTTCTTCTTAGCCAAAGTGACGGATGCGCAGAAGATTTACGATTACTTAGTCGATAAAGGTATCATCGTGCGCAACCGCAGTCGTATTCAGTTATGTAACAACTGCCTACGTGTCACTATCGGTACGAAAAACGAGAATAACGAGCTGCTTGCCGCTCTGAGGCAATATTAATGGAACGCCTTTGGAACAAAAACTATATCAAGGTGATGACGGCAAACTTCTCGCTGTTCTTCGCCTTTTATTTGCTCACCCCGTTACTGCCACTCTATCTGAGTGAGACCTTCGGGGCGACCAAGGATGTTATTGGACTCGTATTGTCTGGCTATACCATTACTGCACTCCTCTTCCGTCCGTTCAGCGGTTATCTCGTTGACTCCTTTCCTCGAAAGACTGTTCTGATGGTGAGCTTTTCCGCCTTTGCTATCTTCTTTGCAGGCTATCTTGCAGCAGGAACGCTCCTACTCTTTACCATCGTCAGAACGTTACACGGAGGTCCTTTTGGTACTTTGACTGTTGCCAACTCCACTGTTGCCATCGATGTACTGCCTTCATCGCGACGTAACGAGGGTATCGGATATTACGGACTAAGCAACAACCTCGCAATGGCGATAGCCCCGACCTTTGCTATTTTTATCTATGCAGAGACCCATAATTTCGAACTCCTCTTTTGGCTTGCCTTTGCTATCGCTACCTTCGGCTGGATTGTCGATGCAAGCGTCACCCTCAAACCCAAAAACACTCAAATCTCAAGGCTCAACTCTAAGCTTTCATTAGACCGTTTCTTCTTAAAAAACGGTTGGCTGTTGGGTGTGAATATGGTGTTTTTCGGTTTCTGCTTCGGTGTACTAAGCAACTATCTCGCCATCTACGGCAAACAGGTCATGGGTATCACAGGTGGTACAGGCACATGGTTTATGCTCTGTTCTATTGGATTGATTCTTTCCCGACTGCAAGGTGGTAAGGCACTACGCAAAGGACTGCTTACCCATAACGCTTCTGAGGGTATGCTTATCTCTTTGGTAGGCTATACGCTTTTTGTCGCTTTTCCCAATAGTTTTGGCTATTACTCCTCTGCCATCCTCATCGGCTTGGGTAATGGCCACATGTGGCCAGCTTTCCAGAACATGATGATTTCCATGGCTCATCATAACGAGCGTGGCACTGCCAATTCGACTATTCTCATCTCGTGGGACATCGGCATGGGACTCGGTATCCTCGCTGGTGGAGCCATTGCCGAGCATTTAGGCTATACAGCCGCCTTCTGGATAGTTGCCATCATGAACGCCACTGGTGTCCTTCTCTATTTCCTCAAGACAAAACAGTTTTTCCTTGAAAGGAGAATAGAAGTATAAAACAATCATAAAAAAAAGATTCGCCCATAACAGGCGAATCCTTTTTTGTCATGTATATCGATAGAACTTTATTCTTCGACAGCAGCCTGTGCGGCGGCTAACGGATGTTGATAATCAGCTACTTACAGGTTTGTGTAAAGTACTGGCACCTTGAATCCGACACATTCTGCGCGTTTTTACACGCTCGCGACGTGTTTTGGGAGCAGAATTTTCATTTTAATGTTATTATTTCACTCTTTGTTTTACACTAAATTGCTCGACATTACGTCTCACAATCCTTAACTGTCAATGCTTCACATGCCCCGAAGAAACAGCCTCCAATAACACGTTCTGCAAACTTTGTTTGCCAAGTTAGCAATTTCTTCTGACTTTACACTCATTTAGCACGTTTTTCTTGCAGAATGTGTTTGTTTTTAATATAAATTAAGGCAAAAACCACATCCATTTACCAATTTCTTGTTTCGATTAAAAGAAAAATGGATGGAATTTAATGCCATAAGTTTAGGTTTAAGTTTAGATGTTCTTATATATATAATAAGGTATTGTAAACCCAAAGCTAGAGATTGAAGGTTTAGCCTTTAAGTTTAGAATTGCAAGTATCTATACATGAATAAACGTAAACCTAAACTTGCCCGAATAAAATAATTGAATGTTTCCCAGAGAACACATTTTTCTTTTTACTGAAGATGAACCGATTTATTCTCTCCCCTTCTCATTGCCCTTTCCTTTTGACTGAAAAACGTTTTCATGAAAAACATTTCATTTTGAGTTAACTTCTGTGGTATAGAAAGAAAACTCGCCTTAATGTAAGTTTTCTGCAAATCGACGGAGTTTTTCTAAATTTTCGCAAAACAACTATGAAAGTCATTTCGGCAGTAAATATTTTAATAACTGGATATAATTCGACAAACTCCATTATGTCCGAAGAGAGATACTTCGTTTCTCATTTTCGTAGAAACTCGCTGGGAGTGAGACCGAAGTGTTTTTTGAATACACGAGTAAAATGTTGCGGATATTCAAAGCCGAGGAGTTCAGAAGTATCTGAGATGATTTTTCCGTCGTGAAGGTAGGCGGTGGCTCGTTGCATCACGAAGTTGCGGATGATGGCTGTGGCTGTCTCTCCTGTAGCCTGACGGATAAGGTCGCCGAAGTAGTTAGGCGAAAGG
>CADCEW010000016.1 GCA_902800585.1 uncultured Prevotellaceae bacterium
CTACACGTGCTATAAAAGGAACACGCTGAAAACCGAATAAAGGTGTCGTCTCTGGCAGTATTTTCATCGCCTCAAAGAAGAAACCCGTACTGCTGACAATACTACCCACAGGAGTCTGAGGTTTCAAGTAAGGGAGAATTGTCTGTAAAGTATCAACGATGCCATAACCAGGAAGACAAAGAAGTACGATATCTGCTTGTGGAATAACTTCTGCTGCATTGGAAGTAATCTGTTGTAGCGTTCCTTCAATGATCTTGCCATCTGGTGCATAGATATGCAACGTCTTGTCCCATTGTTCAGGACAACGCGTCAACAGGCTGACCTCGTAATCCTTCTTCGCTGCCACAAAGCCCGTGATGACATGTCCAAGGTTACCTCCTCCGCAAATACAGATATTCATAGCCAATACGCTTCAAATTGATGTGTGGTACGTTGGTCTTCGGGTGGCAGTTTCATATAATCGCCATACGTCCGATACAGATAGTCATCATAGCCGATCATGACCTTATAGACACGATCCTCAAACTTCATGTCCATCATCTTTTTCATGTCAGCCGCAGGGAAGCAACCTTTAGGGGTGAGCGGTCCAGCTTCTGTCATGTGGCACACTGTTCCTGTGGGTTTTCTCTTG
The DNA here is from genome assembly GCA_902800585.1 of uncultured Prevotellaceae bacterium. Taxonomy (GTDB): domain Bacteria; phylum Bacteroidota; class Bacteroidia; order Bacteroidales; family Bacteroidaceae; genus Prevotella. The sequence continues at coordinate 632 of CADCEW010000016.1, forward strand.
ACAATCAGATATTCTATCATCATGTCAAGCATACCTACAGTGACAGGCAGATGACGGTAGCACCAATAGGCAAGACGGGATTTCAGCGGATTCGACTGGGAGATCTTACAACGACGTATCTTATACAACAGTTTCTTCCGTCGGAAGATGCGCTCGCGTTCCTGTTTGTCGTTCGTCACATAATCGACGGGAAAGACATCGATATACACGCCTATCTCATAACCCTCCGTCTCTTTCTCCACCATTTTCGTACGTTGGTCGACTACCTTCGCAAAAGTATAATAGTAATGATCCTCCTTCTTGGGGTCCAATACCCGATAACGTCCCCGCTCGTCATGATAGGTTCTCAGGAAACGCTCATAGTCATCGCGCATCATATAGATATCAATATCATCATCCCAAGGAATATATCCCTGATGGCGTACTGCTCCGATAAGGGTACCACTACTCAGTGAATAGCGCAAGCCCTGTGCCTCACAAAAATGATGGACATCATCCATGATCCCCATCTGGATGTCCCTCAACTCCCTAATATCCGTAATCTGCCTCATATCTCTTTTCACTTTTCGTTTTTCATTCCTCACTTCGGTTCGCAGAACCGCCACACCCGAATACCTATATGCTTCGGCTGTTTCTTCTCATACTCATAGAAGGTCTCCTTGCTCATCAGTACCTTCTTATAGATACTTGAGGCATGCATCAGATGCAAGTTTCCGTCTTTCCAGAAAGCGATACCGATATGTCGGGTATCCAATCCATCCCGGTCTGTCAGCATTGCTACGATATCACCGTCACGGATCTGTCCCAATGGTGTTGACTGATGAAATTTTAAGTCTTCTTTGGCGATATAGACATATTTCCTACCATTAGTTTCATCCTCATAACGCTTGATGATGGATACAAACTCGGGATGATTTTTCAGTTGCTTATAGAGATTGGGGTGCTTCGACATATAGTCGATATGGATGGTCTGCACGGCATCGAAAGGAAAATCCATCGGGTCCATCGTCCCGATTTCCTTCACGATTCCCAACTGAACATTGTCATCGCCCCACCATGTGAAGTAATGCAAGCGCGAAGTATAGTCTGTCATCTTACCATTGCGATAGCGTATCTTGGAGAGATTCTGACAATAGTCCTTAAACGTCCGAGCATTCTGCAGGTCGCAGAGTGAGAGTGCCAGTACCGTTTCAACAAAGGTCGTACAGTCAAGTCCGTGTAGGTTGACTATCAGATGTTCTTTGTCACCATTTTCCAATGTAAACCCCACGTATGGAAGACCGAGGAATTTCTTACCAAAATACATCATCCTGTTTTCCTTACCCCTTTGCGTTTGTGCCTCCGTCAATAGTTTCACGACCAGCGCACTATCCTCTTTCGTGTATTCTACATCCATATCCATGGAACTCTCTACAGCATCATCCGTCTCTATGGCTTGCTCCGTCTTTGCAGGACCTTTTGCCCCACAACCGACACACAACAACCAATAACCAATCATCAATAACCCGTATCTCATATTACTCTTTCTTTTCGAAATATGCGTTTACCTTATCCCAGTCAACGTTAACAACTTCTGCTGGAGTATAAAGATCCGTCGCCATCACCTTCTTTGACTTGAGGTCGAACTTAACCATGACTCTGTCTTCTACACCTACGCTGGCATCGTTAAGACGGATGACGTCGAAGAGACTTACCGGGTAACTCAAGTCCATATTCCTTTTATCCTCCTTTTCCTCTTTGTCTAAGACACATTCCCCATCATTCTTGATATACCACATGAGGGTATCGACATGGTCGGCAAAGGTTTCAGTACTACGGATGGTGACCATTGCGTCAGCCTTTTTCCTATCGATTTTCCATTTTACATAAAAGTTAGAACCAAGCTCTGCTAAGATGATAAGAATAATTATGGCAAAGGGCTGCGCCAGACAGCCAATAGCAAGTCCCTTGTAGCGTTTACGCCTATATCCATAGACAGGTATTGCTATGGTGGCTACGACCATGGCGATAATTATCAAAAGAAAAATTATCAGCATCTTATATTCGTGTTCTATCATCATAATGATCTTTCTTTATGGGTTGGTTGTCAATGACTTGAGATATATTGGATGGCAAACATCGTCATGTCGTCGCTCTGTTCTGCCTCGCCGACGAACTGCTCTACAGCCTCCTTCATAGTAGTAATAACACTTTGCGGTTGATTGTCTGCAGTAGCGGCTATCTGCTGCATACGCTCCATGCCAAACTGGTTGTGATTGATATCCTCTGCCTCGTTGAGCCCGTCCGTATAGAGGAAGAGTGTTGTTCCTGCCTTCAAATCTATCTGCTGACTCGTAAATTTCCAGTTGGACGATACACCTGCAGGGATATTGGGATTGCAAGACAAAACAACGGCACCATCGTCTGTCAATAACAGGGGCATGTTATGACCTGCATTCGAATAATAGAGACGGCCCGTCGCCAAGTCAAGCACTCCAACGAAGAGTGTGACGAACATACTCGTCTCGTTATTATCGCTCAACGCATCGTTGAGACCTTCCACCATCTTGTCGGGCTCTGTCGTATGGACAGCGATATTGCGGAACAACGATCGCGTGACTGCCATCACCAAGGAGGCAGGAACACCCTTGCCTGATACGTCACCAATACAGAAGAAAAGTTTTTCGTCACGGATGAAGAAGTCGTAGAGGTCGCCACCCACAGCCTTTGCAGGTGTCACCTGTCCATAGATATCAATATCGTTGCGTTCGGGGAAAGCAGGATACGTCTTAGGTAGCATACTCATCTGTATCCCATGGGCAATCTTCAACTCGTTCTCCATCGATGCCTTCGATGCTGTCGTTTCCTTTAACTCTTCGATGTAGTCGGTGAGTGAATGCTGCATGTTCTCAAAAGAATCACGTAACTGGTGTATCTCGTCATGATGTTTTATCGTCGGCAGCGGCGTGTCGAACTGTCCCTGTGCCACCTTGTCGGCAGTGTCTGCTAACAGTTTTAAGGGCTTGGTAGCACGCTTGATGGTGAGACGGCACACCAAAGAGGTCACGAAAATCACTACGAAAAAGATCATTACCACAAAGAGACCAAGAAGAATACTGAAATAGTCTATTGCTCCCTTAGGAACAGTAACTGCCAGAATCCAATCAGTGCCTGTGACTGGAGCATAAAACAGATAGGTGTCTTTTCTGTTAACCTTCAGTGGTTTCGATGTCTCTTTGGAACTTCTCTTGACTTCTTTCATTTCCTTGATGGTATTCTCTGCCACACCTGGCTCGTCATAATCTTTGACATGATCGAAGAAGTTCCCTTTCAGAATGCGTCTCTGTTCTAAGTGAGTCAGGAAAGTGCCATCGCTCCGTAATACATAACTCTTGAAAGCCCCGAAATCGTCCGAAAGAAGCCAGACATCTTTTTCAAAGATACTATCCTGTTTATCCAGAAGTTGTGTCATGAAGTCAAGAGACAGGTCAGCATCTAAGATAGCCACTACCTTTCCTTGTTGGTCGTGTATAGGATACTGATAGGACACCAACGGTGTTCTTGCCTCGTGTCGTCCGTCAACGAAAGGCCTTGACCAATAGGCAGAATCCTTGGCAATAGCCTCAGTAAACCATTCCGCCTTCAGGTAATCTTCAAACCCATCATCTAATTGCCGCGTCTTCACCTCCATGCTGTCAGTACGCCACGTATAGGGACGAAACTGCCGTCCTTTCTTGGGATAGTAGTTTTCGATGAAACTGATACCACAACTGCGGATACGCGGATTCTGTGTAACAATACGCTCCATGATGGGTTGCAACTGGTCTGGCTGTGACAGATTACGCTCGATGTCAAAGATGTTGTTGTTGACGGCAACGCTAACATCGGACATAGCATCACTGATACAGATGTCAGAAGACTGCATACTACCATGAAAATTATTACCCATGATAGATACAATCTCACCCACGCAGACATCATAGAAAACGTATGAGATGATGCCCATCATGACAAGCAACACCAACATAACCCAGCGCGACAGTCTTGTCGCAAACGAATGGTTTTTCTTTTTCTTCTCCATATATTGTTGCAAAGATAATGCAAATCTTGGAAAATTGCAAATTTATTTGGCATTTTACTCGCTTATTCATATCTTTGCATCCAAAATGAGTACAGAGAACCTGAAGGAACGAACGGCAAGGGGGCTCTTCTGGGGAACGTTGAACAGTGGAGCCACACAGGTATTGAGTGTCGTCATCGGCATTCTGTTGGGACGTATGATTGCCCCTGCGGAATGGGCTCCTATCGGTATGATTGCCATTTTCTCCGCCATTGCAGGAAACTTACAGTCAAGTGGTTTCTCTACGGCAATTGTAAACATGAAGGAACCGACGGACAACGACTATAACGCCGTGTTCTGGTTTAATATCCTGGCAAGTGCCTGTATCTATGTCATCCTGTTTATCGCTGCCCCTTGGATAGCCCTGTTCTTTGAACAACCCTGTCTAACTGACTTATCGCGCTTTATCTTCCTTGCTTTCTTCATTTCGTCATTTGGTATCTCGACACATGCCTATATGACGAAGAACATGATGAACAGAGAAATCACGATTATCAACACTTGTGCATTAATCTGCTCAGGTATCGTTGCTGTCACCCTTGCCTTCAACGGTTTCTCTTACTGGAGTCTGGCGTGGCAACAAGTAGTGAATGCAGCCATCTTGGTCATCGGTCGACTCTGCTATGTCAAATGGCGACCTTCGCTGAAGATTGACTTCTCCCCTATCCGTCGTACATGGAAGTTCGCCATGAACATCCTTGTGACGATGGTCATCAATACCGTCAATAACAATATTCTGACGTTCATCTTTGGAAAACTGTTTACGAAGACACCACAAGTAGTAGGTAACTTCTTCCAGGCATCCAAATGGAACACAATGGCATACCAACTCGTCAGCGGCAGTATTGAACAAGTGGCACAGCCTGTATTGGTTGAAGTACGTGCTAATGGCCAAGAGCAAACAGCTAACAGCCAAGAAATTCCTGTCTTCCGCAAGATGCTACGCTTTACAGCCTTCCTTTCATTCCCTGCGATGTTTGGACTGGCATTGGTGGCGAATGAATTCATTCTCTCGACCATCGGACCGAAGTGGGAGGCATGTGTACCCATCCTGCGCATCCTTTGTATCGGTGGTGCCTTCATGCCATTCTATTCACTCTACAAGAATTTGATTATCAGTCAGGGACGCAGTGATGTCAATATGTGGCTGAATATCTCTCAAATCCTGTTACAACTGCTGTTAATCTTCCTCACTTATCAGTATGGCATCATCACAGTAGTATATGCCTACACTATCCTGAATATCGTATGGCTCATGACATGGCAAGTATGTGCGAAACAACTGATTGGCGTACGTCTATGTGATGTATGTAAGGACACGATTCCTTTCGCTTTGATTAGTACTGCCATCATGGTTGCCATCTGGTTTGTCACAGCCAGTGTCACAAATAGTTATCTGTTGTTGTTCCTACGCATCCTCCTTGCCGTCATCCTCTATGCCACTATCATGCGACTATTGAAGGTGAAGATGATGGAGGAGTGTATACATTTTATAAAAGGTCAAAGGTCTAAAGCATGACGAAATATCCTGCAGAAAACGATGTCGCCGTATTGCTGATATTCTTCACACGGCAAGAGACGCTGAAGCGTACCTTCGACGCTATCAAGAAGGCACGTCCCTCTCGTCTGCTCCTTTATCAGGATGGTTCAAGAAACCCTGAGGAGGAACAGAAGATTGAGGCAGCGAAACAGATTGTCGCTGACGAGGCAATCGACTGGGAATGTGAGGTACATCGCAACTATCATACGGAGAACGCTGGCGCTTGGGCTTCCAACTATCAAGCACAGCGATGGGCATTCTCGTTGTATGAAAAATGTATCGTCATCGAAGATGATTCCACCCCAGCCGTCTCGTTTATCCGTTTCTGCAAGGAGATGCTTGACCGTTATGAACATGACGAGCGCATCACGATGATTGCCGGTTATAACCATGAAGAGAAGACCGAGGCGCCCTACGACTATCTGTTTACATCTGTCTTTAGCATTTGGGGATGGGCTTCATGGGGCAGAGTCGTCAACCAGTGGGACGACCGATACAAGGTCGTCGACCATACGTTCGACATGCATCAGTTGGAAGCATACGTCAAGGCACATGGAGAACGGGAAGAGATGGTGAAGAAATTGCGCAAACACAAAGAGGCTGGCAATCCCATCTATGAGACTGTCTACTGGTCTTATAACATGTTGCATTCCGGACTCACCATCGTACCCACCCGTAATATGATTCAGAATACTGCCGTCTCCGAAGAGTCTGCCCATTTCCAAAGTGCGATGAAGACACTGCCCAAACGGATGCAGCGACTGTTAACGATGCCTTTCTACGAGATGGAGTTTCCACTGAGGCATCCGCAGTATGTCATTGAGAATGTGGAATACAAGCAGCGTGTCTACCGCATTATGGCTTGGGGACATCCCTGGATCAAGATCGGCAGAAGCATTGAAGAACTATGGCGCAACCTCCGATATGGTAACTTCAAATCCATCTGGAACGCCATTGTCTTCCGAGTAAAAAAGAATACAGGACATATCAATTATCAATAGTCATGGAAATATCTGTCATCATACCCGTCTACAATAAAACGACGTATATCGGAAGATGTCTGAAAAGCATTTTTTCACAAGACTTTCCGTCGTTTGAAGTCATTGCCGTAGATGACGGCAGTACGGACGCATCCGGTAAGATGTGTGACCAATGGGCAGAAACAGAACCCCGCCTGCATGTGTACCATATTCCTAATAGTGGTGTGACGGCTGCACGACGCTATGGTCTGGAACATTCACAAGGCAGATACGTGATGTTTGTTGATGCTGACGACCGTTTGATGAGTGGAGCTTTGAAAGCGATGTATGACACCATCCAAGAGACGGATGCCGACGAAGTGATTAGTCCTTATGACGACCAATACGGAAATCGCCACGACTCAGGTTGGCGAGGCTGGATAGATACAGAGCCTTTGATACGTGACCTCCTTGCCACACGTAACTCTTTCTGTGTACTGTGGGGCATTATCTTTAAGCGAGAATTATTAGACGGTTGTTTGGGTGCCCCTCGTGAGATAGTAGAACGGGAAGACTCTCTCATGCAAATCAAATGTCTGATGAAGCAGCCGAAGGTGTTTTTCGTCAATGATTCTGCCTATCTACATTATGAGGATATGCCCAATGACCGCATAGAGGATTTGGAAATGATACGTATTTACGACGAAGAGTTGCGGAAGACGTTACAGCCCCAATGGGAGCTTTATTGCTCTACCTTCGTAGGACACCAGATTAAAGTATATGAGAAATTCATCGACAAGAAACAGTTCAATGTCCTTGATGCCTATTACCGTCCGTTGCGGAAACAGTTAGATAAATCGATTCCCTTTGCAGATCGTCTTGCTATCCTGTTACCCCCTCGTATCAGTTACTTCTTCGTCCATTATTATAAATTACTCAGAAAGCACCTCCTAAAAGGTAACTGACCAGCAGGCTTCCGTTATAGAGCCAAAGGAAGACCGTAATAAGAATGAGGAGAATCCGAACGACATTATAACGACATAACGTCATAACGTTATAACGAGAGGCTGCCAATACAGAATACGCGATACATATCGGCATCACAAAAGCCCAGTGGGATGCCATGATATAGACCTCGTTCAAACCAAAGCCTAATCTCAGGTGGATTACCATATCGAAGGCAAAGCCTGCAAGTGTAAGCCACAGGAAACGACTCTTACGTCCAAACCATATGCCGACAAGGGAGAGGATGACTAAAACAGCCTCTACTGCATAGCATATCCACCAACGGTACACTACGATCAAAGGACGATTGCGTAAGGTGTCACCCAACAACTCATCCTGATGAAGCATGATGGACTCACCGAAGAGATTCTCTACCATTGAGTCCCAACGAGGCGTCGTGATATCCGTCCACCGCAAAAAGATACTCTTACCCTTGATAGGCAAGCCCTTGTGCATACTGTTCCATCGCTCCTTCGCCTCTTTTTTTTGTTGAAGACGATACATCTTTGTAAACGCTGCCTCTTTCTCTTTAGGATTAGTAATTGAGGTCGTATCCATAAATGCCTTATAGGCTTGTTGTTTAGCCATCTGCTGCTTTTTGATGGCTGCCCTCTTTTGTTCTTTTTCCTTAGGCTGCACATAGACATAATACTCCCAATTGGCAAAACCCCACAACAACGCAGCAGGCAAGATGACAGCAAGTAAGAGGTATTTCGGACGGAAGAAGCGTATACCATTGGTAAACAAAGCATCGATGTATATCTTTACACCATTGCTCAACGTGATACCTGCAGTGACGACAAACAAAATGACCGTTTGAGGAATCGTCCATTCTTTGCCTTTCCGCATATAACTACCCGACAGATAGAGTGCCATGAGTAACAGACACATCGATACCGTGAAATGGTCGGGTACGATACTTGCCACTATGATATGGGCAAAACCATAAAACAGGAAGGTGAGGATGATGGCATCCTTCCGTAACACTCCAATAATCTCACGGAAGATACGATAAAGAAATAGGACGGAATAAACATTGCATACCAACAGGATGCCTGCCAACAAGAACTGCACGAGGTTGTAGCCAGTCAAAGCTATCAGTCCGTTATTCAGCAAGAAGAGCGGATAGACGAAGAAGGCAAGTAACGGATGACGGAATACTTGATAGGTAGTGCCCCAATGGGTAACGACGGCATAGGTGATGGGGTCGTAGCCTGACACATGAAACTGACTATAGAACACACCGCCATTCTCAATGGACTCTTTCAGAAATGAATCGGAGAAACACCAGATACAACACGCATGAAGGAAGAGGCTGATGAGCACGAAGGCTATGACAAGTCCCTTTTCTTCTTTTCTGATGCGCAGAAAACCAAACATCTTCTTCATACCTTCTATCTTTTAGTCAAACCAGAATGCGATGGAGACAGGGGACTGTTGTGACCACTCCACTATCAGTGCGATATTATGTATCAGTAAATAGACTGTCAAGAGGGCAATGAGTGTTCTAAGGCTGTTAGCGATTAGCCTTTGGCGATTAGCTGTTGGCTTTTGGCAATTGGCTTTTAGCAAATAGGCAAAAGCGATGGGGAAGATATAAATCCAGTGTGCAGACATGATATATATCTCGTTGATGGCAAACCCCAAACCGATATGCATCAAGGCATCGGGAAGAATACCCAACAGACACATCCACAACAGTCGTTCACGAAAACCGCAACAGATACCTGCAAGCAACAAGAGTACTAACAACACTTCCACTACATAATTCCACGGATGATGATACGACAACAGGACAGGTCGTTCACTATTCAGGATATCATCCAACACATAATCCTCATGCAACTGAAGGGACTCACCAAAGACATTCTCTTTCAATGTCTCCCAACGGGAAGTCGTCTTGTCCGTCCATTTGAGGATACTACCCTTTCCAAAGGGCTTTCCCTTGTGAATCACCCATGGTGCATGCTTATATCGTTCATGATCCTCCCGTGCCTTCTTGATCATCTCCGCCTTGTGTTCCTGAAAGTATTTCTTCTCCGCTTGCTCTTTGGGATAGACATACACACGTTCCTCCCACAATCCCAAGCCAACAGCCAATAGCCAACATCCAATAGCAATCATAAAATACTTCCAATGGAAGAAGCCCTTGCCACGTGCTATCAACTCGGCAGCAAGGACCTTGGCACCATTCGTCAGGGTTACGCCAGCAGTGAGGAATACCAACAATGCCGACTTCCACGTCTGCAACACTCTTCCTTCTTTCGATGCCTTCCCTATCAGATAGAGAGACCAGAGTATCAGGAAGAGGGAGATGCCGAAATGGTCGGTAGCAATATAAGTTATCAGGACATAGGCGAGGCTAAAGAAAAATACTGTCAACAAGGTGGCATCCCATCTACCTAATCCTATCAACTCTTGCAGGATGCGATAGAGGATGATGGTGGTACAAAAACCAAAGAAAAGGATGATGACGGCAGCAATATACAAGGCTCCATTGATACCCAACAGTGATATCAGTATCTGATTAAGTCCATAAGGCAACCACATGAGATAGGGTAGTAACGGATGACGCAGCACGTCGTACTTCATCCCCCACTCCGTCAATACGGAATAGGTAGTGGCATCAAAGCCTGAGACATGGTAGTTATACGACAAAAGTTTTCCATAATCATCACTGATGACTGAGAAAAGTGCATCATATTTGGTTATCAGCAGTCCATTCAGGATGACTAACAGCAACAGGACGCCCAGTCCTAATATCCATTCCTCACGTCTCAGTCTCATCAGCGGAAAGGTTTATAATGTGCCTCGTCAGCAAAGGCAAGCAGTTCACGATCGCCTTTGCTATCACCATAGGCCGTCAGATAATAGTCCTCGCGATGAGGATACAGTTCCTTGATACGATTCACTTTCTCCTGTCCGTAGCAGTTCTTTGTCAGGAAACGACCAGTCAGTCGTCCATCCTCCACCTCTATCTGTGTCCCCAATACTTTCACATTTGGGAAGAAAGGCTGTACCCAGTTGTCAATAGACGCACTGATGATGAGTACTTCCGCTCCAGCATTCCAAGCCTCATTCAATGTCTTCAGTCCTTCTGGACGCAACAGATGATGGTTCTTCTCTGCAAAATGACGACACAGTGAATTGAAGGTATCTATCGTCATCCCCTTGAAGAAATAAGAGAACACTTTCTGTTTTGCCTGATAGTTGGGATAGAGCCTCAACTTCATCATGATGATAAGCGGCAAACGATACAGGAAACCTCTTATAAAAGCATCAATACCCTTGGCATGAAGGATAAACATGAGTAGCGTGTCTCGGGTAGTGAGTGTCCCGTCAAAGTCAAAGGCAACAATCTTCTTCATGGCATAACACGTTGAATCAGGTAATGTAACAGCCACGACAGGGGTATCGCAAACAACAATGTCAACAATACCGTTGGCCAATAGCCTAGATGATAGGGTATGATATATACCATCACGAAATGATGATGGATGAGATAGAGTTCCAGACTGATGGTCCCGAGGAAGGCACTTCCGCGATTCAGCCAGGAAGGTGTATGACGGAATAATTCTGCTAGAATCAACAACAAAGATATCGTCAAGGGAATATAAATCATCCGCTCCGCAAACAAGGGGAAACGACCATGCCGCACCTGTTCGAGATAGATACAAGCACTTGCCGTAGCCAAGAAGGTCAGTATGACCAACCCCCATGCACCTTTCTCCATCTTCTTCTCTGTCCTCACCCATTCACCACAGTTGATGCCAAGAAAGAAGATAGGTAAACGACTCCAGAATATCTCAATATGTCCGACGGCTTTATGGATAGGAATAACCCACTGCACACAGATACACCAAACCATCATCAGGACAGGAAGCCAACGCCATGAAGGACTCCGTTGTATCAGTCGCATATATAACGGTGCCCACAGATAAAGCATCATGATGGCAGGAATATACCAAAAGGTCCCTTCATCGTGCAACCAGAAATCCCAGTTGATGGTAATATCGCCTATCAGGTCTATGATACTGCCTGTCTTCCAGTCGAAACGAGGGATATAATAGAGTGACGACATGATGAGCCAGGCAGGGAAGATACGTAACAACCGACGCTTATAGAACTGTTTGGTAGACGGATTCTTTACCCATGAAAACCACAGTCCAATACCACTCAGGAAGAGAAACATATCGACGCCGATGTTGCCACAGCGACGCAAACCAAAGAAAGCATCACTACGAGGCAACGACATATGGAAAAGGACGATGAAGATGATAGCTGCACCCATCAACTCTCCCCGATAACGGCTCAGGTCTTTCCATGTTATCTCATTCAAACTCATAGTCTTGGACTCGGTATTTGGTCGATGATTTTCTTCACAGCCCATGAGAGGGCGATGGTAGCGACGACATAAAGCATCAGTCCGTCGTAGATATCCTGTCGCCAAGCAATGTTAATAAATAGCTTTCTGGCAATGGGATGTGCCACAAACATAGCGGCTGAGATACTACCGAACCACACCATCAGGCTCATCACCGTCAGCGGCATGGCCTTCACGATAGCGATAGTACCTACGATAATCAGTATAGGTATCCATAACCATGACTGATAATGGAAGCACATGACAAATATCAACGCAGCGACAACTACTGCCACCATAGCCCAAAGCCAACGCGACATGGAGCAACGGAATCTGTCAATAGAACGCCCTACAAGGATTCCTGCTCCAAAAGGCAACATGCCTCCGATGAAATTATAACGTATGCGATTCAGTGTCTCTCCCTCAGGATCACAGAACACCTGTAACAACCAACAGACGGCAACCAAAGTGATAACCACCCAGTTCTTCTGTCGATAAAGCAACAACCGATAGACGATATACAGTTCCAGCATCAATCCGAAGAACCAGTAGATGCCTGGCCAGATAATCTTATCAGGAGTTGGCAGCACATTAATATACATCAGCAACTGGGCGATGACGTTGTACCAATGATACTGAAAACGCCCTGGCGTCATGATATCCACGATGATGAAGAGGACGAAGCCCACTATCAACATGCGCAACAGTTTCAGATAGTTGTAACGGATAAAAGGCACGATTGCCACTTGTTCCTGCATCTTCCGCTCATACTTCATCACCAATCCGAAACCACTGAGAAAGAGGAATACAGGTACACCATAATGTCCGAAATACGATAAGAGGTGAACAGGCAACAGGGTATCAGGATGGGTGATGACCTGCCAGAGTCCTTCGTTATGGGTATTGAAAAACTGATACTCGTTTTCTTTCACTATCTTTCCAATGAAATGACAGTAGTTATGTAACATGATGGCGAGAATGGCAATCCCTCGCATCGCCGTACACTCTTCCCGTGTCAGAAACTCATTTTTCACGCTTAAGCTTATTATAGTCTACACTATTTTTCAATAGTCGCGGACGTTTCTCATTATAGTCACTGTTCAGCACATCATAGTCCTTCCGATAGTCTTTCGTGTGGATACCACCTAAGAACAACAGGGTATGCGGCAACAGGTCTATCATATACGGACGATTCCGATAACGCTTGATAGTCTCCCATCCATAAGGATGTGCCAAACGGTAAGGTTCCGAAGCCCATATCCAGAAAGGTATCTCAAACTCCTCACGGGCCAGCCGATAGTCAATGACTGCCGAATGGTTACGTCCAAAGTAATCAAGGGTATTGAAACACTCCTCTCCATGGTCAGGCATATAGATAACAATCGCATCCTGATACTCGAAACGACGGATAATCTCATCGACAATGGAGTCGTTATAGAGTGTGGCATTATCATAGTCGGCATTGATCTGCAAACGGTTCTCTGTCAGTTTCTTGTTAGGATAGTCGGCAGGGGTAAACTTCCTGCGTGTCTTCACTGGGAAGCGTCCCCGATAGTCTACGTGCTGTCCCATCAGATGGAAGATAGTCAACTGATGCCTATGATGCTTTTTCGCCTCTAACGCATCATACGCTTTCAAGAGTCCATCGTCATAAGGATAGAGTCGTTGGTTACGGGTATCAAAAAACTGTCGACTCAATTCCGGGTAGTTCAGGAAGAAACCACCGCTAAAGTCATAGACTTCCTCGCCTGCCTTCGGCAAGAATTGATTGGTGAGGAAGGTCACATGATAGCCTGCCTTGCGGAATACCTCAGGGAACATCGGAAGGTCTGTCCAGTTACCTTGGTCTCCGACAGCATATAGTGAGAATACATACTTAAACACATAACTCGTCAGGTTCCATGGTGACACCACATCGGTGAAGGCAATGAGCGTACTATCCTGCATACGTTTCAACTGCCGAGGTGTTGTGGGCTTGTCATAGCCGTAGAGTTGAGAGCGGTGTTTATTGAAACTCTCACCGATAATCAGCACGATTTGTGGACTGCGGAAATCACAACTGTCTACCTGTACCTTCTCTGTCGTTGTTAGCAGATGTGTAATCTGCTGAGAAGCGAGACGATTGGCATACAGGCTGAACACCATGCGATGGATGGGCAGATAGAGGTTGGCGCATCCTTTCGTCGTCAACTCATGCTCCACTTCTCCGAGATTCGTTTTCGTCATCAGTCGTACCATCGCCTGTTTATTCGCCCAACACGCAGTAGCACAATAGATAAACAAGCCAAAGGCTATCATACCCAAAATGGCTTGAGAAAGAAGTTCTACTTGTGGATTCAAACGAAGTCCTATCGCTTTCTGTCTTTTCTTCCACCATGCACTGAATATCTCCCAGAGGATATGTAACAGGGCAATGAGTAGAATCCAACCTGTCTTCGAGATAAAGATGTCCCTGCCCAGATAAGAATCCAAGAACTCGCCAGCCTCCCGTCCTGTGGTTTCGAAAAAGAGCATGAGCATCGTCGGCGTCAGTGTCGACTCGAAATGCACATAACAGAACATATCTATCAAGGCAACAGCATAAAGGATGAAGGCAATGATACCACGAATCCAGATACGGATCTTTTGAGGTATCAGCGTTAGTAGGACACAGAGGGCATATAAATCGAAGAAGAGTTCAGTGGCAGACAAGTCATAAGGTTTGGCGCCTTTCAGATGCAGACGAATCTCTGTCTGTGTACAGAGATAACCCAAGACAAACATAAACACGAAGAATGCCGCATTCACACGTATGGGCTTCCATAGCCATCCGAATATCTTCAAGATCTTATTCATCGATACAGTCGTTTGACATCCTCTATAATCACATCAGGCACCAAACCTTCGATGGACGCTCCTCGTTTCACCCGTTCCCTGATTTCCGTACTCGATACAGGCAATAGTTCCGCTTGTATCGTACCAACCTGTCCTTCACGGGGATATACCACCACATCATATTCTCGCAGGATATCCTTCCAGTGATACCATCGGGTGAAACGTTCCCAGTTGTCTCCTCCTATCACCAACGTGAACTCCCTGTCAGGATAATCTTGTTGGAGATGCTGGAGCGTATGCCATGTGTAGGAAGGTTTGGAGAGATGAAACTCATAGTCGCTAGCCTCAACACCCGCTACCCCTTCCAATGCTTTCTGTGCCAGTTGGAAACGCAGGTCATCCTCCAACAAATCAGTTGCCTCTCGTTTCAATGGATTCTGTGGCGACACCATCAGCCATATCTCGTCCAACTCCGTCTGTCGGAGTATTTCCTTTGCCAGTGCGATATGTCCGCAATGAATCGGATTGAACGAGCCGCCGAAGATGCCTGTCTTAATTTGGCTATTGGCTGTTGGCTGTTGGCTATTAGCTTTCATATACTATTTCAAAAAGTTGCTGACCAGTGTGTGTGTCTCTTCTTGCGCCTTCTCCAAATCGTCGTTAACAACGACAACATCAAAGTCTTTAGCAAATGTGAGTTCATACGCTGCCTTAGACAATCTTGTCTCTATGGCTTCAGGCGTATCCGTACCACGACCCTCAAGTCGTCTTCTGAGTTCCTCGATAGATGGTGGTTGTATGAATAAGCTGAGCGCCTTCTTACCATAATATTTTTTTATATTTATTCCACCTTTTACATCTACATCAAAAACTACATTCTGTCCTTGATTTAACTGATTTTCAATCTGCTGTTTCAAAGTACCATAAAACCTATCTTGATATACCTCTTCGTATTCGAGGAATTCATTATTCTCTATTTTCTTTCGAAACTCTTCTGGTGTTATAAAGAAATATTCAACTCCGTTCTTTTCTGTGCCACGAGGAGAGCGTGACGTACAAGATATCGAAAAATACAAATTAAGTTCTGGGTGATTATTCATTAGCCAATTCACTATCGTAGACTTCCCTGACCCTGACGGTGCTGAAAAAATGATAAGTCTTCCTTTTGTCATTGTCTTTCTTGTTTTAATATACCAATAAATTTACCTATCCCTTTTTGAATAATGCCAAGTTTTTCATACAAATTGTTATATTCATCTTGGCTCAGATATTGTAAAGCTAAAGCTATCTTTAGTTGGGTTTCTAATTCAAAGGCTGAACCTAATGAGATCTCTAAAAAATGAGCAAAATCTAAACTTGAACTACGTGAAGCACCTTCTGAGATGTTAGAAGATATAGAAACGACAGCTCTTTCCATCTGATTAGCTAATGCATATTTCTCTTGAGACGGGAAATGCTGACAAATTTTATATACATCCACACACAATTGCATGGATTGTTGATACACGTGGAATTCTCTAAAATTTCTCATCTTTCAAAAGCTAAAAGCCAATAGCCAACAGCCAAAATTACAGTGCATTCAGCACTTGTTCTTTGATTTGTTCCAACTCGTCCTTCATCATCACCACAATGTTCTGCATCTCTGCCTGATTCGACTTCGATCCAGTCGTATTGATCTCACGTCCCATCTCCTGGGCGATGAAACCGAGTTTCTTACCCTGACCTGCTTTGTCTGCCATCGTCTCACGGAAATACTTTAGATGGTTCGTCAAACGCTGTTTCTCTTCACTGATATCCAATTTCTCGATGTAGTAGATGAGTTCCTGTTCCAAACGGTTCTTGTCATACTCTACCTCAGGAATCTGCTTCAAGCCGTCCAAGATACGGACACGGATTTTCTCTACACGACTCTTCTCGTATGGTTCGATACTTGCCAACAGACGCTCGATGTTATCAATCTTCTCGGCAAACTTCTTCTCCAAGGCAGCACCTTCCTGTGTACGGAAATCTACTAAGTGCTGTACAGCCTCCTCGACACCAGCACGGGCTACTGCCCATTCCTCTTCTTCAAGTTCTTCTACCTCTGTCTTCGTCAACACATCAGGCATACGAACGAGTGTCTGCATCCAGTCCATACCACCCGTCAGACCATGCTCATCGGCAAAAACCTTCAATTGCTGGTAGTAGTTGTCCATCAGTGCCGTGTTCACAGGAGTCGCCTCTGCTGACGCATCCTTCTCAATCCAGACACTCATCTCCACTTTGCCCCTCAACAACTTCTCTGCGACAATCTGACGAATCTCCATCTCCTTCTCCCTGTAGAGGGGAGCGATGCGCGTCATCAGGTCCAACTGCTTCGAGTTGAGTGACTTGATTTCTACATTGATTTTCTTTCCCTTATAGACTACAACAGCCTTGCCATAGCCCGTCATTGATTGTATCATATCACGTTCTGTTTACTTGCTAAAACCATGTCCGTTCCACTTCAGGGTCTTCTCTGTCTTTGTTCCATCGGCATTCCACTTGGTGACAGTGATGTCCTTGCCAGTACGGGGCAGTGAGTAAGTGGTATTGTCATAACTCACCTCAAAGCCAGGGGCGTCGCAGAAGGTCATCTTTTTCGTGGCATTATTATAACGGAGGAAACACATGCCGTCAAACTGTCCCAGACTGGGTTTGCCATTCTCATAGCACCATGTGGAGCAGGCAAACAGTTTATGTTTTTTGTCAGCCTCGTTCCAGTAGCACATCTCAACTCTCAACAAATGTTGGTCGTATCTGGACTCATAGACCAGGAAACCGTTTTTCTTGTCAACGGTAAGTATATCGTTCTCATCCAAATCAACACCTGTACGATATTTCTCCAATGCTTGCTTGACGGCATTCATCGATTCGTCGGCTTCTCCCTCTGGATCATCGTCATTAATGGTGACGAAGTTCCATGCAAAGTCAATGATGTCAGGGTATGTACCAAGAAATCTCAGTTCGAAACTGTTCTGTGCACTTGCTGTGATGGTCATGGCTGCGAAAGCCACCAATAAAAATATTTTTTTCATTTTGTCTTATAATTTATGAATTCTTTGTTTTACTTATTGATTAACCTGATCTGGGAAGAAGAAAAAGAAGAAACAGGCGGCAATAACTGTATGGTTGTATTTACCACTGAACCTGCCGATAGTGATGCGGTTGCTCGCCTCGAAAGTACCACTGTTGTAATAGCCGCAGGTGATGCGGTTCGACTTCTCGAAGGTGCGACCATCAAAGTATCCGAGTGTGATACGGTTTGATTTCTCCACTGTGTTACCTGATACATAGCCTATAGTGATATGGTTTGAGCCTTCAATAACACCATTTTGCTTGATATATCCGATAGTGATGTGAGAGCTGTTTTCGACGACACCATTCGACTTCACATAACCCAGTGTTATACCATTGCCTGCCATAATCTCACAATTCAAGTTCTCCCACTCTTTCCGCTGAGCCTCCTCGCGGGCAGCGCGTTCCTGACGTGCCTTCTCCTCAAGGGCGGCTTTCTCTTTGTCTTGTTTTATTTTGTCGGCATGGATATCAGCTATCTGTTCTGGCGAGAACAGTGCACCAATGAGGGTGAATGTCGTCAGCAGCGGACTCACATGTCCATCGAACGTACCAACAGTCATGTGATAGCATGTGGCTTTCTGCATCGTCGCCTCGCCAATCACTTCACCATTAAACGACACTTTATTGGTCCTCGCATCATAGTTAAGCGTACCCAATTTCGAAGTCACAATCGTACCATCGTTGCTGATACGCCCCACTTCGTTCCCCAGATTACTCTTCACAACACCCGTTATTGGGTCGAGCATATATTTCACATCCTGACCAGCCAGTTCGCCACTCTCATACTTCTTGTTGAATGTAATCTCTAGTCTCACGGGATCCCATGTAGCTATCTTCGTCTTACCCTGCCACAAGATCGCTATCGTCCTCGTGCCGTCAGGGGCTGGTTGCGGAATGGTTGGTGTAATACTGTTAATCACAGCCTGCACAGAGTCACGTTTGCGCTGTGCCTCCTTTGCTGCAGCTTCTTCTCTCTTCTCCTTCTTGGTCTTAATACCCAAGCCCTTGCGAGCTCCTCTTATCAGACTGCCAAACTGCGCTTCAGCAGGTGTACTGACAACGAACATCGCTGCCAACGCTAACATCATGATTTTGGTTGATAGTTTCATGTATTTTAATGATTTAATCTGGTTATGTTATTAATATCGGGTACAAAGATACGAAAAAATCGATTAAGAGAGAATAAAAGTAATTTATTTCTTTTGTCGAACATGAGAAATCGTATCTTTAGCACGTTTTGTACCTTTAGGTTAAAGAAAAAAATGCAGAAGACATCCTATAATATAAACAAAAAAGCCTTCCAAGGAAGGCTCACTTTATAAATTAAAAAAGGGCAAATGCTCTTTATGTTTATCGACCATTTTACAGGGTATCCAGAAGGTAACAACAGTCTTCTTGTTGTATTCTGTGTCCATATAAAACTCACCTCCAAGAATTTCGACGATAGCCTTACAGATGGAGAGTCCGAGCAAGGATGACTCATCGGAATTCAACAGAGCGTCTTCCTTCTGAAGGAATGAGTAGATGTCTGTACCAATCAATTCTGCCTGCCCAATACCTGTATAGGTAATGACTACCCTGAGCCCCTTGCGCTCGTTTCCATATTTGATAATAATGTCACCTTGTGTAGTATGCCTTGCAGCATTCGCCAAAAGATGCATCATAATCTGGTGCATGAAATTGGTGTCTAGCGTAGCCTTGCAATGAGGAGAGAGATCGGTCCTTACATGAACGGAAACTTCAGGTTTCGTTAAGTTCAAAGCCTCACGACGATAAGATGCCATAAGCTCTATGAGATTAACCTCAATAAACGTAAAGGAAGGGGTGACACCCTCAAATTTGGATAATTCGAAAAGTTGTGACACGAAATGAATCAACTGCTCACTGTTTTTGCTAATATTAGTCGCCATTTCCTTCACCTGTGCAGTCGGCATGGTTTCGTCTTTTTCTTCAAGGATGAGATTGCTGTAACTTAGAATGGCGTTCAGCGGTGTATGCAGCGTATGGCAGATGTTTTCGATAAAAACCGACTTCAACTGCTCACTCTTTTGGGCACGTTTTATTTCTTTCTTCATTAACTTCTCATAGTGTCGATAGATGAAATAAAAAGCGATTCCAAAACCAATCAACAGCACAAGAATGATTACTAAATATAATTCTGTCATGGTAATTATTTTATAAAAATTAATACTTCAAATTTCTTTCTACTATAGTTTTTTATCTGTTTACTATATCATTCAAAACCTTTGTTTTATAAAGATTTGATGCAAAAGTAATAAATTTTCTCTGAACAGCAAAGAAAATTGACTATTTTTTTTAAAAAAGAGATTTCTTGCACCTTTATTTCTTGGTGGCTTAGCAAATCTTTAGTACCTTTGCAACTAAAAGTAAGAATGCGATGAAGAAGATATGTGACTTTATAGCCAGATGGATGGGATTGCTGGTACTCCTAATAGCTGCAATATCATTACTGATACCAGCATCTTTCTCATGGATAGATACATGGTCGATTAACCCATTGCTGGGCGTAATTATGTTTGGTATGGGACTGACTCTCTCACCTCACGATTTCCGTATCGTACTGAGTCGTCCGAAAGATATCCTAATCGGTTGCCTCGCCCAGTTTACGGTGATGCCGCTATTGGCGTGGGGACTGGCATGGATGTTTGCACTACCAAAAGAGTTAGCCTTGGGAGTCATGCTGGTAGGATGTTGTCCTGGGGGGACTGCCTCAAACGTCATCACCTATCTGGCAAAGGGTGATCTGGCACTGTCTGTAGGGATGACGGCTGCCTCTACACTGCTCGCCCCTATTCTGACTCCGTTATTGGTATGGCTGTTAGCAGGTACGATGGTCGATGTAGATACCCTTGGTATGTTACAGAGCATCGTCTATGTGGTCATCGCACCCATCATCGTGGGATTGTTGTGTCAGGGTTTCCTGCCAAAACTGACCAAAAGTGTGGTGCCATATCTGCCCGCCTTCTCGTCGATTGTCATTGCATATGTAGTAGGTATCGTCGTATCGCATAATGCCGACAGGTTGTTAGTGGGTGGACTCATCGTCATCATCGTCGTGATGTTGCACAACTTGTTGGGACTCTCCACAGGTTTCCTGATAGGCAAGTTATTACATATACCCAAGCCGAAGTGTGTCGCCCTCAGTATCGAGGTGGGTATGCAGAACTCAGGACTTGCCTCCTCATTGGCAGTGCTTCATTTCGCCACCTATCCCCTCGCAGCCATTCCTGGAGCCATTTTCAGTGTATGGCATAACATCAGTGGGGCTCTGGCAGCGAAACTCTATCAATGTGGAGAAAAAAGCAAATAAATACGCATTCTTTTCGCTATCTCGATTTTTTGCATTAACTTTGCAGGTCAAATAGAAAAGACGAGAAAACATGTCATGTATCTTACATATAGAGACCAGCACGTCAGTATGTTCTGTCGCCGTATCGGAAGACAGTCACTGCATCTGGCATGAGGAAGACCACAGTGGTCCGAACCATGCAGAACGGTTGGGCTCGATGGTTGACGAGGCACTGTCGTTTACCGACAACCACGCCATCCCCTTTGACGCTGTCGCAGTGAGTTGCGGTCCTGGTTCCTATACAGGATTACGCATCGGTGTGTCAATGGCAAAGGGTATCTGTTATGGACGTGACTTGAAACTGATAGCAGTGCCGACACTCGAACTATTGTGTGTGCCAGTATTGCTGAGAGAGCAAATAGCCAACAGCCAAGAGCCAATGGCTAAAGAACCCCTGCTCTGTCCAATGCTCGACGCACGACGGATGGAGGTATATGCTGCCCTCTATGATCGTGCCCTCCATGAGATACGTCCTGTAGGTGCCGATATCGTGACAGCAGAGACCTACAAGCAGTGGCTCGACGAGCGTCCTGTGTTTTTTTTCGGTAATGGTGCCAAGAAGTGTATGGAGGTCATCAACCACCCCAACGCCCACTTCATCGACGGCATCGAGCCTATCGCCAAGTGGATGCAGCCCCTTGCCGAGAAACGTCTGTTGAACGAACAGACAGAGGATGTCGCCTACTTCGTGCCATACTACCTGAAAGACTTTGTGGCTTTGAAACCCAAGAAACTATTATAACCCATGAATATAGAAGGATTAGACTACAACACGCAACGGGAGAAATTGCTGATGCCTGAATACGGGCGCGAGATTCAGAAGATGGTGGACCATGCCGTCAGTCTGCCCGACAAGGAAGAGCGACTGAAATGTGCCAAGAGCATCATCCGACTGATGGAAAGCAAGAACCCACAGTTGCACGACAGTGAAAACTATGAGCAGGCATTATGGGACCATCTCTATCTGATGAGTCACAGACAACTGGACATCGACTGGCCCTATGATGTGAGTGAGGCAGAGAAGATTCTGTCGAAGCCTGAGCCGATGGCACATCCGTCAGAGGGTACTCATATGCGCCATTACGGACGACTCATGGAGGAGCTCTTTGAGAAACTCAAGACCATGCCTGAGGGAGAGGAACGTGATGAACTGGTGCGCCTGACGGCTAATCAGATGAAACGCAACCTCGCCACATGGGGACATGGTTCGATGGACGATGAGAAGGTGGCTGACGACCTCGCACGCTTTACGGACGGAAAGATACAGATAGACCTCAATAACTTCCGCTTCGACCATATCGTAGCGGCTTCGAATAATGAGAACGGAAAGCGTAACGGTAAAAGAAAGAAATAATGGCATCATTCAATATTGAAGGCGGAAGACTGCTCAGCGGTACGATTACTCCACAAGGTGCCAAGAACGAGGCATTGGAAGTCATCTGTGCCACCTTGCTCACCAGTGAGGAGGTGACGATACATAATATCCCTGACATCCGCGATGTCAACAACCTCATCCAACTGCTGAAGGATATCGGTGTGAAAGTGAAACCCAAGTATTCTGAATATTCCAATTATTCAGAAAAATCTGGAAGCTACACCTTCCAAGCCGATCAACTCGACCTGAAATACCTGGAGAGCGATGAGTTCGTACAGAAATGTGCAGCACTGCGTGGCTCTGTCTTGATGATTGGTCCGCTGTTGGCTCGCATGGGCAAAGCTATCATCACCAAACCAGGTGGTGACAAGATTGGAAGGAGACGTTTGGACACCCATTTCATGGGTTTCAAGTGCTTGGGTGCCAAGTTCCACCATATTGAGCATCGTAATGTTTATGAGATAGGTGCCAAGAAACTGAAAGGCACTTATATGTTGCTCGACGAGGCTTCAGTGACTGGTACGGCAAATATCGTGATGGCTGCCGTCTTCGCAGAAGGTACGACGACCATCTATAATGCCGCCTGCGAGCCTTATATCCAACAACTCTGTCACATGCTTAACAGCATGGGAGCGAATATCAGCGGCATCGGTTCCAACCTGTTGACCATCGTAGGCGTGAAGAGCCTGCATGGTACTGAACACAAACTGTTGCCTGATATGATTGAGGTGGGTTCATTTATCGGACTTGCCGCAATGGTGGGCGATGGCATCCGTATCAAGGATGTGTCACTGAAAGACCTTGGCATCATCCCCGATGCCTTCAGACGATTGGGCGTCAAGGTGGAGACTGACGGCGACGACCTGTATATCCCACGACAGAAACACTATGTCGTAGACTCGTTTATCGATGGGACTATCATGACACTGGCCGACGCACCCTGGCCTGGGCTGACACCTGACCTGTTGAGTGTACTCATCGTAGTAGCCACACAGGGACGCGGTTCTGTCCTCTTCCACCAGAAGATGTTCGAGAGTCGTCTGTTTTTTGTCGACCGTCTCATTGACATGGGAGCACAGATCATCCTTTGTGACCCCCATCGTGCCGTCGTCGTAGGACATGACCGCAAACTGACACTCCGCGCCAGCAGGATGTCGAGTCCTGATATCCGTGCAGGTATCGCCCTGCTGATTGCTGCCTTGAGTGCCAACGGCACCAGTACCATCAGTAATATCGAACAGATAGACCGTGGTTATGAGAATATCGAAGGGCGACTCAATGCGCTGGGTGCTAAGATAACGAGAAATGATTAAGAACGAAGAGGTTTACAAGATAGGCAGGCTGGGTAAGTCGCACGGTATCAAAGGAGAGATATCGTTCCAGTTCGACGACGATGTCTTCGACCGTGTAGATGCCGACTACCTTGTATTGGAGATAGACGGCATCCTCGTGCCGTTCTTTATGGAGGAATATCGTTTCCGCTCCGACTCCCTCGCCCTGGTGAAGTTCTGCGATATCGACACCCAGGAGCGTGCCTCTGAACTGACTGGCTGTGACGTGTATTTCCCACGTGACTTGGCAGACGAAGACGATACTCCTACCCTTGCTTCCCTTGTAGGTTTCGACTTAATAGAAGCATCCAACAACAAAAAGGTAGGCACCATCGCCTCCATCGACGACAGTACTGCCAATATCCTCTTTGAACTGGAAGACGGACGACTCATCCCAGCCACGGATGACCTTATCACAGACATCAATACCAAGGACAGAACAATAAAAATGGAAATCCCTGAGGGATTGTTAGAACTATGAAGAAAAGACAAATAGCCATTCTCGGCTCCACAGGGTCGATAGGCACACAGGCATTACAGGTCATCGAGGAGCATTGCGACCTCTATGAGGTGTATTGTCTGACTGCCAATAACAAGGTGGAACTGCTGGCAGAACAAGCCCATCGCTTCAAGCCTGCCGCCATCGTCATTGCCAACGAGGCTCGCTACGACGAGTTGAAACGGTTGATGGACGATATGCCAGACGTGAAGGTGTATGCAGGAAAACAAGCCCTCGACGAAATCGTGGAGGCTGGTCCTATCGATATGGTGCTGACAGCAATGGTAGGTTTCGCAGGACTGTCACCTACGATTCATGCTGTCAAGGCACGTAAGGCTATTGCCCTCGCCAACAAAGAGACACTGGTAGTGGCAGGTGAGTTGATTCAAGACCTCGCCACACAATACCATGTTCCCATCCTGCCTGTGGATAGTGAGCACTCTGCCATCTTCCAGAGCCTAGTAGGCGAAGACCATAATCCTATCGAGAAGATTCTGCTTACCGCCAGTGGAGGACCCTTCCGTAACATGACGATGGAGCAGATTGCCAAGGTGACAAAGGACGATGCCCTGCGCCATCCTACATGGGATATGGGTGCGAAGATCACCATCGACTCAGCCACGATGATGAACAAAGGCTTCGAGGTGATAGAGGCGAAATGGCTCTTTGGTGTGAAAGCGTCACAGATACAAGTACTGGTGCATCCACAGAGTATTGTGCATAGTGCTGTACAGTTTGAGGATGGTGCCGTCAAGGCGCAACTTGGTGTACCTGACATGCGACTGCCTATCCAGTATGCGTTCTCCTATCCTCGCAGACTTCCGCTCAGTGGAAGCAGACTGGACCTTTTTGCTGCGCAGCATCTGGATTTCTTCGAGCCCGACTTGAAGAAGTTCCGCTGTCTTGCCCTTGCCTTCGAGGCGATTCAGAAAGGTGGTAACATGCCGTGTATCGTCAATGCCGCCAACGAGATCGTCAACCGTGGTTTCTTGGAAGACAAGTGTACGTTCCTCCAGATGAGCGACATCATCGCCGAGACCATGCAGCGTTGCACCTTCGATGCCACACCCAATTACGACACTTATATCGCCACCGATGCCGAAGCCAGACGCATCGCGGCAGAATTAATGAAATAATAAATTATGGACGTTTTTTTAATAAGAGTATTACAATTCATTCTTGCCATCTCCCTGTTGGTATTGCTTCACGAGGGAGGACATTTCTTCTTCGCCAAACTCTTCGGAGTACGCGTGGATAAGTTCTATGTGTTCTTCGACTGGAAGTTCAGCCTGTTTAAGTTCAAGCCCAAAGGCAGTGACACCGAATACGGTATCGGCTGGTTACCTTTAGGCGGTTATTGTAAGATAGCAGGTATGATTGACGAGAGTTTCGATACAGAACAGATGAAACAACCTGTACAATCTTGGGAGTTTCGTGCGAAACCTGCATGGCAACGGCTGCTGATCATGATTGGCGGCGTACTCGTCAACTTCCTCCTTGCCCTCTTCATCTACTCGATGATTCTGTTCTATTGGGGTGACACCTATATCCCCGTGAAGGACATGACGCTAGGTATGAAATTCAACCAAGAGGCAAAATCGTATGGTTTCAAGGATGGCGATATCCTGATAGGGACAGAGAAAAATGCTTTCAAGGACTTCAGTGCCGACCTCTATCGTGACATCTCCGAGGCAAAGCGTGTGGATATCCTCCGCAATGGCAAGAAGATGAGCATCAACCTGCCTGGTGAACTGAACTTGTTAGGTATGATGAAGGCAGACCCAGCCTTTGTGCGTCCACTGATACCTTCTAAGATTGACAGTATCTTCCCTGGTACACCTGCCGAGAAGATCGGTATCAAGGCTGGCGACCATATCCTTGCCCTCAACGGTTCCCCTGTCGACTCCTACAATGAATTCATTGACCTGTTAGGTCGTCGTCAGGACTTACTCGATACGGCTACCTCACCTGCCGACAGTCTAAAGGCACGTACTGTGACGATTGTCTTTGGTAATGAGAGCAAAACAGATACAGTGACCACCCAACTGACACCTGACCTGAAACTGGGTGTTACCTTCAGTAGCCTCGCAGGACTCTATAAGCCTGTCACCAAGGAATACGGTTTCTTGGAGAGTATTCCTGCTGGTATCCAATACGGTTGTGACGTACTTGGCAGTTATGTGGGTGACATGAAATATGTGTTTACGGCTGACGGAGCGAAGTCACTGGGTGGTTTCGGAGCCATCGGCAGTCTCTTCCCACCCATGTGGGACTGGTATATGTTCTGGAAGATGACTGCTTTCCTCAGCATCATCCTCGCCTTCATGAACATCCTACCTATTCCAGCCTTGGATGGTGGACATGTATTGTTCCTGTTGTATGAGATCATCACCCGTCGCAAACCCTCTGAGACCTTCATGATTCGTGCAGAATATGTCGGTTTCGGCATCCTCATCCTTTTGATGGTTGTCGCGAATCTCAACGACATCCTGCGCTGGTTAGGGTATCTATAGTTCCTATAGTTCCCATAGTTCTCATAGTCCCTATATTATATATATAAGGTGTACGATTAGGAACTGGATAAGTTAAATAATATTAAATGTTTAGCTTATCCAGTTCTTCGTTTTCCACATTCGAGAGAAAAGCCGTACCTTTGCAGTCCGATTATTGGGGAGAGACTTAGAATCCCCGTGGATTGTGTGTAAATAGCGGTGTCTTTGGCCGGGCACGGCGGTTTGTGAATCACGATTCAGCGCGATCGTCCGTAAGGACAATCTGCAAATGCACAGACGTTAGACTACTGCGGAGCGTTAGACTCTCTGCTGTGGTGTTTGTTTGTGTATAAGAGAAAAGAAAGAAATTGTTTTTTAGTAGTAAAATTTAAAAAGTAAAATGAACACTTTAAGTTACAAGACGCTTTCCGTATCAAAGGAAGCTGCCCGTGAGCAGAAGGAATGGGTGGTCATCGACGCTACCGATCAGGTAGTGGGCCGCTTGGCTTCTAAGGTCGCAAAGTTGATTCGCGGAAAGTACAAGCCCAACTTCACTCCTAACCAGGATTGTGGAGACAATGTAATTATCATCAATGCCGCTAAAGTGAAGTTTACCGGCAAGAAAGAGACTGACAAGGTATACACCCGTTATACTGGTTATCCTGGTGGTCAGCGTTTCAGCACTCCTGCTGAGTTGCGTAAGACAACATTCGGTGTAGAGCGTTTCCTGAAGCACGCTGTTAAGGGCATGCTGCCCAAAGGTCCTCTTGGACGTCATCTGTTGGACAACCTCTATATCTATGAGGGAACAGAGCATAAGCACGAGGCTCAGAAGCCAAAAGCAATTGATATTAACCAGTATAAATAATAAGATAGAAGATGGAAGTAATTAATGCAATCGGTCGTCGTAAGAGTTCAGTAGCTCGCGTTTACCTGAGTGAAGGCACAGGTAAGATTACGATCAACAAGAAAGATTTAACCGAGTATTTCCCTTCAGCTATCCTGCAGTACGTGGTTAAGCAGCCGCTGAACCTGCTCGAAGTGGCTGAGAAATATGACATCAAGGCAAACCTCGACGGTGGTGGTTTCACAGGTCAGAGTCAGGCACTGCGCCTCGCTATTGCTCGTGCACTGGTCAAGGTGAATGCTGAAGATAAGAAGACTTTGAAGGTACAGGGTTTCCTCACCCGCGACTCTCGTGAGGTTGAGCGTAAGAAGCCAGGTCAGCCAAAGGCTCGTCGTCGCTTCCAGTTCAGTAAGCGTTAATACTGGACTACGTTTAGTATCTAAACTGGTGAGATTCCTTCTAGATAATCTAGATAATCTAGAGATTCTAGTTCCGACTACCCTCCGGCTGGTTCTAAAGTAAGAATTAAAAAAGAAAGTAAACAACAATTTAAAGTATTAAGACAATGTCAAGAACTAATTTTGATATGTTATTGCAGGCTGGCTGTCATTTCGGTCACCTGAAGCGTAAGTGGAATCCTGCTATGGCACAGTATATCTACACTGAGCGTAATGGTATCCACATCATCGATCTCCACAAGACTGTAGTTAAGATTGACGAGGCTGCAGACGCCCTGAAGCAGATTGCCAAGAGTGGTAAGAAAATCCTGTTCGTCGCTACTAAAAAACAGACAAAGGAAATCATCGCTGACAAAGCAACCAGCGTTGGTATGCCTTATGTTATCGAGCGTTGGCCTGGTGGTATGTTGACCAACTTCCCAACAATTCGTAAGGCCGTTAAGAAAATGGCGAACATCGACAAACTGATGCAGGACGGTACTTTCGCTAACCTTTCAAAGCGTGAGTTGCTGCAGATTACCCGCCAGCGTGCTAAGTTGGAGAAGAACCTCGGTTCTATCGCTGACCTGACCCGTCTGCCCTCTGCTCTCTTCGTCGTTGACGTACTGAAAGAGCAGATTGCCGTTCGTGAGGCTAACCGTTTAGGTATCCCCGTATTCGGTATCGTTGACACCAACTCTGATCCTAACAACATTGACTTCGTGATTCCTGCTAATGATGACGCCAAGGATAGCGTTGAGACTATTCTCACTGCTTGCTGCAACGCCATCAACGAAGGTCTTGAGGAGCGTAAGGTTGAGAAGGCTGACGAGAAAGCTGCTGACGCTCAGGCTGAAGCAGATGCAGTTGAAGAGGTGAAGCCCAAGCGTGCTACCCGCACCCGCAAGACTGCCGAGCCAAAGGCTGAGGAGAAGGTTGAGGCTCCTGTAGAGGAAAAGGCTGAAGAGAAAGCTGAGGCTCCTGTTGAGGAGAAACCCAAGAAAACCAGAGCTCCTAAAAAAGCCAAGGAAGCTACTCCCGCTGAAGAGGCTGCTGCCGAGTAAGAACGTGATAACGAAATAACGTAATAACGAATAATAACAAAACAATATGGCTATTTCTATAGACGATATCAAGAAGTTGCGTGCAATGACTGGCGCTGGTCTGGCTGACGTAAAGAAGGCTCTGACCGAGGCTGATGGCGACTTCGACAAGGCTAAGGAACTGCTCCGTGAGCGTGGACTTGCCATCGCTGCTAAGCGTAGCGACCGTGAGACATCTAATGGTTGTGTACTCGTTAAGGCTGTTGACGGCTTTGCCGCTACACTCGCCTTGAAGTGTGAGACCGACTTCGTTGCCAATGGTGCTGACTTCATCGCACTGACACAGAGCATCCTCGACGCTGCTATCGCAGCTAAGGCGAAGGACATTGAGGCTGTAAAGGCTCTCGACATCAATGGTCAGACTGCTCAGGAGGCTGTCACACAGCGTTCTGGTATTACTGGCGAGAAGATGGAGTTGGACGGATACCTGACGCTTGAGGGTGACAATATCGAGGTTTACGACCACATGGGTAAGCACACCCTCGCTACAATGGTACAGTTGAACAAGAACGCTGCCGAGGTTGGTCACAAGTTGGCTATGCAGGTAGCTGCCATGAAGCCCGTTGCCCTGAATGCTGAGAGCGTTGACCAGAAGATTCTGGACGAGGAGTACAAGACTGCTGTTGAGAAGACAAAGCTCGAGCAGGTAGAGAAGTACGTAGAGGTTGTCCTGAAGAAGGCTGGCATCAACCCCAACCTCGTTGACTCTGAGGATCACATCGAGAGCAACATCAAGAAGGGTTGGCTTACTGAGGAGCAGGCAAAAGAGGCTCGTGAACTGAAGGAGAAGGCTGCTGCTGAGAAGGCTGCTACCCTGAATCCTAACATGATTGAGAACATTGCCAAGGGTCGTGTACAGAAGTTCTTGAAGGAGAACTGCCTGATTGACCAGGAGTTCCAGTTTGGTGATGGCGACAAGGCTACCGTTTCTCAGTGGCTTGCCCAGCAGGACAAGGAGCTGAAGATTGTGGACTTCAAGCGTTTCACACTCGTAGCAGAGTAATTTTTCATGATACAATCAAAAAGCGCTGGCTCAAATGAGTCAGCGTTTTTTGTTTTCTTTATTCATCCCAATAGCGTATCTTCCTCGTCTGTGTCACATTGGTCGTCTGGCTCTGTGCCCCTTCCTCCCAATAGACGATATTAAGAGCGTTTCTCGTCCAGTTGCCCTCGTCATCATGCGCCTCATAATTGTTACGCATATTGACGGACATCACACACTCATTCTTCTCGTCAAACACCTTCTGACTCAGATTCAGTATCTCGTCGTTCTCATTATATACATACTCATGAACATACGTGATATTGGCAGCTTTGTTCGTCAGTGTACGCTTCACCAAACGGTTCTGCTTGTCATACTCATAGTCAATGACACTCATACCCTGCCGTTCCAACATCTTACCCTGTGTCAGATAACCATACTGATTGTATTTCCTGTCAGTGATATCCGGATTCTCCATCTTGCCATTCTTGGCAAAACGCTCTAAAGGGTTCTCTGCCACAGCATTCTCCGTGACAACCTCCTGCACATGTCCTTTCAGTCCAAAGAGTATCGCATCTTTATAATAAGGTGTAGAAGGCATATAGAAGAAGTTCAGGTCTGTTGAGCCTCCACCATTGTCTGTCTCTGACACCTTGATATCACCATACTCACTAAAGAAATACTCTGCCCCTCCGCGCGTAGTGTACTTCCCATATTCCGTCTCCAACTTATTCAGGAAATAGGTATGATTACGGGAGAGTAATGCTTTGGTGCGATAAGGACCGATGGTGACATAGACCGATTCTACAAAACGGGTAGTCAACTGGATGTTCACCATCACCTTAGCACGAATGCCATAGTAGTCACCACGGAAATACAAATCCTCTCCGTCGTCAGAGTTTCCCCATTCCGTGAATCCCTTTGCCTTCAAAGCGACAACAAAGGAATCGACAGGACCTTCCAACGGAATACCCATGAAATCCATACAACGGGTATCGCGTTGTGACTGAGCTTGAACACTCGTCATACCTACGAGCATCAGCAATAGGATGAGTAACTTTTTCATCATAGTCGGGTACAAAGATAATGCAAATCGAGTGAAGAACAAAATAAACTCGTTTATTTTTTATTCCGAGATGCTGCTTATCTTATCTAAAGATAATCATTTTAAGGAAAAAATCGTATCTTTGCACTATAAAATCTTAATGACATGAAGATATTTGCTGTAGGCATGAACTACATCCAACACAATAAAGAACTGGATGGAGCGTTATATAAACCAGAGAAACCCGTGATTTTCACGAAGGCCGACTCGGCATTACTGAAGGACCACAAGCCCTTCTTCATCCCTGATTGGAGTGAGCAGGTGGACTATGAGACAGAGTTAGTGGTACGTATCTGCCGCTTGGGGAAGAGTATCCCTGAGCGTTTTGCTCATCGCTATTACGATGCAGTGACAGTAGGTATCGACTTCACAGCACGCGACCTCCAGCGAGAGGCACGCCAACAGGGACTTCCCTGGGAGATCTGCAAGGGGTTCGACGGCTCTGCCGTTATTGGTGAATGGGTGGATATCAACAAGTTTCGTGACATACAAGCAATTCATTTCCACCTCGACATCAACGGCAAGACCGTACAGGAAGGCTGTTCGAGCGATATGCTGTATAAGGTGGACGAACTGATAGCTTATATCTCGCAGTTCTTCACCCTCAAGACAGGTGACCTGCTTTATACGGGGACTCCTATGGGCGTAGGGCCTGTACACATCGACGACCATCTGGAAGGGTGGTTGGAAGAACGAAAAGTATTGGAATTCAATTGTAAGTAGATGAAGAAATATATACTGAGTCTGTTGTTGTTACTCTCATGCTTGGGCATAGAGGCACAACGTTTCTATAACCTGACGGCACCGCAAGTCAGGATTGACTCAGTGTTACCACAAGTCACCTACTCCATTCCCCTTTACGACAACTACGCAGACTCCGTCTACACCATCAGTATCGAATATCCTGAGTTCATTTCCATGAGTGACGTGGACGTCCGCAACTACTATGCCATCACGAAGGAACCGTTGCCCAAACTGCCTAAGGTACAGCAACAGATCAGTATCTCGCGTAAGAAGGCTTCCCTGGAGATCTCCTTGATTCCCTTGGTCTATCGCAACAAGAAATACCAGAAACTGGTCAGTTTCATGCTGAGAGTGGAGTCAAAGGCTGTCAGCAAGAAGAGTCGTGTCAGAAAAGCACCAGACGGTAAGCGCTATGCTGACCATTCCGTATTGGCGGAAGGGAAATGGGTAAAGATACGAGTGTCTGAGACAGGTATCTATCAACTCAGTAGCGACCTCATTAAAAAGGCAGGCTTCTCGAATAGCAGTAAGGTGAAGATATACGGCTATGGCGGTGGGTTGCAACCAGAGAAACTGACACCCGAATACCTGACGGAGACGGACGACTTACAGGAAGTTCCCACTTGCGCTGTAGGAGGGAAACGGCTGTTCTATGCCATCGGACCCGTCAACTGGAACGAGAAGCATCAGCGCATCCGTAATCCCTATTCCGACTATGGTTATTATTTCCTGACAGAGAACGAGGGAGAACCTCTATCTATCAGCCAGGAAGAGTTTCTGGCTACTTATTATCCCTTGGAAAAGGACTATAACACGCTCTATGAGGTAGATGACTTTGCCTGGTATCAAGGAGGGCTTAACCTCTATGACGCTACTGACTTGACGACAGGCAATCATGACTATACACTCAAAGCCTCAGCCTCGAAAGGTACTGTGACAGTGGTGGTCTCTGCCAATAATGCCACATCTGTTGCTGTCAGTGTCAACGACAAGAACGTGGGAGACATCCTTATCTCTGCACGTGGTAACTATGATGCCATGCGGACAGCCCGCAAGACTTTCGAAGTCGACAACCTTGCCGCCACCAATAAGATTCGGATTCATAACAACAATAGCGCAGCAACCATGCGCCTTGACTATATCTCGCTCTATAGTGAAAAGCCTGCATCTTCCCCTGACTTGTCATCGGGAAGTTTCCCTGTTCCTGAATATGTAGGGAGCATTGCCAACCAAGACCATCATGCCGACGAGGCTGTGGATATGGTTATCATCATCCCTTCCAATAAGAAGTTAGAGAAACAGGCCTATCGGCTGAAGACTATTCACGAAGCGAACGATTCCTCTCGGATACGTATCATCCCTGCCAATGAACTCTTCAACGAGTTCAGTAGCGGCACCCCTGATGCGAATGCCTATCGCCGTTATCTGAAGATGTTATACGACAAAGCCGAGACGGAAAGCGATATGCCTAAGTATCTATTGCTGTTTGGCGATGGAGCCTGGGATAACCGTATGCTGTCCATAGCATGGAAGACCGAGACACCAGACAATTTCCTGCTCTGTTATGAGAGCGAGAACTCTGGCAGCAGTACTGACTGCTATGTCACTGACGACTATTTCTGCCTGTTGGATGATAACGAAGGGGGAGACATGCTTCATACTGACAAGCCCGATGTCGCCGTAGGACGCTTCCCTGTACGGACAGTGGAACAGGCCATTGTCATGGTGGACAAAATCGAGAACTATATCAACAACCAACATGCTGGGGCTTGGCAGAATACAGTCTGTGTATTGGGAGATGACGGAAATGGAAACCAACACATGAAGGATGCTGACAATGTAGCGAAAACCATCGAGAAGGCGCGTCCTTCCATCCAAGTGAAACGCGTGATGTGGGATGCCTATCCTCGTGTTGCTACTGCTACTGGCAACCGCTATCCTGATGTCACCCGTCTCCTCAAACAACAGATGTCAAGTGGTGCACTGTTGATGAACTACTCCGGACACGGTGCCCCTAACAGTTTCTCCCACGAATATGTGTTGACTTTACAGGACTTTGAGGAAACAATCTCTCCCCGTCTGCCGTTGTGGGTGACTGCATCCTGCGATATCATGCCCTTCGATGGACAAAAAGACAACATCGGAGAAGCCGCCATACTTAACAAGAACGGAGGTGCCATCGCTTTCTATGGAACGACACGCACTGTCTATCAGTCCTATAACGCCCTGATGAATCTCGCCTTTACACGTCATCTGTTTGGTACTGATTCCCAAGAGCGCATCGCTATTGGTGAGGCTGTCAGGAGGGCTAAGAACGAACTCATACAGACAGGTGGTGACCAGACAGTGAATAAACTGCAATACTCCTTGTTGGGCGACCCTGCCCTCCTGTTGGCCATGCCTACGGCTCCTGTCGTGATTGATGCCATCAATAAAAAGACACTCGCTTCCTTGACAGACGATCTGCATATCGGAGCAGGCGAGACTGTAACAATCGATGGACATATCGCCACACAGGAAGGACTGGAAGACAACAACTTCAATGGTGAGATAACGGCTATTGTACGTGATGCTGCCGAGGAGATTGTATGTCGTCTGAACGACCCTTCCGAAGCAGACATCCCCTTCACCTATATCGACCGCACAAAGATGCTCTACCAGGGTAGCGACAGTGTACAGCAAGGACGCTTCTCGTTCTCCTTCACTGTTCCCCGTGACATCAGTTACGCTGATGCTACAGGTCTCATCACGATCTATGCCGTTAGCAGCGACAAACAAAAAGAGGCAAGTGGCTATACTGATCGTATCATCTTCGGTGGTACAGGACATGAAGGTAATGACCATGAGGGTCCGTCCGTGTTCTGCTACCTCAACAGCAGTTCTTTCGTGGACGGAGGAACAGTCAATCCTACACCCTTCTTTGTAGCAGAACTGGCTGACTCCAGCGGCATCAATTCAACGGGTAACGGTATCGGACATGACCTGCAACTGATTATCGACGGAGAGTTGGCACGTACCTATACCCTCAATGACTATTTCCAGTATGACTTCGGCAGCCATACCAAGGGAACGGTAGGTTTCAGCATCCCTGAACTCCCTGAGGGTCCCCATCGCCTGCAGTTCCGTGCTTGGGATGTCCTTAACAACTCCACCACCAGTGAACTGAATTTCCAAGTCTCGAAAGACCAGTCCCCAGACTTAATTGATGTGGACTGCACACAGAACCCAGCCACCACCACGACAGGTATTCGTATCATCCACGATCGGGTAGGCAGTAATATGGAAGTCATCCTCGACATCTTTGATATGGCAGGACGTCACCTGTGGCAGCATACGGAACATGGAACACCCGTAGACAATAGTTATATCATCAACTGGGATCTCTGCGTCGATGGAGGAAGGCGACTGAATACAGGTGTCTATCTCTATCGTGTCCGTATCAGCAGCAATGGCTCTGGTCAGACTTCCAAGGCAAAGAAAATCATCATCTTAAGCAATAAATAAGCAAGGGCTGCGTTTTGTAAGATGATGAAAGCAAATAAAATACATACTACTATCGCATGCCTGTTGCTCTTCGTCACAGCAAAAGCACAGGACACGAAGAGCCAGTTCAACCCCATTGAACATGCAGTGGTCTCACAGACCATCGCCCCTGATGCCCGTGCCGCAGGTATGGGTGACGTGGGTGTCGCTACCGATCCGGATGTCAACTCACAACACTGGAACCCTGCCAAGTATCCGTTCTGCATCAGCCGTGCTGGTATCGCCCTGAACTACACCCCTTGGTTGCGCCAGTTGGTCAACGACATCAGTCTTGCCTATGTAGCAGGCTACTATCGCATCGGTGATTATTCTGCTATATCCGGTTCACTGCGTTATTTCTCATTAGGTGAGGTGATGACCTCCATGGACGATAACGCGATGACTGTCAAGCCCTACGAGATGGCTGTGGATGTCGCCTACTCGCTGATGCTCAGTGAGAAATTTTCATTGGCTGCTGCTATCCGCTGGATATATAGTGACCTCCGTTATGATTATTCGGAGGATGCATCACCTGCATCTGCCTTTGCTGCAGACCTTGCCTGCTATTACAACAACTATATCCGTATCGGACAACGTGAGTGTCAGTTGGGCATTGGTATGAATATCTCTAACGTGGGTAGTAAGATTACCTATTTTGGTGACGACCGTTCCAACTTCCTGCCTGCCAATCTGCGTATCGGAGCTTCCCTGATGGTACCCATCAACGAGTATAACCGTTTTACCATTGCTGCCGATGCCAACAAGTTATTGGTACCGACTGTTCCCAAACAGGAAGAGGGAGAGTCCAAAGAGGACTATGAGCAGCGTGTCATCGAGGAATACAATGACGTCGGTTCTATCGCTGGTATCTTCAAGAGTTTCGGCGATGCCCCTGGTGGTTTCAAGGAAGAACTGCAAGAGATACAATGGAGCGTAGGTGCCGAATACACCTACCACGACCAATTTACCCTCCGTGCCGGTTATCACCATCAGAGTGAGAACAAAGGAAACTTGAAGTATTTCACTGTCGGTGCTGGTTTCCGTATGAGCGTC
Organism: uncultured Prevotellaceae bacterium; assembly: GCA_902800585.1. Lineage (GTDB taxonomy): Bacteria > Bacteroidota > Bacteroidia > Bacteroidales > Bacteroidaceae > Prevotella. The sequence goes on from CADCEW010000016.1 coordinate 37,371, forward strand.
TTCTCCCTCGATGTAGGTTATGTGATTGCCACCGCCAAGAGCAATCCGTTGGATCAGACGCTTCGTTTCACCCTTGCCTTCGATATGGATGGCATCAAAGACTTGTTTAGAAGAAAATGATAAGAGTAGGAATGGGATATGATGTCCACCAGTTGGTTCCTGGTCGGGAACTGTGGATGGGTGGTATAAAACTGGAGCATGAACTGGGACTGTTAGGCCATAGCGATGCCGACGTACTCATCCACGCCATCTGTGACGCCATCCTCGGTGCCGCCAATATGCGTGACATCGGTTATCACTTCCCCGATACCAGTGCCGAAACGGAAGGTATGGATAGTAAAATCATCCTTAAGAAAACCATTGAACTGATAGCCACCAAAGGTTATCATCTGGTGAATATCGATGCCACCATCTGTGCCGAGCGTCCTAAGATGAATCCCCATATCCCTGCCATGCAACAATGTATGGCGCAAGTCATCGGCTGTGATGTTGATGCCATCTCCATCAAGGCCACCACTACCGAGAAACTCGGTTTCACAGGACGTCAGGAAGGCATCTCCGCCTACGCTGTCGCACTGATAGAGAAAGCATAAGATATAGAGAGAGCCTGAGCAATATGCTCAGGCCTCCCTCTTTACATTTTATCATTATTACATTTTTACATTGGACGTTAGTCCTTCGCCCTTACATGCAACTCGATACTCCGAGTGTCGTAGCTAATGCGGTACTATTCTTCTTCATAACCTTAAACTCTTAAACTCTTAAACTCTTAAACTCTTAAACTCCTTAAACTCTTTAACTCTTTAACCTTTAACCTTTATCACGGATTCAGCAGCTTCCACCCTATTTCAATGTAAGGAGCGAAGTCCTCTCGGTCTTTGGCATTCAGACCGCATTCCACCGTCGCCATCGCGAGGACGATATCACACCAGACAGCCTTGGTCTCCTCCTTCATCGGCGGCAAAGGGGTTGTAGCCCCGATGCCCGTCATCCGACAGACGTTACGGATATATGCCTGTACGTTATTCTCCGTCTCAGGCGCCCATCGTCGGACGATCTTACTGATGGTGGTACACTTATGTTTCTCGTAATACGTCCTGAGCAGTTTCAGCGCAGCACGACAACCCTGCCCCATTGTTTCAAACACGCAGAAAATCTTCTCTTCTGCCATAATCTCACCGTTCCATTTAAAACTGGAACTCTGTACGATATTCAGCGGATTATTGTTCCGCATTCCTCTTGCATTATTCATTCTCTTAAACTTCTTAAACTCTTTAAACTCTTAAACTTCTTAAACTCTTTAAACTCTTAAACTGTCTTTAACCTTTAAACTTTAAATTTCTTACTCACATTAATCGGTGTACTATGCGGGAAAGCGACACTATAGGCAGCATCCAGTGCTTTCAGATCAACCTTCCGCATCCCGATATCCAACCTTACCGCCACGATAGCGCGAAGCAGTTCACGATGCAGACGTGGATAGAGTGATGGCAGCGGCAACAGGTCCCAGCCGCAGACAGACTCTTCGTCAACGACGGTCTTACTGCATACCTCCCAGATAAAGTCATCGGTAGCATCGCCTTTGAACCACAGCCTCAGCACATGACGGACACAGAAACGCTTATAATGGGCGTCAAGATACTGTCTCGTATATTCCGATAGTCGCCAGAGATGCACGAAACACTCCTTGTTATTCTCAATCGCAATCATAAAACCTTAATGACACTCATGACCAATGACCTTCATGACACACAGGCTGCACCTTCTGGTATCTTCCCGTTTCCGTCGCCACAATCAGTCCCTGTCGTTTCCAGTTCTTCAGCATCTGCCGCACACTGTTGTATGTCACGGTGGCGCCCTTGATGGCTACGGTCTGCTGCATTGCCTGTTCGAGGGTGAACTGCATGTCCAGACGCTCATAGATAGAATCGTTCCTTCCCATACGACGACGGTCAGTACTACCGGCATAATCACGACTGTTGAAAGCGTTCTCAATACGGTCACGAAAGAAGTATAGCGCATTCTCCAAGAGGGAGTTGGCAATGACGTCGTAGGCTTCCAATAGGGATGGTGTCTGTGTTTTCAACAACAGCTCCTTCCAGAGGTCTGGCTTTTGTTTCAACAACGTCTCGGCCCCGTTCAACCCGTGTTTCTGGATGAGTGTCTCACACACCTTGCAGAGCATCAGACAACAGGTCATCCGTTGTGCCGTCACACAGACGCGGAAACGCTGACGGGCCATCACCTTATCGTCATTCTTCATCGTCATCAGACGGATATCCTCCACCCATTCGCGACCGTGCTGTTCCAGTTTCGGCAACACCACCTCACCCTGCATCAAAGGCAACAGATGGGCTATCTGGTGGATGCGCTCTGCCTGTTGAGGAGTCAGCACATAGGGTTTCTCCTCTAAAGGTGCAAAGGTGTTGTCGGGGGTACGAGCGACGGCCAAACGACTCTGGAAACCATCGGTGTAGTTGCTGACGACACGATACAATGCATCAGGGGTGCCGCACATCGTCACATTCCACAGCAGGCGTTCTATATGTACGTTCACGGCATCGGCACTGCGAGCCTCACGGTCGTAGCGTGTTCCGTCATAGCTCTGACGCAGCATCACGGAGAAATCACTCATCGTCGACTTCCATTTCTGCGCCACCGTGTCTGCCTCAGGTGTGAAAGAGAAGGCATGCTTCCCTTCCGTATTCGCCAGACGCTCCGCCAGGTTAGCAACAGTGTTGTTCAGTGTCAGACAACGGACAGGCAGTTTCGGTTCCTCGGGCTGTTCCTTCTTATTCTTTGCCGCCCGTTTCTTGGCTCTCCACTCATCCTCCTGTTGCTGGTACATCTTATCCAGTGCCGTTACCTCACTCATCCAGGCATCAATGACAGGATCGATGCCGCCCTTTCCGCTGGCAAAGTCGCCTGCGATATAAGCTATCAGGTTCAATCCTTTCTTCTGCCCATGCACATCCAACACCACACCCGTTGCCAAAGTACCGATACACGGACAGATGGCAGTCATGACAGGCATGATCATCGTGGGACCGACAGCCTCAATGGAATCCTTCACACCCTGCGGCATCTTCTTGATGGACAGTGGTGCGTTTACCGTCGAGACTTGCTCATCCTCTCCCTCTTCCGACTCCTCGCCGCCGTCATATATCCGCTGACTCTGGGTAAACAGCTGCTCCTGATACTTATAGAGCTTCTGGCTGGGATTGGTGTAGTTCTTATAGAAGTCATTCACTAACTGCTGGATGTTCTGGTCAGCCCAGTGCTCAGGCATCAGTTCCGCCAGAATACCGTTGGTCTCCTCCTTCGTCAACAACTGCGTAGCTCCGCTCAGGAAGATCTTCACCGTCGTATGGCGTCCACCGTCATTCAGGAAGTCACACTCCTTCAGGTCCTTCTCCCTCATCACCCCCTCGGCGATAAACCGCACCCGCTCATCAGCACTTTCGACCTTTACATTATTACATTGTTTAATTTTTACATTATTACATTGTTTAATTTTTACATTATTACATTGGACTTCAGTCCTCTCAAAGATTGCATCGTCCAGGAACAGCAGGTTCTCCTTGCTGGCAGTCGTCGTAAAGAACACACGGGTGATGTCTTTCGCTCCCTTGTCGTACTCCACACCTAACAGACGACTCGCCCACGTCAGGTTCTCCTCTTGGCTCATTTCCGTTCTTCGCTTGAAAACCAGATGATAGCCTGCACCTCGGGCACTCAGTTCCAGCATCAGCAGACCCAGTTCCTCTTTCTTCTCAAGGATACGCTCCTTGATGGCTTCCAACTCTTCTGCAGGAACGTGGTCGATATCCATACCGATGGTCGATGTAATGCGGGTAGCACCCTTCAGCGTACCGTCCGCGTTAGGCAGACACGAGTAATTCATCTGTATCAGTCGGTTCTTTTGACGCTCGTCACTTTCACGCACTGTCTTCAGTATGTCTTGTTGGTCCTTACTGTCTCTCAGTCGCAGATATTCCTCTCTGTTGAGGACGGGGTGCATATACTTCACCCCATCCCTCGTCTCAATAACATATACACTCATTATTCTTTAAACTCCTTAAACTGTCTTTAAACTTTAAACTCTTAAACTCCTTAAACTCCTTAAACTTCTTAAACTCCTTAAACTCCTTAAACTCTTTAACCTATAACCTTTAACCTATAACCTATAACCTTTACCTCATAATCATTCTCACTACTTTCTGTGCTATCGCACTCGCCTGACGTACCAACTTATGTGGCAGTTCATTCAGTAGTTCTTCGGGCATCGTAAACACGAAATAATAATGTCCGTTCTGTCCCAAAGACAGCGAGCAGTTATCGTCGCGGAAAAGTGGTTTGTTACGGACGCGCTTCGGCAGCTCCGTCATATAGACATTACCGTCCCGCATCATCTGTACCTTACACAATCCGTTGAACGCCTCCATTTCAGCATCCTCGCAGCACTGGAAATCTGCAGTGCGCTGACCATTCTCTGACTGGCCGAAGGTCATCATTCCCTCCAGCGTTACTTGTCTCTGACTTCCTTTCTTAATTGTTTTCATTTTTTTGAGTTTTTGTGAGAGAAGAAGTGCTGAATTGGTACCTTTTCACTCGCGAGACTTCCGTCACTCACTTCGCTCGGGTTAATAAATAATGTTGAGCCGCAGCCCTTAATCGCCATCGCAACTTGTTTGCGACGGCAAAATTACAAAGGGCAAAAAACAAAAAGCCCCTATATAGGGGCTATAATAGGGACTATATAGGGGAAAAGTGTACTGAAAATCAGCCTGTTACATTAGTCGGAAAAAATACGGTCTATTTCCTGATATCTGGGTGGCAAGACACCAGTCTGTTGCATCTCCCATTTCTCTTGCGCCAGATTCTTGATGCCCCAGAAATCCTCAAACAACTTCCACTTGGCTTTCAGACCCAATCTATCCGCAAAGACATCGGCTATATACATAGCTTGTTTTCTGCTGATATCAGCGCGTAACATGAATCTGTTGTCCACGAAGCGACTTTCCTGAAGCCGTTTCCAATAGACCATAGGCTTTTCTAAAGCTAATTCGTCGGGCAGTCGCTTTTCCTCCTTCATCACTTTTACCAAATCCTGATGAATCAACTGCAGTGTTCTGTCAAGGACGAACAAGGCGAGGCGTTCCTCATAAGTCAGCGTGAAGAAAAACTGGAAAAGGTATTTGCCCCAACTGTCATAGTCGATAATCAAGATATCGCCATCCCATGAGATAAAACGACGGAAGATGGCGCACTGCACATCGAATTCATCAGGCAATACATAATAACAGGGCAAATACTCTTTCACTAACTCCAGTCTCACCTGAGCCAGTTCACGCTTGGTAGGCGGAATAGATTGTCGCAGCACTCTCTTCTTCAGGAATTCAGCCACCGTCAGCGTCTGCTTCTCTTTGAGGCGTTCAAATGTCAGCTTCCCCACCTTCATCTTCCATTCTTCATAAGCCATTGTCACTGCCTCGTCATCATGAAAACTTCTTAATTGATGGTAGAAATCGCCAAAAATCTCAATGGATGCACCCTTTGTTTTTCTTCTGGTTTCCTTCAACAATCTTGTCATCTTATTAAAAATGACTGCCAGTTCTTGACCAGATGACACTTTTTCATCAAGACTAAACAACTCCCCTGAGGGAGCACATGACGATTCTTCGTCTGTGGTTGTTTTATTCATATAGTGTAAATATTAATAGTTTAAAAATTGAACGCGAAGTTACTACAAAAAAATTAAACAACAAAACCCCCATTCTACGACTCCGCTAATTCTATCGAAGAATGGTACTACTTTTAATATGATTAACATAAAAAGGATGGAACATATACTTGAAACTTGCGTATTTCAAAAAAAATGAGTACCTTCGCAGCCGTTTTTGGCGAGTCAACTATTAAAAGACAAACCTATTCATTCATTATTTATAATTATAGAACATGCAACTTACAGAGAATTGCACTTATTACAGTGCCAAGCTTATCAACGTAGGGAAAAATTCCCAGAAACAGTCTTATGTAGATAACATTAAGCAGTTTTGGAAACTACTAAAAGACGATTATAGCGAGGAAAAAATCATAACAGTAACAACTCCCGACAATAAGAAGACTTTCATTAGAAAATTCGAAGAAGAGCCAGAAGGTGGAGTATTATCTGTTTTATACTCCTGTAATGACGAAAAATTTAATGCGGTCTACTTTCTTACCAACCATAGTTTTGCCATAGGCATTGATTCTCTTCATGACAAGAATGACAAGCAGGATCAATTGGTCGAGGCATTAGTCAATAGTTTCAATCAAGCGTTGGCTAAGTATTCCCTTGAAATCAGGATGGAGAAATCGACATTAAGTAACCAAGGGTATGCCAATATCATTTATTTTGATTATATGCTTGGAGACTCTTCCATCTTTCGTTGAAGTTCTACTTCGGATATTCTTAGAAAATCCGAAATACGAATACCATTTATTTTGAAATGACAAAAAAAGCCCAAGCATTT
>CADCEW010000017.1 GCA_902800585.1 uncultured Prevotellaceae bacterium
ATCCTGTCACATAAGATGGATCAGGCTGTCGGAAAGTTACAAGTAGAGAAAGACTTTGCCTTCCTTATTACGGAAGGTAATATCTTCGTGCATGACATCCTTATTCCGAAGAAGAAACTGAAAGGTGGTAAGACAGGTGATAAGGCAGTGGTGAAAATCACACAATGGCCCTCAAAGGATTCAAAGAATATCGTAGGTGAAGTCATTGACGTGTTAGGCAAAGAGGGTGACAATAATGTGGAGATGCACGCTATCCTTGCCCAATATGGACTGCCGTATAAGTATCCGAAAGCCGTAGAGGATGCCGCTGATAAGATAGAGCCAGGCATCACTCCGCAGGAGATAGCCCGCCGTGAGGATTTCCGCGACGTGTTTACCTGTACCATCGACCCGAAGGATGCCAAGGACTTTGATGATGCCTTGTCATTGCGACCTTCAGGCAAGGGACTTTGGGAAGTCGGTGTCCATATCGCTGATGTATCACATTATGTGAAGGAAGGCAGTACCATCGACAAAGAAGCAGTAAAGCGTGCTACGAGTGTCTATCTCGTTGACCGTACTATCCCCATGTTGCCTGAACGACTTTGTAATTTCATCTGCTCCCTCCGTCCTGATGAGGAGAAACTATGCTACAGCGTGGTCTTCGTTTTAGACGAAGAAGCAAATATCAAAAACGGACGTATAGTGCATACCGTCATCAAGAGTAACCGACGCTATGCCTATGAGGAGGTACAAGAGATACTGACTTCTAAAAGTTCAGAGAACTCCGAATACTCTGAGAATCTCAAGGTTCTTGATCGTCTTGCCAAGAAGTTGCGTGAGCGTCGCTTCAAGGGAGGTGCCGTGAAGTTCGACCGCGAGGAGTTACATTTTGATATTGATGAATCAGGTAAACCAATTCGCGCCTATTTCAAGAAATCGAATGATGCCACTCAACTCATCGAAGAATTCATGCTACTTGCCAATAAGTTTGTCGCAGAGAGTATTGGTGCTCAAAAGTCTCGGAATCATCAGAATACTCAGAATAAAGCCAAAACCTTCGTCTACCGTATCCACGATCAACCAGATCCCACGAAGTTAGAAACACTGCGTGAGTTCGTCGTGAAGTTCGGTTACAAACTCAAAACGGCAGGCACCAAGGGGGCTATCTCCAAGAGTCTCAACAGTCTGATGGATGATTGTCAGGGTAAGAAAGAACAAAAACTGATAGAAACCGTTGCACTCCGTGCCATGATGAAGGCGAAATATTCTACCCATAATATCGGGCACTATGGACTCGCCTTTGACTACTACACTCATTTCACCTCACCTATCCGTCGCTATCCCGATACGATGGTACATCGTCTGTTGACGAAATATCAGGACGGGGCGCGCTCTGCTAATCAGGAGAAATACGAGGAACTCTGTGAACACTGTTCCGATATGGAGACGGTGGCACAACAAGCAGAGCGTGACAGCATCAAATACAAGATGGTGGAGTTCATGGCTGACAAAGTCGGAGAGACCTACGATGCCCATATCAGCGGCATCCAGTCTTACGGTATCTATTGTGAAGTGGACGAGAACCACTGCGAAGGTATGGTACCGATGCATGACCTTGACGATGACTACTACGACTTCGACGAGAAAAACTACTGCCTCGTAGGGCGTCGCCATCATCATAAATACCAGTTGGGAGACTCCATCCGTATCAAGGTGGCACGGGCGAATATCGAGAAACGACAACTTGACTTCGCGTTGGCGGAAGACTAAAGGGTTATATCTGACCAGCCTCTACCATCAGAACGACACGTTCTGTGAGACGGTCAATGCCTTCAGGGTCATATTTCTTTTTCAGGCTGGCACCGAAAGCCCAGGCAAAGGCCTGATAGAAACCAGCACGGACAGGTCCTAAGAAAGCTTGTATCAGTTCGTAGCCAGAAGAATTACTCTCCCTGTAGATGAGTTTAATGAGTAGCTTGCCTTGTGAGAAGGTGAGTTTCTTCATACGGGGCTTGTACTCTTTCATGATACTTTTCTCCACGCGTTTCATATGAGCTTCCTTTGTCTTCTTGTCAGGCAACGTCTCTAAATATTCCGCTGTCTCCATCATGATGGCACGTGCTTCCTTGGCAATAGGTAATACAATCTTCACATTTTTTACCAACCGGTTGTATGCCTGTTGCTGTTTCTTGCTGCTGAAGGTGATGGGTGGATAGACATAGACATTGTTCATCTCCATATATTGGATGCTGTCACCGTTCTCCAACACTTTACCCACTTTCACTGTCGGCACAAAGGTAGGACTGTCCAAATCAATATCCTGTCGCTTCTGATTATTATTCTGTGCATAAACTCCCATTGTCACCATCACCAATAACAATAAGACCAGTCGCTTAATATCCTGTACTACAAGACCTGCAAGCGTCATGCCAAAGGTCGCAGTGATATGAACCAAAGACCCTTTTACTACTGACTCTTGACCTTCGACTATCAATGGCGATTCTTCGCTATACACACACTGGAATTTCCGTTGAGGTTTTTGCTTCGCTTTCCTAAAACGGTTGCGGAGAGCACGGGCAAGTGGATCACCCTTTACTTTCCAGAACTCAGCCACCTGTATCTTCGTAGGGTCGAGTTTCAAGGCAGCACCCATGGACGAGAAGAGTCTCGCCTCGGTCTCACAAGACTTCAGGATCAGCAGTGCCTTGTCCTTCAACGAATCGATAGCATCGATGATATAGTCGTAATTATCTAAATTAAACTCGTCAGCCGTCTCCTCCGTGAAAGTCTTTTGCAAGGCTGTGATCTCTGCCTCAGGATTGATGGCAAGCAGTCGCTCACGCAGCACCTCCACCTTCGGCTGTCCTACCGTCTGTGTCGTCGCCATCAGCTGTCTGTTGATATTCGTCACATCCACACAGTCGAAATCCACGATAGTCATCTGACAAACACCTGTACGCACCAATGCCTCGGCACACCAAGAGCCCACGCCACCTGTTCCGAAGATGATGACACGCTGCTTACCAATGCGCTCCAACGCCTCAGTACCCAGCAATGCCTCTGCCCGTTGAAAGATTTCTTTTCCCATTAGTACTAAAGAGTCATCTTATAGCGAGAGCCTTGTTCTCTGCTGCCTCCATGATCTCACGCTCGCCAGGACCTTTGTCGTTGATGCCACAAAGATGGAGGATGCCGTGAATGATGACACGATGTAGTTCTTCGTCGTAGTCTTTGTGAAAGAGGTCGGCATTGGAGCGTACAGTATCAAGGGAGATGACAAGATCGCCATTGATGACATTGCCCTCGTTGTAGTCGAAAGTGATGATGTCAGTATAGTAGTCGTGACCTAAATATTGACGGTTGACTTCCAAGATATGCTCGTCATCACAAAAGAGATAACCTACTTCTCCTACCTTCTTGCCATAAGAGGCTGCCACACGGCGGATCCATGAAGTAATCTCCCGACGCTTGATATTCGGAAAACGGATGTTCTCTGCTTGGTAGGAAATCATAGGCTTGCTATCTGTTGAGTTGTATCTTCGTCATCAAATGTAGGAAGTTGCCTCCCCATATCTTGTGAATGTCATCGTCAGAATAACCACGTGACATCAGTTGGCGGGTGAGATTCAGTAACTCAGAAGAGTTGGCAAGTCCACGGATACCTCCATCTCCATCGAAATCTGTACCGATGCCGACATGGTCGATACCCATTACCTCAATGGCATGCTCAAGGTGTGCTATTGCGTCCTCTATCGTTGCCTCGCCGTCACTGCGCAGAAAACCTGAATAGAGTGTGATTTGCATCACACCGCCATTCTTGGCAAGTGCACGCATCTGATCATCAGTGAGGTTACGGGGATGGTCGCAAAGGGCACGGCAACTGCTATGGCTACACACTATAGGTTGTTTACTGATTTCCAAGGCATCATAGAAACTCTTCTCGCTGGCATGACTAAGGTCGACCATGATACCCAACTTGTTCATCTTACGGATGACCTTCTTGCCAAAGTCACTGACACCATTATGCGTATTACTACCTTTGGCAGAGTCACAGATATCATTGTCGCCATTATGACAGAGGGTCATATAGACAATGCCCCTGTCGGCAAAGTGCTTCAAGTTCTTCAAGTCACCTTCCAGGGCTATACCATTCTCAATGCCCAGCATGATACTCTTCCGTCCTGTTTCCTTATGGAAAACAAGTTCCACATAGTCTTTGGCAATGGCAATATGCTCTTGATGCTGACTGACAATCTCTTCTATCTTATCAAAGATATCATCGGCAAACTTGCGACAACCTTTAGGCTGACTGTCAGCAAGCGACTGAGGAAGGTATGCCACCATGATGGTTGCATCCTGATGACCTTCCGTCATCTTATGCAGGTCGACAAGCAGTTTCTCGTCACGACTACCAAAGTCAACACCTTGCGGGAAGAACATCGGTGTGTCACAATGACTGTCAAGGGTTACGATTTCGTGGTGTAACTCACAGGCATCATGATAACTTTTGGCCTCACGAGTAAGCCACTCAAAGAGAGGTAGTCCGTCATCAAGGCATTCGGGATGCCATTGGACTCCAATAATGCTCTTAAACTCACGGCTCTCTATTGCCTCGACGATGCCGTCTTCCGACTTTGCTACAACGCGAAACTTATCACCACAGTCACAGACTGCCTGATGATGAAAGGAATTCACTTTAAGCGTGGCGTTTTTATCGGTTAACTTGTAGAGTTGAGAGAGAATAGAGTCTTTTTCGATGATGACGTTATGAGTGGGTACGTTACGCTCTTCCTTCTGTGAATGGTTGAGGGTAGCGATATCCGTGATATCCTGCTTCACCTTTCCTCCTAACGCCATCGCAAGGGTCTGTATACCCCTGCAGATACCCAAGATTGGTATCTGTCGGTTATAGGCAAGACGGGTGATAAAGAGTTCTGGAAGATCACGTTCCTCATTAATCTCTCCTAATTTTGGATCAGGCTCCTCATTTGCATAACGAGGGTCATAGTCACCACCACCACTGAGTATCAGTCCATCAATAATATCTAATGTATTAATGATGGCATCTGTATCAGCAAGAGGAGGGATGATAATAGGAATACCTCCTGCCTTTAGCACAGACTTATAATAACCCTCTGCAAGTTTGCAAGTCAAGTCGCCGTAATTGCCTGTAATGCCAATGACAGGTCTTGGAGACGATTCAGGGAATGTCGCATACACCTTCTCGGCAAGTTGCGACTGCCAATCATAACGATTCATAAGTTATTCAACAGTAACGGGAATTTCGCGCTTGATACTCTGTTCAAGAGAGATAAGTGTCTCCGTAGCTACCACGCCTGGGATATCCTGCAGGCGACCATTCAACAAGTGCATCAACTGCTCATTATCGCGAGCATAGAGTTTCACTAACATGGTATAGGGACCAGTAGTGAAATGGCACTCTACTACTTCCGGAATATGTTGCAAGCATTCTACGACGTCTTTGTACATAGAGCCGCGTTCCAACGTAATACCCACATAAGTACAAGTGCTGTAACCCAGACTCTTGGGGTTGACATCGAAGCCGCTGCCCATGATGACGTTTGCCTCTATCAGATGCTGTACACGCTGATGGATAGCTGCACGAGAAACGTTACACTCTGCTGCGACATCCTTGAAAGGGATGCGTGCATTCTTTGACAGGATGTTCAGAATTTTCTTGTCAAGATTGTCTATTTTTTCTGTTGTTGCCATTTTAGTAATAAACTGACTAATGTTTACAATTTGTAAGCAAAAGTAGGCAATTTAATCGAAATAAGCAACCTTTTGCAAAGAAAATTGCAATATTTTAAACAAAAAGAGCAGAATTTTGTTCTGCTCCCTTTTTTTTTAGTCTTTAACGATATCCAAAAGTTCAATCTTGAAGATTAACATCGAGAATGGCTTGATGTCGTCTCCAGCCTGCCGCTCACCATAGGCCAGTTCTTGTGGGATATAAACTTCCCAGACAGAACCAACAGGCATAAGGGTTAATGCCTCAGTCCATCCCTTGATGACTTGGTTACAACGGAACTCAGTAGGCTCCCCACGCTTATAGGAACTATCGAAAATTTTGCCATCAAGAGTACGTCCTTCATAATGTACCTTCACTTTCTGGGTAGCAGTAGGAATGGAGCCTTTGCCTTTTGTGATGATACGATACTGTAGACCACTTGCTGTCGTAACGACTCCTTTCTTCTTAGCGTTTTCTTTCATGAAATCCTCACCAGCCTTCTTGTTGGCACCATATTTCTTCATGGTCGTTGCCTCCTTGATTTCCTTTACCAGTGTTGACAGTTTCTCGTTTGCAGCCTCAGGAGTGACAAGGGCGCCCTCTCCTGAGACACCACTATTGAAGGCCTTCATGAAGAGTTCCATATCAATACCTTCTTCCTCGCCATAGACGTCTTTGTTGAACTGCTTCAGGAAGTTGAGCAGTCCTTGTGACTGCACCATACCCATGTAGTAGCTCAACGTGTCAGTCTTGGTCTTCAATTCTTGTGCTTTGACGAAAGTAGCACCCGCCATGAGGGCGAGTGCTACTATGATAAGTCTTCTCATCGCTGATTACTTCCTCTTAGGATTTACTTCTAACAATTCAATCTTGAAGATCAACACAGAGAAAGGTTTAATGTCATCGCCTTGCTGACGAGCACCATAAGCCTTATCCTGAGGGATATATACCTCCCATACAGAACCGGCAGGCATGTGGGTGAGCACCTCTGTCCAACCCTTGATAACCTGGTTGCAACGGAACTCGGCAGGCTCTTTACGCTGATAGGAACTATCGAAAACCTTACCATCAATTGTTCTGCCTTCGTATTGTACCTTTACGATAGACGTATCGGCAGGAATGGCACCAGAGCCTTCCTTGATGACTTTATACTGAACGCCACCCTCTAGTGTCTTCACACCTTCTTTCTTAGCATTCTCGGCAAGGAATTTCTCACCAGCAACCTTGTTGGGACCGTACTCATTCTGCATTGTCCTTGCCTTAATAGTCTCCATCAAAGAATGAGCATATAACTGGGCAGAATCCATACTCATCAGAGCGCCCTTGCCAGTAGTTCCACTGATAAAGCCTGCCATGAAATTCTTCAAAGAGATTGTCTTGGTAGAATCATTACCAAACAATTCACGGTTGATACCCTTCACCATCTGATTGGAAATCTGCTGACCAATCTGAATACCTGCATAGTAAGCAGCCTTCTTCTTGTCGTCACCAGCGTTGACCCCTTCGTTAAGACCCTTGATAAACTCATCCATATAGGCTGTGTCAACGCCAAGACGAGTTACCAGATAATCTTTCAGACCTTGAGTCTGAGCCATACCGACTACATAACTAACCGAGTCAATGTCACTCTTCAAGTTTGCCTTGGGAGTGCCTGCGCCACAAGAGAAGAATGTCACTGTGGCTACTGCTGCAAGTGCAGCAAATGTAAACTTTCTCATTTTTGTTTTTATTGTTTGAATGATTAATATCCTTCGTTATTCCGATAATGCCTTACATCACCTTAATCAACTCCACATCAAAAATCAGTGCAGCAAAGGGAGGAATAGAACCACCTGCTCCACCTTCACCATAAGCAAGACGATAAGGGATGAAGAAACGGTATTTGGCACCTTCCTGCATCAATTGCAAGCCTTCGGTCCATCCGGCTATCACTTGCTGAAGTCCGAAAACTGCAGGCTCGCCACGCTGAACACTGCTGTCAAAGACTGTGCCGTCAATAAGGAATCCCTCATAATGACACTTCACAGAGTCCTTCGCTGTAGGTTTCTTTCCATTACCTTCCTTCAATACCTGATATTGTAGTCCGCTAGGCAAAGTGATAACACCATCCTTCTTGGCGTTCTCAGCGAGGTATTTCTCACCTGCTTCCTTATGTACCTTACCTTGCTCGGCACGTTGCTTATTGATTTTCTCTTCCTGTGCGGCAAAATAGTCCTGCACAATTTGTTGGGCATCACGATTAGACACCTTCAACTCATTGCCTGCTATCACGTCTTTGATGGCTGCGGCAAAATCATCAATATTCAACTCTGTGGCTCCCATCTGTGCCAGTTGGCGACCAATGCCCAAGCCCAGAGCATAACTTACTCGATCCATTCTTTCTCTATTTATTTTGTTTAGTTTGATTGCCTTTATTTATTGATGTTCTCATTATACCCCGTAGGACGTGGACCATACACCACTTTGCGCTCTTCCATGCGCTTCTGGTATTCTTTCACAAGACTTTCCTGCTGCTGTTGCAGATTCCGGACTTCTTGATACAAAGAGGCATTCTCCGCTTTAAGCCTCTCTATTTCCTGTTGTGCTTCATTATAAGTCTTTTGCGACACACCACAAGAACCGAAACCCAATGCCACGATGATGGCAGAGAGAACAACGTTAACGGTATTACGAATTTTCTTCATCATAATAGGACGTTTTATAATTCGACTGCAAAATTAGTAGTTATAATTGAATAAATTCTGAAATAAAGATTATTTAACCATCTTATCGGCTTCTCGGATACGTTGGAGATGGCAAAGGATGAGGTTTCCATCGGCATCTCTCAAGTGCATACCATTACCCCTGCAATAACGCCAATAACGGCAGTCCTTACAGTCGCCTTTACGCATCCACTCACGATTCCGATAGGGTGCATAACGTTTCTCCCATACCTCCATGAAGTCATCCTCATAGATATTTCCCTGATTATAGTCAGCACGGATACTGGCACAGGCAGCGATGGAGCCGTCTGCCATGACAGAACCTACTGTCACACCTGCCTGACAGTCGAAGAACATCTCTCGTACCTCACCTTCATAGCGTCCGAGGAAACCCTCACAACCATAAGAGGCATTAATCTTTCCTTCATTGCGTGTCTGTCGGATGAAGTCGAGCATCCCTCGATACTGTTCATGGCTGATCTGCATCATCGGATCATGGGCGGCACGTCCCACAGGGAAGATGGAGTAGATACGCCAATAACCGATACCTTTGCTGATGAGATAGTCGCGCATAGCTGGCAACTGTTCGTAGTTACGCTGGTTGACACATGTCACTACATCAGAGGCAATCTGCGGATGTTGGACGAAGAGATCCAACACTTCGTCGACTTTTTGGAAACTCTGCGGATGTCGTCGCATCCAGTTATGGTTTTCTTCCAATCCGTCCATACTGACAGTAATACTATGCATACCTGCCAGACGCAGTGATTCGAAACGCTCTGGAGTAAGGACAAGACCGTTGGTTACCATGCCCCAAGGGAAGCCTCTCTCGAAAATTTCTTTTCCGCAGACTTCCAAGTCGTCTCGCAACAAAGGCTCTCCTCCTGTTATTGTCACAAAGACTTTATGCGGATCTGTCTTTTTAGCGATACTGTCAAGGACGCGGAAGAAATCCTCACGAGGCATATCCTTCACTTCCGACAGTTTCCTACAGTCACTGCCGCAATGACGACAACTCACATTACAACGCAGCGTACACTCCCAGAACAATTGTCTGAGAGGATGCTCCTTGCGTATGTTGTTACTGATAAGTCTCGCCAGCTCGAGGGCAATCTTTTTCTTGAAACCTAATTCCATGTGGGTACAAAAATACGAAAAAAGAATGAGAATATGAGAATTATTTTCTATTTTTGCAACAGGAAACTAAAAAACTAAGATTATGAAGAAGATTGTAGTATTGACTGGTGCTGGTATGTCAGTAGAGAGTGGACTGAAGACTTTCCGTGATGCTGATGGTTTGTGGGAGAATTATCCTGTATCGAAGGTAGCAACCCATGAGGGATGGGAGGCTGATCCTACTTTAGTGACAAACTTTTATAATATGCTGCGTAAGAAGTGTGTGGGCACTCAGCCCAACGAGGGACACAAACTCGTAGCAAAACTGGAGGAACAGTATGATGTGACTGTCGTCACTCAGAATGTCGATAACCTCCATGAGATGGCAGGCTCTTCGAAAGTTATCCACCTGCATGGTGAACTGATGAAGGTTTGTTCCAGTCGTGATGTCGACGATCCACGTTATCAAATCCTGCTGACTCCAGAGAATTGTGAGGTGGAGCCTGGCACAAAAGCTGGTGATGGTTCCCTACTCCGTCCTTTCATCGTGTTCTTTGGTGAGGCTGTGCCGATGATTAGCGCTGCTGCCGCTGAGGCTCAAGAGGCAGATATCTTCATTATCATTGGTACATCATTGGCAGTCTATCCAGCTGCAGGTCTCATCCATTATGTCCGTCCTGGTGTCCCTGTCTACCTCATCGACCCCAATCCCATCTCCGCAGGCAGTAATGTCCAACAGATACAGAAGGGAGCCAGTGAGGGTATGAAGGAACTTTTCTCTCTGCTGATGAAGAAAGAATAATAAGATCTCTCCTGTTTTAGCGTTTAGAGGTCTTTGCCTTTAGCATACAAATAATGCCAAGAATGATGAATGGGATGGAGAGAATCTGTCCCATGTCAAGTGGAAGGCTGGCTTCAAAGGCTTCCTGAAGTTCCTTTGTGTATTCGATAAAGAAACGGAAAGTGAAGATATAAGTGAGGCAGAAGCCGAAATACCAGCCAGTACCGATCCTTTGGGGCATCTTCTTATGCAGCCACCACATGATACCAAAGAGGACAGCATAAGCAATGGCCTCATAGAGTTGTCCCGGATGGCGAGGCATCATATCGACACGTTCAAAGATAAACGCCCAAGGAACATCTGTTACCTTACCGATAATCTCTGAGTTCATGAGGTTACCCAAGCGGATACAGCATGCCATCGAACCTGTGGCAATAGCAATATTATCGAGTACAGTCCAGATGCCAAGCTTCGTCTTCTTGACATAGAGCCAGAGGGCAATTATCAATCCCAAGGTACCACCATGCGAAGCGAGTCCCTCATAGCCTGTGTATTTCCATCCACCTTCTGCCAAGAAACGGATAGGCAGGAACATCTCAAGAATGCCTTTACCACTGGTCAGGAAATAGTCTGCCTCATAGAAGATACAATGTCCCAGTCGAGCTCCTATCAGGATTCCAAAGAAACAATAAAAGAAAAGGGGTTCAAACAACTCGTCCTTGATTTTCTGCTCGCGATAGAGTCGGCGTACCAGAAAGTAAGCCAAAGCAAAACCAATCAGCCAGCAGAGTCCATACCAGCGAAGAGGACCTATTCCGATACTCGGATTCCAAGTGATATATAATAGAGTACTTATCATCGTCTAGAAATACTAGATAGTCTAGAAAAACTAAACATTAAACCTAAAGTGCATGATGTCACCATCCTGCACTACATAGTCCTTACCCTCAATACCCATCTTGCCTGCCTCACGAACAGCAGCCTCAGAGCCATACTGGATATAGTCGTCATACTTGATGACTTCTGCGCGGATAAAGCCTTTTTCGAAATCTGTATGGATGACACCAGCACACTGAGGAGCCTTCCAACCTTTATGATACGTCCAAGCCTTCACCTCCATCTCACCAGCGGTGATGAAGGTCTCGAGGTTCAACAGCGAGTAGGCTTTCTTGATGAGACGGTTAACACCACTCTCTTCCAAGCCTAACTCCTCCAAGAACATCAGTTTATCCTCGTAACTCTCCAACTCAGCGATATCCTCTTCTGTCTTGGCAGCAATAATCATTGCTTCGGCACCTTCCTCTTTGGCTAATGCCTCCACCTTCTGTGTGAAAGCATTACCTGACTTCGCATCCGCCTCACTGACATTACAGACATACAGCACTGGCTTGGCTGTCAACAGGAAGAGATTGCGGGCACAGTCTTGTTCATCCTTACTCTCAAACTCCACGATACGGGCGTTCTTACCTTGATCGAGAACATCCTTATAGGCTTTCAACACGGATACTTTCAACTTGGCATCTTTATTACCTGCGGCAGCAGCCTTTTCTGTCTTGGCAAGACGACTCTCGATAGTCTCTAAGTCTTTCAGTTGCAACTCCGTGTCGATAATCTCCTTGTCGCGGATAGGGTCTATAGTGCCGTCAACATGCGTGATATTATCATCCTCAAAGCAACGCAATACATGGATGATGGCATCTGTCTCACGGATATTTCCCAAGAACTTGTTTCCCAAGCCCTCACCTTTCGAGGCTCCTTTAACGAGTCCGGCGATATCCACAATCTCACATGTTGCTGGAACGATACGTCCTGGATGAACGATCTCTGCGAGTTTCGTCAGTCGCTCGTCAGGAACAGTAATCACACCAACATTGGGTTCTATCGTACAGAAAGGGAAATTGGCTGCCTGTGCCTTCGCACTCGACAGACAGTTAAACAAAGTGGACTTACCCACGTTGGGAAGTCCCACAATACCACATTTTAATGCCATCTTTTCTTCTAAACGTTTATTTTGCCTGCGAAGGTACGACAAAAATCACAATCTACCAAATTAATGCAAAACAAATTGAAGTGGAGCCAAAACATAACAATGCCTCCTATTTGTTTGGCAAAGGATTCGACCGAGGGTCAGTTATGAAGAAGTTGAAAGGATTGATACCCATTGTTTCTGGGTTTTCGAACGACACTTTTGAGGAGTAAGTTGCCTTCTTACGTTCTTGCACCTACAGGTGCACGATCTTTCATCTGCAGCTGCAAGGTCTTTCAGCCATAGGTACAAGGTTGTTCAGCCCAAACTGAAACCCTATAAAATTTTAAAAAGGAGGTGTTTTTAAAACTTTATTTGTTTTGATAAAAGTTCGATGGGCTGCTCGTCAAGCAATGACTGGCAGCCCATCTTTCGTTAGTATGTTATGAAAAATTTGAGAGAACAGAAACTTCACAGTTTCATTGATTGTTTTAACTAAACATGATATTACTATAGAGAAAGCATAGAAAATTCCTTTTAATCCTTGGCTACCTCGACAGGTATGACCTTGGCAGTATCAACAGGACTATCCGTGATATTCTCTGCCTGGATAGGAGTGACATCTGCAGAATCCACAGGGAGCGTGTAGGATGCGACCTCGACAGAATCGTTCCAACTGGCATCCCAAGGACGCTGTAATGCACCACCAATAGTGAGAATAATGGCAACGATAGCGGCAGCCTTGAAGAGTGGCATGAGACGTACCTTAAAGGGAATCTCACGAGCCTTGACAGCATGCGGCTCCTCTTCTATCATGGCAAGGATACGTTCGTCAAAATCGTCCCCCAACACCTGACTCTCTTTCTCTGTTGCCTCATAGACAAAGAGGGTACGATACTGTTCCAGTTCAGCAGGTATCTCCTTCTGACTGAAGAAAGCGCGCAGGATACCCTCTTCTTCAAGGGAGGTCTCTGCTGCCCAGTAGCGTTCCAAGAGTTGTTCAATGTACTTATAATCCATTATTTCACTGGAGGTATTTTTTGTCCTCTATAATAAAAGACGAATGATTAAAAGAAAAGTTACAGAAAAATGAAATAATTTTTTAGGTATCTGCTTTCTTGAACTGTTCTCGAATAGTCTGACGCGCTCGGAAGATATTGATTTTCACCTGTTCTTCCGTGATATTGAGGATGGTAGCTATATCTTTATAACTCTTCCCTTCGATATCTCTCAGTTGCATACAACTGCGCTGCTTCTCAGGCAACTGGTTGATGAGTTGTCGCACCAGTTGTATACGATCGCGTTGCATCACTTGTTCCTCTGGATTCGAATGATGGCTATAGTCAGTCGGCTCCGTTTCCGCATCCAACGAGAGCGCATGGTTACCCATCAGTCGCATCTTGTCAAGTGAAAGGTTTCGACAGATAGTCAGGCAAAAAGTTTCGATATTATCTATGGTATCCCAACTATTACGCCGGTTCCATACTTTCATCATTGTTTCCTGTACTACATCCTCTGCCTCCGCAGGATTAAGTGTGATGCGGAGGGCAAGTCTGAAAAGTTTATCTTTCAGTGGTAGGATGTCATGATGGAAACTAATCATTTCATTCAATCACTGTACCATGTTTGCCGTCAATAGCAGTTGCAAGGGTGATGATGACTCGTGAGACACCAGCCTCAACGGCTTTCAGGGCATTCTCTATCTTTGGCAGCATACCACCAGAAATAGTGCCGTCTGCTTTATAGCGTTCAAAGTCTTCTTTGGTAATGACAGGTATCACGCTGTCATCATCATCAGGATTGCTGAGTACACCTTTCTTCTCAAAAGAGAAAATCAGTGTGACATCATAGCTGTTGGCAAGGGCTTTTGCTGTCTCACTGGCAATCGTATCGGCATTGGTGTTAAGGATATGTCCCTCAGCGTCATGTGTTAAAGGAGCCATAACAGGGATAATACCAGCCTCGATGAGATGGGCTAATATCTGGTGTGCGACATAGTCCACATCACCAACGAAGCCGTAATCGATACCATCCTTCAAAGGGCGTTTGTGGGACAAGATGACATTGGCATCAGCACCAGTGAGTCCAAGAGCATTAATACCATTGGCCTGCAATTGTGCTACTAAGTATTTGTTGACCAGTCCTCCATAGACCATCGTGACAACCTCCAGCATAGCAGCATCCGTGATACGTCGACCATTCACCATCTTCGTCTCAATACCCAGACGCTCTGCCATCTTCGTTGCCTTACG
Organism: uncultured Prevotellaceae bacterium; assembly: GCA_902800585.1. GTDB lineage: Bacteria > Bacteroidota > Bacteroidia > Bacteroidales > Bacteroidaceae > Prevotella. The sequence goes on from CADCEW010000017.1 coordinate 14,552, forward strand.
ACCTCCACCATGAACGAGCACCTTACGTCCCTCGATAGCACCAAAATCCTTCAGCAATTGAGAAAGCTGCAGTTCGTCCTCGACTACAGCCCCTCCCACTTTTACTATCGTCAGTTTCTCTTTCATAACAATACTATAATTCCTCCACGCCAAGGGAAGACTTTTCCCATGCTTCTGTGATGATTTTATCTTGCCATCTCACGTATTCTTCTATCAATCTCTTTGGCCAGAGCTTTATTGGAATCTGACAATCCCTCAATTGATAGTATGTCTCCCGCGACATAGGTAAGCTGATGTGGTGTAAGATCTCTTTTGTCAATTTCATCGAGCATCACTTTAAATAAGTATTCGATATCGTCCTGACTGACGTTGAAGTTCCATTTGCAGGCGTCATCCATGCTGACGCGTTTGGCATTGACATTGTCACTCTTGTCAAAACAAATAAACTCCACATCGGGGAAGTTCTGTTGGAGCAGTTCCATCTTATGCACATTATTCCCATACGACTCAATCATATAAGGGATATGAATAAAACGCTTGCTGGTCTTGCCTCTGTCAACAGAGTTCTTGAAACAGTTGCGGATGGTGTTATAGACAGCTATAACCTTGATGTCCGTCATACCTGCCTTCTTCGCACGATTGATGGCAGCAGCCAGTTTCTTGTAAGTATTGAAAGCTGCGTCATAGACGACTCCTGTATTCGAGAGGTCCATCGTCTTAGCAGCAGTACTCTTACCACTTGCTGAAGGTCCTGTGAAAATCACGATACTTGTTTTGCCAGCATCAACGGCACGTTTCAGCATCTCACCATAGAGCGTATCGACAAGGACTCTTTCTGCATCGCGATAATCAACAGTATTAGAACCGCCATCGTAACCAATCGGTTTGAACAACAGACGCATCTCATCTGGGTCAAGTTTATTCGACGATGTAGAAAGATACTTATTGATAAGGGGTGTAATACGCGCCTTCGTCCAATCGACAGCCTGCGCATAGGTGAGGGTAGGCTGTGGAGACTCAATAGACAGTGTTGATGTGGCTACTTGCTGTTGTGTCTTACAACCAGTCATCGCCATCAGGACGATGGTCAGTAATGCGAAATAGGATAGTTTCTTGTTCATAGTTTTAAATGCTTTATCTTCTTTAAACTTTAAACTTTAAGCTTTATAGTTTACTCCAAATAAGTATAGCCATACAGTCCGCTGCGGTAGTTGGAAAGGAATTCCTTACCCTCTTCCAATGAAATCTTACCTTGCTTAACGCTCTTTGCTACCCATATCTCTAATTGGCGCACCAGTTTCTTTGGAGCATATTGTACATATTCCAAAACCTCTGCCACTGTCTCGCCATCGATGATCTGGTCGATATGATAGCCTTTGTCCTTGACAGAGATATGCACAGCGGTGGTATCACCAAAGAGGTTATGCATATCACCTAAGATCTCCTGATAGGCACCTACCAGGAATACACCGAGGTAATAAGGCTCATTCTTCTTCAGCGGATGGACAGGCAGTGAATGCGAGTTATTGCGGTTGGTCACAAAATTGGCAATCTTGCCATCAGAGTCACAGGTGATATCCTGTAGGGTTGCATTGCGAGTGGGTCGTTCATCAAGACGCTGCAGGGGAACGATGGGGAACATCTGGTCAATGGCCCAGGAGTCGCTAAGACTCTGGAACAGCGAGAAGTTGCAGAAATACTTATCTGCCAACAACTTGTCGATGTTCATCAACTCCTCAGGGATATGTTTGAGATTCTTGGCTAACGCATTAATCTCATGGCATACACTCCAGTACATGGCCTCAATCTCCGCACGTGTCTTCAGATCTACGATACCATGTGCAAAGAGGTCAAGCACCTCCTCACGGATTTGTTCAGCGTCATGCCAGTCTTCCAACACATTACGAGGAGACAGGTTATCCCATATCTCATAGAGGTCCTTTACCAACTGATGACTGTTCTCATCAGGTTCGAACTCCTCTGGCATCTCAGGAAGAGAGGCCGTTTCCAGCACATCGATAACCAATACAGAATGATGAGCCGCCAAAGAACGTCCGCTTTCTGTGATGATATTGGGATGAGGCAGCTCGTTTTTGTTAGCGGCATCCACAAAGGTATAGATACAGTCATTGACATACTCTTGGATAGAATAGTTGACAGAACTCTCACTGGAAGGAGAGCGTGTACCATCATAGTCAACACCCAAGCCACCACCGCAGTCTACAAAGTCGACGTTATAGCCCATCTTGTGTAACTGGATATAGAACTGAGAAGCCTCCCTCAGTGCTGTTTGGATACGACGTATCTTCGTAATCTGTGAACCAATATGGAAATGTATCAGGCGCAGACAGTCACGCATGTCTTTCTTGTCCAGCATTTCTAAAGCCTCCAACAGTTCTGCACTCGTCAAGCCGAACTTCGAAGCGTCACCGCCACTCTCTTCCCATTTGCCACTGCCACTGGAAGCGAGTTTGATACGGATACCGATATTGGGACGCACATTCAGTTTCTTGGCAACCTTAGCGATAATCTCCAACTCATTCATCTTCTCCACGACGATGAAAATCTGTTTACCCATCTTCTGGGCGAGTAGCGCAAGTTCTATATAACTCTGGTCCTTATAACCATTACAGATGATGATAGAATCGCTCTGGCACTGCATGGCGATGACAGCATGTAACTCTGGCTTCGAACCTGCCTCCAGTCCAAGGTTGAACTTACGTCCGTGAGAGATAATCTCCTCAACGACAGGCTGCATCTGATTTACCTTGATGGGGTAGACGACATAGTTCTCGCCTTTATAGTCATATTCCTTGGATGCCTTTTTAAAACAACTCCACGTCTTCTCGATACGATTATCGAGGATGTCGGGGAAACGCAGAAGGACAGGCGACTGGACATCACGCAGCGACAGTTCGTCCATCACCTCGCGGATATCAATTTCTGTGCCATCCTTACAAGGGGTGACATAGACATTACCCTTTTCATTGATGCCAAAATAACTGGTTCCCCAGCCATTAATGTTGTAGAGTTCTTTCGAATCCTCTATGGTCCATTTCTTCATCTTTGTAGTTATAGGTTTAATAAGGTGCGTAGAGAGCCTACGCTATTTTTTATTTTATCATAGTCGTCCATGAGACTGACGTCCAACGTATAACGTGCTTTGTTATAGAACTCCTCACGCTTGTTGAGCTGCTCTGTGATATAAGCAATCAGTTCTTCCGGACTCTTGCCTTTTAATAACGGTCGTTCCACCTTACCCATCAACAAATGGCGGTAAAGTACTTCAGGAGTGGCTTTCAGATAGACGACGTCTCCTTGTTGGTTCAGATAATCCATATTGTCGAAGAAACAGGGTGTACCGCCTCCACAACTGATAATGACATCCTCAAATTCGGCAACCTCATGAAGCATATTATATTCTATTTTGCGAAAGCCTTCTTCGCCACGCTCGGCAAAAATCTGAGCGACAGTCTTACGCATACGACTCTCAATATACCAGTCCATATCATAGAACATCATACCCGTCTCTTTAGAGAGAGAATGACCGATGGTAGTCTTACCAGAGCCCATATAGCCTATGAGGATAATACGTCTCATCTTTTCTTGGCTGAAGAATTGACAATCTTCATACACTCATCATAGGTCAGTTCGGCTGCACGTTGATGCATGTTCTTGGGCAAACGGAAATTCTTTCCGTCATAAGCGATATAGGGACCATAACGTCCATTGATCACTTCCAACTTAGCATCTTCTTCAAAAGTCTTCAGATGGCGTTTCTCTTCCTGCTGACGTTTCTCCTGGATGAGGGCGATAGCCTCTTCAAGTGTGATGGTCATCGGATCGGTATCCTTAGGTAAAGAAGTGTATTTCTTCTGATGAAGGATATAAGGACCGAAACGACCAGTACCAATAGTAACAGGACTGCCCTCAAGGTCTCCAATAGTACGAGGAAGTTTAAACAATTCCATCGCCTCCTCCATGGTCAGTGTCTCCATACTCTTATCACTGGGCAGTTGGGCAAACTGTGGTTTCTCGTTGTCTTCAGCAGAACCTATCTGTACCACAGGACCAAAACGACCAATCTTGACAAATACTGGTCGGCCACTCTTGGGGTCTATACCAATCTGTCGCTCTCCAGCCTTATGCTCCTGACGGGCATTCATGGTCTTCTCCACATTAGGATCAAAACTCTTGTAGAAATGCTTCATCATGGTTGTCCATTTCTCACCACCCTCAGCAATCTTATCGAAGTCACGCTCCACCTTCGCTGTGAAATTATAATCCATGATGTCCTTGAAATTCTCCATCAGGAAATCATTGACAACGATGCCGATATCGGTAGGCAGCAGTTTTCCTTTGTCAGAGCCAACCATCTCCTTACGAACAGACTGCTTGATCTGCTTGCCTTTCAGTGTATCAATGGTATAAGTACGCTCCTCGCCCTTTTTATCTCCTTTATGTACATATTCACGTTGTTGGATTGTGGAGATGGTGGGAGCATAGGTAGAGGGACGACCAATGCCCAACTCTTCCAGTTTATGTACCAGAGAAGCTTCTGTATAGCGTACAGGACCCTGACTGAAACGTTCTATAGCCTGTATCTCTCTGCGCGTCAGTTCTTGTCCTTTCTTCAATGGGGGAAGGATATGACTTAACTCTTCCTCTTGCAGTTCTTCGTCATCAATAGACTCACGATAAACCTTGATGAAACCGTCAAATTTAACTACCTCGCCCTGAGCAATGAACTGCTCATCAGTACCACTTACGGCGATGTTGACAGTCGTTTTCTCAATCTCCGCATCTGCCATCTGACTGGCTATCGTACGTTTCCATATCAGGTCGTAGAGTTTCTTCTCCTGTGCGGTTCCCTCTATCTCCGTTTGATTCATATAGGTAGGACGGATAGCCTCATGTGCCTCTTGTGCTCCTTTTGAACTCGTGCGATACTGACGGGACTTACTATATTCTTCCCCATAGAGGTTCTTGATTTCCTCCTTGCTGGCATTGATACACAGACCTGAGAGGTTGACAGAGTCAGTACGCATATAAGTAATGCGTCCATTCTCATACAGGTGTTGTGCCACCATCATCGTCTGACTGACAGTGAATCCTAACTTACGGGCAGCCTCCTGTTGGAGTGTAGATGTTGTAAAAGGAGGAGCAGGCGTGCGCTTCAGCGGTTTTTTACTAACACTTTGAACAGTATAAGTAGCCTCTTTACATTTCTCCAAGAACTGCTCTACCTCTTCATGTGTCTTGAAACGAGTACCTAACACGGCCCTTACCTCTGTCTGTGAACCATCAGCATTTGTAATGGCAAAAATACCATTGACACTATAGAAAGACTCACTCTTAAAGTTTTGTATTTCACGCTCACGCTCTACAATCAAGCGGACAGCAACACTCTGTACACGACCTGCAGACAAAGCGGGCTTCACTTTACGCCACAACACAGGTGAAAGTTTAAAGCCTACCAGACGGTCAAGTACACGACGAGCCTGTTGGGCATTCACCAGATTCATATCTATATGGCGTGGGTGTTCTATTGCCTCCAGGATGGCAGGCTTGGTAATCTCGTGGAATACGATACGATTGGTTTTCTCCTCATCCAAACCTAATACCTCACAAAGATGCCAGGAGATAGCTTCTCCCTCTCGGTCTTCATCGGATGCAAGCCATATCTTCTCTGCTTTCTTTGCGTTGGACTTCAGTTCTTTTACCAATTTCTCTTTTTCCTCAGGAATCTCATATTCCGGCTCCAGAGAATCAGTGTCAATACTCATTTCCTTTTTCTTCAGGTCACGGATGTGTCCGTAGCTGGACATGACCTTGAAGTCGTTACCCAAAAACTTCTCAATGGTCTTCGCCTTGGCAGGAGACTCTACAATCACTAAATTCTTTTGCATATCTTGCTAATTTACCTTTTTACTATTTCACCTTTTCAGGTTTCGGGCTGCAAAAGTAGAGAAAAGTTTTGGTTACACCTTATATATATAGTAGTTTTTTGTTTTTCTTAACAATTTAGATAAAACTTGATGAAGTCAAAATGACACTATTTTCACTCCGATATATCAGTATTCGAAGGCTCTTCAGCAACAGGGGCAGCAGGTTTTTCTGGAACCTCTTGCTTCTCTGGAACGGCAGGAGTTTCCTTTTGTTTGATGCTATCTTTCTTTGCCTTTGCAGGCTCTGCTCCTGGACGTGACCACTGCTGATGGAGGAAACGAAGATAAGAGCCATAAGTATGACTGCTGTATGCTTTGAAGATGTTATTAGCAAAAAGAATATCTGTTATCTTGTTTTCTGCCACATAGGCAATGATATCTTTCGTGAAATAACGAGAGTCGATGACATGTACCTCCTCGAAGGAGAAGAATAGATAGCCTGGCAACATATTGCCGAAACTGTCCTTGAGGATAATCACACGACGACCGTTATGCGTGGAGGTACGCACTTGTGTGAGTTTGGTGTCACCGCCCATCATCGTACAATAGGCACCACCATGTCCATCCTTGAACTTAAAAAAGAAAGGAGCCGTAAAAGGCTTACCCTCACCTGTCACCTGATAGTTCTTGTTGATGGTATAGTTGATATAGGTAGTGGTGTACTCTACGCCCATCGGCACATAATAGACAAAGTCCTCAGGGGCGTTCTTGATGGAAATATCCTTCGAATAGCCATACATGCTACCCACATAGCCATGTGTTACCCTACGCTCATAATGGGAAAGGTCTTTAAAAGGTACACCCGCTACACGCGCAAACTCCTGAGCCGCATAATATCCGCCAAGAGGTGACCAGTGGTGGTCAGTACGCAAGTAGATATCCTCATTGGCATGCTTACCCAAAGTGGTATAGACATCCACAGGTTTCACACCTGGATCAAGATGCGCCACGACATTACGGATAGTAGGTAACTGTTGGTGGGTGCGGCTTTTCGCCTTGTCAGGACAATAGAACTCAACAGCAGTAGGAATCACCATGCAATAGATATTCACTTTATCGCCAAAGACCTCCTTATATTTATTAGCTGCCTGTGCATAACCTACGCAACCATTCGGTCCACCGCCATAAGCCATCAGCGCACGTACCTTGTCACCTTTGCCTACGATAATGATACCAGCATTGGCAATCTTCGCATTCTCATCGGCATTGATATGGTTCTCATATTCGTCAATCGTCATACTATCAGGTTTCTGCTCCTCCTGTTTTCCTCCTTCCTCATCAGTACCACCTTGAGGCGTATCGCTGGCATGGAAGGTCACATTATCGTCTGATGGGGCAATGCCAATAATATCCTTGATCTGCATACTCATCGTCATAAAGACATCCCGGTAAGGTTCACTGTCGCTAAACCATGTTGAGACATCACTGGTGAACGAGCCGTCGACAAGACGTTCCCATGTGAACTCAGGGAAGGTGGCGAGTTCGCGCTTCTCCAACTCAGACACCGTACTACGAGGAAAAGTGTCGAAGACCAAGGCAAAGGCAAGGAATACGACAGCGACGATGACGATATAAATATAGTTTTTCATTGCTCTAAGTAATGGTTATAAGATTGATGGGTCACTGACGCATAGGCATGTCCCGCATTATTGGCAAAGAGGATGTCGGTAATGTCATTCTTCTGCACGTAATGCACGATATTCTTCGTAAAATAACGACAGTCGACTACATGAATCTCCTCAAAGGAGTGGAATAGGAAGGCGGGGATGGCATTGCCATAACTGTCTTTAAGTATTAACAGACGACGACCATTGCGCGTGGACGTTTTCACTTTCGTGGTATTGGTATCACCATGCATGAAGGTCAGATAGGCTGCACTGCTACCATCAGAATATTCATAGAAGAAATTGCCTTCTTCAGGTTCCTTTTCACTCACCACTTTACGATTCTTACCTAATGTATAGCGAATATATGTGGTGTTATAGTCCACACCTTTAGGGATATAATAGACAAAATCCTCTGGGGCATTCTTCACGGCTGCATCACGAGAGAAACGATACATGGTGCCTACATAATTATGAATAACATGTTTCTCATAAGTCGACAAGTCGGCAAAGGGAACCTCTGCCTGTCCTGCAAACTGCTGGGCAGCATAGTAGGCACCAAGGGGAGCCCAGTGGTGATCAGTACGAGAATATATATCCTCCTTGGCATGGGCATCCATTGTGTCGAAGAGGTCAACTACTTTTACAGATTTAGAGAGATGTGCATAAATATTTCGTACAGTAGCCTTCTGGTCCTTGGTCCACTCCTTGGCTTCCTCTGGACAGTAAATGGCTACGGCGGTAGGAATAATCATACAATAAACGTTCACTGCATCACCAAAAGTCTGCTTATACTTGTTGACAGCATCTGCATAGCCCTGTCCGCCATCCAAAGTACCACGGAAGGGTTCGAAGGCACGCACACTATCACCACTGCCCACAATGATAATGCCCGACTTGGTCTGACGGACATTGTCAGCAAACACTGAGGAAGTGAAAAGAATGAAAAGGAAATATAGTATTTTCTTCATAACGTTAGAATCTCGTGTAAATAAACGCATTATTCGTGGCACCTACCAACAAGGCGGTACTGAGTATCAATATAGCCAACGAGAACACAATACGGGTAGCATAGACAACGATGGTCTTGAAACCAGAGTCGCCTAACAAACGGTCTGTCCATTCTGCCACTGTCGTACGGATAGGTAGACAGAAGAACAGAGCAACAATCCACAACCAGAAGTTGTCAAGCAAGGCACTCTCATCCACAAAGTCATAGACCGATGCAGCATTTCCGAAGAATGCCTGGAAGAATACCACCATCTGCTGGAAATTGTCGAAATAGAAAATGCCCCATCCTGCAATGACTAACAGCATACTGTAAATATGCAGGAAGATGGCTGGAATCTTATCATGTACTTTCAATAGTGTGTATTTCTCTATCATTACAATCAGTCCGAAATAGACACCCCAGATGATGAAGTTCCAACTGGCACCATGCCACATACCCGTCAGGAACCATACCACAAGGATATTCACTGCCTGATGGGCACGGTTACCTCCCAAAGGGATATAGACATAGTCACGGAAAAAACTACCCAATGAGATATGCCAGCGGCGCCAGAAGTCTGTAATGGAGTTACAACAATACGGATGACGGAAGTTCTCATTGAAATGGAATCCCATACAACGTCCCAGTCCTATCGCCATATCAGAATAACCAGAGAAGTCGAAATATATCTGCAGGGTAAAGGCGACAATACCTATCCATGCACCTGCCGTCGTGAGAGTATTGAGACCATTTACTAGGAACTGGTCGGAGATTTCCGACAACTGGTTGGCGATGATAACCTTTTTACCCAAGCCGATAAGGAAACGATATATACCGTCGGCAAAGTCTGCAGCATTCACATGACGATGGTGTATCTCATCTGCCACTGTTCCATAGCGCACAATAGGTCCGGCTATTAACTGCGGGAACATCGAAATATATAGTAACAAGTCTGGGAAACGTCGCTGAACGGGCGACTCTCTCCGATAGACGTCTATCAAATAGGATATCGACTGGAAGGTATAGAAACTGATACCGATAGGCAGGGCAATATTTGGAACGGCAACAGGAATACCTATGTCACACAAGCATTGGGCCAGAAAACCAAGATACTTAAACGTACCGATGATAGCGATATTAAGTACCAGACCGATGATCAGCACCGCCTTCCGATACTTTTCCATGTTGGCAATACCCAATCCTACAAAATAGTTCACCAAAACGCAGAAAAGCATCAGGAACACATAGACAGGTTCTCCCCACGCATAGAAGATGAGAGAGAAGCATACCAATATCCAGTTCTTCGCTTTATTACTCCGTAAGCCTTCTGACGACAACCACTGGCGATCTATCCATGTCGCCAACAGATAGCACAGCAGGAAGGCTGGCAGGAATACAAAGAGAAAAAACAAATCCGAGAATACCATGTCGTTATATTATTGTTGCAATAACTTTTGCACTTGTTCGTAAATATACTTACCTAACACTTTCGCACCCTTTGGTGTGGTATGCACCCCGTCCTTGGAATATCCGCGACGGATGAGGTCAGGACCATAGAATACTTCATAAGCCTCATCCAGACGAATGAAATCCAGTCCCAACTCTTGAGAACACCATTGGATATGGGAACCAACGATATGCTGATCATTTAAGTCGGTCTTATTATTCTGCGGGGGTGTTATCAGGATAATACGTGCCTTGGGAAAAGCTTCCTTCAACAGTTCACAGTCATAGCACACACATTGTGACAACTGCGTCAGTTCTGAAGGTTTATAAAAAGAAATGCTCGTGACAGGATGCTTATAAATTTCAGAAGCCCTCAACTTCAAACAGTCTGGTCGTTTGTCTGCAAACCATAAGTCATTGGTGCCTGCCATTATCAATATCAAATCAGGAGTCGTTTGCTCCCCTGTCAAGACAGCCGTCACCAGACGCATTGCCTGATTATAGACAACATTATTGTCACCCAATACCCCGATATTTTCCTCCATGTCAAGAACAGTATTGGAGGTATGTGTCCATGTGGCACCGCTACGTGCATAACTACGGCATGACAACGGTTTAGCAAAGTCCTTAAACCATTTGTTCCATCCTTGAGGCTTGTCACAGGCATCACCGCCGATAAAGGTATTGGAGTCGCCCAGCATGACAACATGGTAAGGTAGCTGTGCATGCATCACCCCACACAGCCAAAAGCCCCATAAAATAAGTAATCCTATTCTTTTCATTATCAAGACCATACCTTTTTCGGGGTGCAAAGGTAATAATAAAAAATGATATATGGCTCACAGTTCAAGAAAATTACCGCTCACTGTCCAGTTCTTTCTCCAACTGGTCGGTACGATGTTGAAACTCACGATAGGCATTAGACAGGTCGCTCTTCGTGATATCAATAGACGTATTGACAGGTCGCCAAGGGTCTCTCAGCGTATGCTGGAACAGCCATTCATAGGTCTTACTGGTATAGAAGAAACGAGCCAAAGCACCATGCGAGGCACCAGGCAGCCAGTCAAAGCGTAGACGACTGGTGATTCCTAAAGTCTTCATGCCTGTCACTATCTTCTGCGATTCCTTCACAGACACTGCCCTGTCAGCAGTACCATGCACAATCCACAAGGGCAACTCACCCAGTCCGCGATAGTCTTTGATAGTAGCACCTCCACACAGAGCGACAGCAGCGGCAATCTTATCGGGATAAGTTCCAGCAAAATCAATCGTACCATATCCTCCAAGACTCATCCCAAGCACATAGACTCTCGATTCATCAAAGACATAATTTTTCTTCATCCACTCCAGTATCTCGTTCAGTTTATGTGGATTCCACCAACCACCAGGATTCTGAGGGGCGACTATGAGTGCAGGAATCATCAGTCCCATCTTCGCAGCATCAATACTTCCATAGCGTAACACTCTGTTCAGGTCATGTCCACACAGACTGGCACCATGAAGGAAGAATATCAACGGAGTGGTCTCCTGCGTATAATAATACTCCTCTGGGGTATATACCCAGAAGTTATAATTGCCTTTGATAACATTCTTCTTTGCCGACAGCAAGTCATATTGCGCAGAAGCAGTGAAAAACGATAAGTGAAAAGTAACTAATAATAGGAGTATTTTCTTCATTTGATGACGAATTTATAGATTTTATTACCGCGACAGCCAACCACTGCCGTATTACCGATGACGACAGGTGATGACTCGAAATTAGAGCCTACCACCTTCTTACAGACGACCTCACCCGTCTTACCACGAATAATGCGTATGATACCCGATGCATCGCCAGCAAAGACAAACATCTCATTTTTCTCGTTATGGAAGGCGACAGGCGACGACCAAGCAAACTGTCCGTATGGAACAGTATAGAGGATTTTGCCGTCCTTGGTACTGAAAGCCGTTAATTCTCCACCTGAACTCGACGCACCATTGCGACAGATATTGGCGAAAATCATATCCTGACAGTCGCCACTACCAATCAACGGACTGGCATACATACCGCCATCGAGGGTTTTTCCAGGCAGATTGATGCGTCGGCAAGGGATATTTGTTTCCCAAACACGCTCTCCGTTCAATCCATTCAATTTGATGAAGTGACAGAGACCACTGTCACCCTGTTTGTCCACCTCACAAGCAGTATAAAGATAAGGTACACCACCCTCTTCACGACAAACCATCGTGCCATCGGAATCGTCGTGGTTATTATAATACCACACAGGCTTCATCGTATTGAGGTTGATGCAGATAACATTCCCACGATTATCCGAGAAATAGCCATAGTTACGATAGACACACAGACTCGACTCGATACCAGGAGCCATTCCATTGACACGATAGCGCATCACACTGACACGACGTAACGTTCCCTGGCTGCGCTCATATTTATAAACACTACCGTTCTCACCACACCAGAACAGATAACCGCCTGCCACAATACTATTGGAGTCGAAGGCATTCCATCCTCTCCATGCTTTGGGGTCAGGACCGAAGAAGAAGGTGCGCTCATGTTTCAGCAAATCGAAGACCTGATGTCCAAAGGGACCTGGTTGACGAGGCACGCCCTGTCCTACATAGAGGTTATAGTATTCAGGATCAAGTCCTACTGTTCCCTTTACCACATTCCCTAAGTCTAATGGCTGACGGGAAGCCTTGCCTGTCTGGTAATTGATGAAATAGCCCTTACCACAGAGGGAACCGACGATGATTTCTTCTTGGCCGAAATCGGGTGTCAGACCTGATGATGACTTTCTGATAGCCGCCATCTGATCGTCCGTCCATTTCACATACAACGGTTGTCCTGTCCATCCACTACCGCCTCCCCATGAACCAAAACGAGTATGGGTAGTATCGTATCCTGTTTCAAACTCCCAGGCAATTTCCACCTCATGAGGTGTTCCCTTTACCCTACCGCCGAAACTGGCATCACGACGCAGGTTCTTACGGAACACGAAAGCACCGTTAGCATTCTCATAGCGGTCATCCAAGTCTTTCAAGGGAACTGCCACAGAGTCTTCATCCTCTATCACATATTTCACAACCTCAACAGAGGTATATGAAGTATCTGGGAGGAATAGTTGTTCGATGGGTATCTCTGGTTCTGTGGTTGTAGAATCCGTTTCGCTAATATTTCCTGTTCCACGACCAGTACAGGCAGTGATGGCAAGAACTGTCAACAGAGCCAAGCCTCTTGCCACTATCTTATTTTTCATGTCCTTTTTCTCTCTTTTTTTGTATTCCTACTGAATCCGTCCGTGAGGGTTGTTCTTCCTGCCACTGTGGAATAATACCATTACTCGGAACTGTTGTTTCTATCTCTATCTCAGGAATCTCCATCTCCTCTGGCCTATAGGGAACCTCTGTGGGTTTCTTATAAACGGACACCTCTACCACCGCTACTCCTTGGTTAAGGATACCCAACTCACGAGCAGCACGGATGGACAAGTCGATGATACGTCCTTTGACATAGGGACCTCTGTCGATGACTTTCACCACCACTTCCTTACCATTGGCAGGATTCTTCACCAAGAGCAAGGTTCCAAATTTATGTGTCTTATGCGCACATACCAGACTGTCATTATACAGACGTTCGCCACTTGCTGTCTTCCTTCCATCCCACTTACGGGTATAGAAGGTCGCCTTGCCCTTCTGTTGGGCAAAAGCAATGTCAAGTCCGCCCAACCAGATTATCAATAATGCGATGAGAAATTTCTGCATGATAGGTTCATAGATTGGTTTCGGCTGCAAAGGTACGAATAATCTCGCAAAATACCTTGATATTTTGCAATTTAGCGCAAAAGTTAGTACTTTTTCAGATTTCAGCGGATGTCCAATTCATCCTTCCGATGGGTGAAAGAACGATAGGCATTCGAACGCTCATCGGCAGTGATTTGAATAGAGGTATCCACAGGACGCACAGGTTCGTTCAGCGTGTGCATAAACAACCAGTCATAGGTATCTGACAGATAGAAATAACGTGCCAGATCACCATGTGACGCACCTTTAATCCACTCATAGCGCAGACGTTGGGCAACACCAGCTTTTTTCATACCCTCAACAACTTTCTGAGATTCCTCTATCTTCACAGAACGGTCGGCAGTGCCATGGATAATCCAAAGGGGTAACGTTCCCATCTTACGATAGTCCTTGATGGTAGCGCCACCACAAAGGGCAATGGCTGCGGCTATCTTTTCCGGATAGGTTCCTACAAAGTCGAGTGTACCATAGCCTCCTAAACTCATGCCTACCATATAGACACGCCAGCGGTTATACACATAGTGTTTCTCCATCCATTCCAGGATATCATTCAATTTCTGTGGATTCCACGGACCTTTCGGATTCTGGGGAGCAACGATGAGGGCAGGTACTTCCAACCCCATCTTTACTGCATCCAATGAACCATAGCGCAACACACGATTCATATCAGTGCCACGCAGACTTGCTCCATGCAGAAAGAGGATGAGCGGAGTGGTCTCCTTGTAGGCATTATAGTTTTTCGGTGTATATATCCAGAAGGGATAACCGTCTGACTTCACAGCTCGCTTTTCTGTCAGATAGTCTTCCTGTGCCTGTATCGTTAGCAGATACAGTCCCCAGAAAAGCATCAGCATCATTTTTCGTCCTACCATATTGCAAAGGTAGCAAATATATTTGGTATTATAAAATAAAATCATTATTTTTGCAAATGAAAAAGTTGATTTACTACATGATATCTATTAAAAAAATCATCCTGAATACCCTGAAGATTGCTATCGGTCTGGTCGTATTCTTTGTATTGGCAGTAGTCACATCTGTGTGGCTCATCAACAAGCCATCCACACAAGACAAAGTCCTTAAATATGCTACGGAGATGTTGGCAGAGAAACTGAATACGAAGGTAGAGATTGACAGTATCCGTATCGGCTTTTTCCGTGAAGACATCCAGCTCTATGGTCTTCGCGTGGATGACCAGCAACAGCGAAGGATGCTGGAACTGCAGTCTTTGTCAGCAGAGTTTCGTATTCTACCGATAATACTCCATCAAGAGGTTAATCTCGAAGAAATCAACGTGAAGGGGCTGCATGCCTATCTCTACAAGCCCTCGCCTGACGAACCTGCCAATTTCCAGTTTGTCATCGATGCTTTCCAGACTCAAAAAAAGAAAAAGGAGAACGAGCCGGAAGCTGTCAAGAAACCCAAGAAGAAAATGTCTGTTGATCTCAATAAAGCAACCATTGAGGACATACAGGTGACTTTTAATGAGAAACGCTTTTCTTTGGGGAGCCTTCATTACCAGAAGGGATGGCGGGGCAAGCAATCAGGAGAAATTCGCAAGGTTGAGGCCACATGGGTCCATATCAAGAAGAAGGATTCCACACATGTTGACAACAAACTGATAGTGGATGCCATTACCTATGAAGGAAAAAAAGACAGACATACCATTGCCATCGACAGTGTCCGATGGTCAACAAACAACCATAAGCCGCACAAGCGAACAGGAAAGCCCAAGCGGGGATGGTTTGACGATGGTCACATGAATGTCGTTGCCCATCTGAAAATCAATGTTCATCATGCTGACAAGGATAGTATCTGTGGTACACTGGCAGAGTGTGATGCCAACGATCGTGCCTCTGGACTTCATATCACCGATTTTCATGCTCAGTTTAAACATATCAAAGGAAAAGTATATGTTCACGATGCGACTGTATGCATGAAGAATACTAAACTGACCTTCGAGAAAGGAGAGATCCAACTGCCCAGCAAGAAGAAAGGTATCCCGTTCCTCTTCTCTACTTCCGACATCACAGGAACAACACTCCTCACTGATATCTCAAAACCTTTTGCACCTGTCCTCGTAGGATTCAAGCAACCCCTTTGGCTGAGTACGAAGTTCAGCGGTACAGACAGTAATCTCGTCTTCAATGATGTCATCGTCAAGACGCCTGACAATAATCTTCACATCAAGGCTGTTGGCGGTATCGAGGGACTGAAGGATAAATACAAACTCAACGTCCATTTCAAGGTATTGAAGATGACTACTTACCCTGCTACTGTCGAACGTATCATCAACCAGTTCCCTGTGAAGAAATTCATGATGAAACAACTTCGCAGCCTCGGCACTATCTATTATACTGGCTCTTTTAACGTCCTTTGGAAGAGAGAAGAGTTCAGAGGACTCCTGAACACGCGAGTCGGTCACCTGAGCTTCTCGTTTGCCTTGGACGAGAAAAACAAATACTTAATAGGTAACATCAATACGTCTTCCCTCGATTTGGGTAAGGCGATGGACTATCCTGATGTCGGTGAGATAGCCTGTCGCGCCAGTTTCCGCTTCGACATCTCCAAGCCTCGTACGGCACAGATGCGTCGCATCAAGGGCGGCAAACTGCCCATCGGACAAATAGATGCCGTCGTCTTAAAGGCGAAATACAAGTTCATCTCTGCCTCCGATATCGTCGCCCATATCGTCAGTGACGGTGCTATTGCTGAAGGAAAACTCAGTATGAGTGGAAAAGTGGCAGACCTCGCCTGCTCCTTCACGTTCACGAATACCGATGAGATGAAGAAGACGAAGATTAAGCCTGGCATCCATTTCAACCTCTTCGGCAAGAAAAGGACTGATGAGGAGATAGCAGAACGCGAGGCACAGAAGGCTGAGAAAGCGATGCAGAAAGCCGATCAGAAAGCACAGAAGGAACGAGAGAAAGCTGAGCGAAAAGCCCAGAAAGAGCAGCAAAAAGCCGAACGGAAGGCAGAGAAGGAACAGCAGAAGGCTGAGAAGGCACGACTGAAAGCCGAGCGGAAGGCAGAAAAGGCTCGACTGAAAGCCGAGAAGAAAGCTCAGAAAGAGCAGCAGAATGCCAATTAGTTATTTGTATTTCTCCACGCGAGCGTCTTTGATGACTCCCTGCCAGTTCAGACCGAACGCAAAGTCGTAGGTATTGCCGTCGGCATCCTGATAGCAGCGCATGTCGCGAGGCACATCCTCCAACTGTTGCTCCACAGTCTTCATATCGGCTGGCATCTGCATAGGCAACAGTGCCGAGGGCTCTTCTTTACCACTGATGATGTCAAGCAAAGCCTGATGCTGTACGTTGAAGGAGATAAGTATGGCATCGGCAGAAGATTCTATCTCAGACAATACTACTGGTCTGCCTGTCTCAAGGATGACTACTACTGGTTTCTCACCCATTGCCTTTTTCGTCTCTGCCACCAACAGCATGTCATCGCGGTTATAGGCCTTGACGGTCTTTCCCTTGAAACTGCGGTTGAGTGTCTTCTCCATGGGGTCACCACCAGCTACACTCACTGTCCTGGCATCGGTGGCTGTATAATCGTCATACTGCAGACTGAACGGCATATAACCATTACCACCCTTCTTCACATCGTCATAAGTAAAACCGAAACCTGTGCTGGGCTCTTGTATCAGACAGATGGCGAAGTCGGCCTCGGAGGGTTGCTCCACGACATCGAAGTATTTCTTCACGAGGGCAAGGTCTATCGGCTCTACTGTCTTCTCCTCAGAGATACCTCCCCAGGCACCAGGGATAGCAGGGAAGTGACGCTTGGGCACATATACCTTCTTCTTGTCTTTGATGGGCAGCACTTGGTTGGCATGGTTCTTCAGCATCACTATCGATTTGAGTTGTGCCTCGTAACCCGCTTTCATATAGTCTGGCTGACCTACTATCTTTTCTGTCTCTGCGGGGTCGAGATAAGGATTCTCAAACAGTCCCACACGGAAGACGTTGAGCAGTAACCTTCGAGCCGACTGCTCGAAACGCTGACGAGCGCTCTCCTCACCAAAATCCTTCACCCACATCTCGTAGGCTTTGATGACAGGACCTATCGCATTGTTACCACCAAACTGGTCGACACCTGCCTGCAATATCTTATAGTGACGCTCTACCTCGTTGAAGGCTTCCATACCCCAAGGCTTACCGCCTCGTGGACTGTCCAGCACTTTCATGTCTTGTGTGATGCCCCAGTCCGTACAGATGACACCCTCGAACTTGGCTCCGTCGCGCAGTTCCTTTTGGATGAGCCACTTGCTGTAACTGCCGCCGACATTCTCGCCAGAGGGGTCTTGATTCCAGAGGATGCTATAGATAGGCATCACTGCCGATGCCATTCCAGTACCTCCCTCCAGATGAAAGGCTCCCTCTACAAACGAACGCTTATGGGCTAATCGGTTATTACCCGGATATACCGCATACTTACCAGAGGCGTAATGGGAGTCGCGACCACCCTCTTGGGCACCATAACCATACCAGTGTTTCACCATCGCATTGACACTCTTCTTGCCCCATCCCTTGGTTTCTGGTGTAGTCTGAAAAGCGTCACAATAAGCCCTTGCCATATCTGTCGACAACTGGGGGTCTTCACCAAAAGTACCACTGAAGCGCGACCAGCGGGGGTCGGTGGCGATATCTACCTGTGGCGACAGTGCCGTAGCAATACCCAAAGCACGATACTCCTCAGAAGCTATCTCTCCGAAGCGATACATCACCTGGGGGTCGAAAGTGGCAGCCAGTCCCAGTGATGTAGGCCACAAGGAAATCTGTCCTCCTGCTCCTGCATTATACTCTGTCGTGGCTTTGGCCTCATGACGAGGGTCAGAACTGGTATTCGCTGGAATACCATGGTCTAGACCTTCCACGAAAGCCTGCATGTTATTATTCCATTCCGCAGCCACAGCAGGACTCTCTACACCTGTCACTAAGACGGCACGCAGATGGTCGTCGCGGAGGAACTTCTTCTGGTCGTCAGACAAGTCGGAAGCCTTCGCCCCACTCTCCTCATAAGACTTCCCACCATAGTTGGAAGCACCAAAGCCCATGTATGACACCATCGGTACTGACTGGTGACTGCTATACAGCATCAAACCAGCTATCTCCTCTATCGACAGTTTCGAAGCCAGATCGGCTGCTCTCTCCTGAGGTGTCAGTCGCCAGTCCTCGTAAGCATCGAGCGAGTCATTACGATTCAGGTCCTTAAAGGCATAGCCGTCCACTGTCAGTATCTTCACACCCGACTGTGGAGAATAACCCAGTGTGGGACCATCCTTCTGACTTACCAGCATAAAAGAACTCACTTGCTGTTCCGACCATTTCTGACCGCCACAACCTGTCAGGCTTAAAAGCAAACCGCATACAGCCACACACAACCATGTCTCTGATTTTCCAAACCTCTTCATATCTTTATCATTTTCTGATTATTACCTATTTCCTTTGCAAACATACTCATTTTTTTTGAATCCTGCAAGAAATTCCTGATAAACATCTCTCCGATAGCCTGGCATATATTATTCCTACACTCCTCTCTCAGCCCAATCACCACGGTCAAGATTACGATAGCCGATAGCCTCAGCGATGTGCATGGACTCTACTTTCTCATTGCCAGCAAGGTCGGCAATGGTACGTGCAACCTTAAGGATGCGACTATAAGCACGAGCAGATAGTTTCAGTCGCTCCATGGCTGTACGTAGCATCTCCAGCGAAGCAGCATCAGGTTCGGCAAACTCATGGAGCATCTTCTCCGTCATCATTGCATTACAATAGATTCCCTTGAAGGACTTGAAACGCTCCTCTTGTATCTTACGTGCCTTGATTACACGTTCGCGAATAGATGCAGACGGTTCACCCTTCTGCATCTTCGAGAGTTCTGAAAAAGGAACTGCCTGTATCTCACAATGGATATCAATGCGGTCTAACAAGGGACCGCTAATCTTATTCATATACCGTTGTATCTGTCCTGGCGTACAAGCACACGAATGCGTCGGGTCGCCATAATAGCCACAAGGGCAGGGATTCATGGAAGCGACAAACATAAAGGAGCAGGGATATTCTACACTGTATTTCGCACGACTGATAGTGATATGGCGATCCTCCAACGGTTGACGCATTACTTCCAATACCGAACGACTGAACTCTGGTAACTCATCAAGAAAAAGTACACCATTATGTGCAAGACTGATCTCTCCTGGCTGGGGATTCTGTCCACCTCCTACTAACGCCACTTGTGAAATGGTATGATGCGGTGCACGAAAAGGACGTTGAGAGATTAGACTCGTATCTCTTGATAACTTACCAGCCACGCTATGTATCTGTGTCGTCTCTAAACTCTCACTCAGAGACAAAGGAGGAAGTATGCTCGGTAAACGTTTCGCCATCATTGACTTACCCGATCCTGGAGGACCTATCATAATCAGGTTGTGGCCTCCTGCGGCTGCCACTTCCAAGGCACGCTTCACACTTTCCTGTCCACGAACATCAATGAAGTCAAGTTCGAAGTGGCTTTGTTGTTCATAGAACTCCCGACGGGTATCAATCATCATCGGCGACACTTCCTTTGATCCGTTCAGAAACTGAATCACCTCCATCAGTGTCTCCATGCCATAAACCTCTATCTGATTTACCACTGCCGCCTCACGGATATTTTGCTTTGGCACAATCAGTCCCTTAAACTTATCGGCACGTGCCTTGATAGCAATGGGCAAGGCTCCCCGTATAGGTTGCAGCCTGCCATCCAACCCAAGTTCTCCTACCATCATGTATTCTGACAGATGGTCTGCCTCCACCTTGCCATTAGCCGCTAAGATTCCGATAGCAAGAGGTAGGTCATAACCACTACCTTCCTTCTTAATATCCGCTGGTGACAGGTTAACGGTAATGTCCATGACAGGCATCTTTAAACCATTGTTCTGTAATGCCGCTTTTATACGGTCGTAACTTTCCTTCACAGCAGTATCTGCAAGACCTGTCAAATGGAATTGTACACCACGTGACATACTTACCTCTACCTTAACGGCATTCACTTCCAGTCCATTGACTGCAGCACAAAATGTATTTACAAGCATACGCAATGAATAATTGATTTTACAATTATCTGTTGCAAAGGTAATAATATTTTTAAATAAATGATTATCTTTGCATCGATTTTTTTAGAAGAGATGGGACTGATTCGATTTCTGAAAGACTGGACACTGCCTGTGGCGATTGCCACAGGAACAATTTGTTACCTGACATTCTACTACACACCGCAGTTGGATGAGTTGGGTAACAGGCTCAGTCCTGTGTTCGACATCATCTTCCCTATCTCCGTCTTCCTCACCCTCTTCGTAACCTTCTGCAAGGTGGACTTCCACGAGATGCGACCCCATCGCTGGCATATCGGAGTGTTGGTGGCACAACTGCTGATGGTGGCAGCCATCGTGATGATATGTCTGTCATTAGAAGACCGCCCTGACTCTAAACTGGTATGGGAGGCGATGCTGACCTGTGTGATAGGTCCGTCGGCTGCAGCGGCTCCTGTGGTGGTGGGAAAGTTAGGAGGTAATATCTCTACGATGACAACCTATACGCTGATATCGTCATTTGTCTCTGCCCTGATGATTCCGTTGGTGTTCCCTATGTTAGAGCAGATGGTACATGTCTATTTCCTTGATGCGTTCCTGATTATTCTGGAGAAGGTGTCGTTGGTACTGCTGTTGCCTTTGGTGTTAGGATGGCTGATGCAGCACTATGTGAAGGGTGTCTGTGCGAGAATCGCAGCGATGCCTAACCTGAGTTTCTACTGCTGGGCTTTCTCACTCTCTATCACCACAGGTATCACTGTGAAGAATATCGTGCATAGTCTTGCATCACCATTGTTGTTGATGATGATAGCCGTACTGACCTTCGTGCTTTGTTTCGTACAGTTCTTTATCGGTCGTGCCATCGGCTGTCGGTTGGGTGAGGAGATAAACAGCGGACAGGCACTCTTCCAGAAGAATACGGCTCTTAGTATCTGGGTAGCCTATATGTATCTGAACCCCGTCGCCTCCATCGGTGCCGGCTGTTATGTGTTATGGCAGAATATCATCAACTCTTTTGAATTGATGGGAGTAAGAAAGAAGTAGTAACATGGACGAAGTAAAGGTAATCGCTTTTGACGCAGACGACACGCTATGGGACTGCCAGTCATGGTTTGACGAGGTGGAGAGGAGATGTTGCGAGCTGTTGAAGCCATGGGCAACGGCACGAGAGGTGAGTGAAGGACTTTTTGCTACTGAACACCAGAACCTGCCTTTGACAGGCTATGGCACCAAGGCGTTTACCCTCTCATTGATAGAGAATGCTGTTCGTATCAGCAAAGGGGAACTGACAGGCGAGAAGGTGATGCAGTTGATAGACATGGGGAAAGAACTGTTGCGCTTTCCTACAACACCGCTACCAGAAGTGAAAGAGACGTTAGAAGCACTCTCACAAACCCGTCGTCATCGTCTGGTGGTGTTCACCAAAGGAGAACTGATGGACCAAGAGGATAAGTTGAGACGTTCAGGACTGGAGGGGTATTTCTCACACGTGGAGACCGTCTCGAACAAGACGGAAAGGGAATACCGCCAACTCTGCGAGAATCTGGATGTAGCCCCAGAGCAGACACTGATGGTAGGTAACTCCTTCCGCAGTGACATCGTCCCAGCCTTGGAGGCAGGAGCCTGGGCGATACATATCCCCTACCATGTGGTATGGGCTTTAGAGGAGTCAGAAGAGTATCCACATCAGCGGCTAAAAAAAGTCCAGCATTTCTCGGAAATACTGGACTTCGTGCCGCGAGCGGGACTCGAACCCGCACAGCCATTACTGGCCAAGGGATTTTAAGTCCCTCGTGTCTACCATTCCACCATCGCGGCAAACCGGGTGCAAAGATACAACTTTTTATTGAAAGTAAAAAGGTAAAAGGATAAAAAAGTAAAAAAAGGAACTATTTTACTCTGAAAAGACGGTCGTTGTTCCCAGCGGTCCTGAAGTATGAGCATTACGATAACGCTCTAAGCCCTTGTCATCTTTCTCACCATTGATGATCAGTCCGCCATTGTTCATGTCGTATTGTTTTTGGCATTTCGAACAAGTAGCAATACCTTTATTATCCATCGAAACACGATAGTTGGGATTCACTGTATTATTCTCCTTGCGGACACAATTGGGACACTGAATATCATAGGCAGCAAAACCACTAAAATTTGAAAAACCTACAATAATGCCGCCATTCAATCCCAAACGGAGATTCATTCGTAGATCCTTTTCAGTCTCTCGCTGTTCAGATGATAGCCCTTGGTTATTCTCAAACACAAGATATTTGACACCACCCTGTACACGTTCCGTAATCTTACAGAAGATTCCAGTAATGTCAGGATTCGTCGCTGTTTCTCAAAACCGAAACCATCCAAGACTTGCTGCATCAAGGCTGCAATCTTATCGTTGCAGAGATTGCCGATAGAGCCTTCATGTGTGTGGTGGATATTCTTATCAGGCTTGAAGGTACCTGCCTCGATATTCAGTCCTACCTTCTTATAGGCATCAC
This sequence comes from uncultured Prevotellaceae bacterium, assembly GCA_902800585.1. Lineage (GTDB taxonomy): Bacteria > Bacteroidota > Bacteroidia > Bacteroidales > Bacteroidaceae > Prevotella. The sequence goes on from CADCEW010000017.1 coordinate 37,909, forward strand.
GGAAAGGCATACCTTCTGCTGCGAGGCGGTTCACTTCTTCAACGGAGAACATCGGGTCGTACATGGGATTGTCGAGGATATCTTCGCGCACCTCTATCTTATTAATGATATAGGCAGCCATCTGCAAACAGTCTTTCAGTTCGTCGAAGGCTGGCAGGAAGACTTCCTTGATAATCTGTAAATCGCGGAAATAACCTACAGGCAGGTTGTTCATGATGAGCGTCACCTGTTGGGGCAGTGCCTGTAACTTATTGCACTTCGCACGAATCAGTTCGAAGACATCAGGGTTCTTCTTATGAGGCATGATACTCGAACCTGTAGTACACTCCTTCGGTAACTTCACAAAAGAGAAGTTCTGGGAGTTAAACAGACAGGCATCAAAAGCCATCTTTGCCAATGTGCCAGCGATGGTAGCAATAGCAAAACCAACGTTACGCTCCATCTTGCCACGTCCCATCTGGGCATAGACGACATTATAGTCCATGGAGTCAAAGCCCAACAAGTCCGTCGTCATCTGACGTTTCAAAGGGAACGAAGAACCATAGCCTGCAGCACTGCCAAGGGGATTGCGGTTCGTCATCTTATAGGCTGCCTGCAAGAACAGCATATCGTCGGCAAGACTTTCGGCATAGGCACCAAACCACAAGCCAAAAGAGGAAGGCATCGCCACCTGTAAGTGGGTATAGCCAGGCATCAACACTTGCTTATATTGTTCGCTCTTGGCAATCAACTCATCGAAGAGCACTTTCACACTGTCAGCTATCTCCATCAGTTCATGACGGGTGAAGAGCTTCAAGTCAACTAATACCTGGTCATTACGAGAGCGACCCGAGTGAATCTTCTTACCCATGTCACCCAGTTTACGAGTGAGCATCAGTTCTACCTGTGAATGGACATCCTCGACACCTTCTTCTATCTTGAACTCACCCCGCTCACAAACAGCATGGATGTTCTTTAACTCCGCCAGCAACTGCTTCAACTCATCTGCCTCTAAGAGTCCGATAGCCTCCAGCATCGTGATATGTGCCATAGAGCCCAAGACATCATAAGGGGCGAGATAAAGGTCCATCTCCCTGTCGCGACCAACAGTGAAACGCTCTATCTCCGCATTCACCTCAAAGTTTTTCTCCCAAAGTTTATTCATTGTTATTTTTGAATTATAGGAACTATAGTGACTATAGGAACGATAGATTATACATACGGCACTTGTGCCAACGCGTCAGCAATCTTCTCCACCCCATCCTGCAAGGGACCAGCAACCATACCCTTCAGCATAAAGGGAATATCTGCCTTCACTGTCACGCGCATCTTACTCGTTGTCTCTGTGACAGGTAACACCTGTATCCACAGGTTGAAGGGCATGGGTGACTGCTCTGTCTCGAACTTCACACACTTACCTTCCTCGCGTTCGATGATACGGAGTTTCAGGAGTCCTACTGGGTCTACCTTCACCTGAACAGTATCCTCGTCGAAGGCGAAATCCGACAACTTATCTTCTGGTACACGATCACGCACCTTATCAAGGTTGCGCAAATCACTGATATTACGATACACATCCTCTACTGGGTAGGGAATGGGTTTTACGCTACTTTCAAATTTTGTCATAGTTGGATGGGGTTAATAGGGTTAATGGGGATTATATGCCCCAAATGCTTGGGTCTTTACGCCATTCCTTCAGTACCTCTATCTCTTCGGGTTTGATATATCCTGTCTCGGCAGCCTGTTCCAAAACGGCATTATAGTCGCTCAAGGTAATGAGTCGTACATTGGCTGCCTTGAAAGCCTCTTCAGCAACAGGGAAACCATAAGTGAATGAAGCAACCATACCAATCACTTCCACACCATATTGGCGCAAAGCCTCTACTGCCTTCAATGAAGAACCACCTGTAGAAATCAAGTCTTCTACAACGATGACTTTCGCACCTTTCTTCAATTCACCTTCAACCTGGTTTCCCATTCCATGGTCTTTGGGCTTCGGACGAACATAAGCATAAGGCAGTCCCAACTCATCGGCCACCAACGCACCTTGTGCAATGGCACCTGTAGCAACACCAGCCACTGCCTCTGCTTCAGGGAAGTTTTCCTGAATAAGATGGCATAATTCTAACTTTACGAACGAGCGAACTTCTGAGAAGCCCAACGTCTTGCGGTTGTCTGTATAGATAGGTGACTTCCAGCCTGAAGCCCATGTAAACGGCTCATTAGGCTGTAACTTGATGGCTTTGATGTCCATCAGTTTCTGTGCGAAAAGTTTCTTGATATCCATAGCAATTCATTTGATTTGGGTGCAAAGATAGTGCAAATCGAGAGAAATACCAAATTTATTTGAGTATTTCCAAGATGCAGCCTATCTTGGACGTAGTCAATGATACGAAAAAGTTTAGAGTTTAGAGTTTTTTTCTTAAGTCTTCGTAAATCCGAGGGTGAGGACACTGATGCGGATGCCTGGGATGTCCTTCAGGACATTGGCACAGGCAGTAAGTGTCGCTCCTGTCGTACAGACATCATCAACGAGGAGGATATGCTTGTTCGCCAAGTCTTTCGCATCACGCAACTCAAACATCTCGGCTACGTTCTCCTGTCGCTGATGGCGCATGAGAGCGGTCTGACTCTGTTGGAAGTGTTTGCGCTTCAAGGCGCGATGCATGACTGGAAAATGGGTTATTTCATGGATGCCACGAGCTATCATCTCACTTTGGTTATAGCCTCGCTGTCGTTTCCTTTTGGAAGAGAGCGGCACTGGAATGATGACATCCACTCCAGCGAAGTAGTCTGCCATCTGCATCTCTTCTGCCATCATCCTTCCGATATCCTCTCCGATATCAGGGCGATCCGCATATTTCAAGTCGTAAATCAACTGGGCAGCCTCAGCATGGGGCTCATAGAAGAAGAGGGCAACAGCACGACTGACAGGGGCAAGTCCCCAGAAAAGTTGTGTCATGGGATTGTCATAGGGTGTAAACTGATAGGTCGTACGAGGCAGGTGAAGATAACAGGAAGAACAGAGTGCACGCTCCGTAATACTCAAACGCTTTCCACAAATCACACACTGACGTGGAGAGATGAGGTCAAGGATTCTAGCCCAGAAACTCGTCTTCATCGGTTACGTTGATACACTGCTTGATGATATCCATCGTAAAACCACGACTCATAGCGAACTTCATGAGCTTTCCATTCAGTTCATAGTCGCTATTGGCTTTTGTCGACTTGCGTTTCTGTTGGAGCAAAGGGCGCAGCACTGCAATATATTCCTCGTCATCTACCTCATCCAAGACACGTTGACGGATACCTTCATCTATATGTTTTGTCCATAAAGCCTGTTCCACTTTCCTTCTGCCCCATTTGTTATAGCGCACCTTATCCTTAACGAAAGCACGGGCATAGCGTTCATCATCCACATACCTTTCCGTCACAAGCCGCTGCATCACACGAGCCTGCGCTGCCTCCGAGAGTTCCCAGCGACGCATCTTCTCCTGCATCTCATATTGGCAATGCTCTGCCTGAGCACAGAGGGCAGCCAGTCGCAAATAGGCTTCCTGTTCTGTTATCTGTTTCATCGTCGTGCTCTGATAAATCGTTGTTTGCCATATTGGTCGTTTTTGATTTCGAGGTCGTGGTACGACATCGTACTCAATAATTCGCGAAGAGGTTCCGCATAAAGGGGATTGATTTCGAAATAGAGCCAGCCATCAGATTTCAATGTCTTCTTTCCATAATCCGCAATAGCGCGATAGAACAGCAATGGGTCATCATCTGGTACGAAGAGGGCTTCGTGTGGCTCATAGTCGAGGACGTTCTGTTCCATCGCCTCGCGTTCCTTATTACATATATAAGGGGGATTGCTGACGATGAGAGAGAAGCCTCCCCCATCCCCCATTCCCGAATTACATTCGCCTACCCGTAGCCTTTCCCAATGGAGAGGGCTTTTTGAGAGAATATCTACTTGGTGGAAAAACACGTTCACTTTATGGCGAATCGCATTTGCTCTCGCCACTTCCAATGCCTTCTCCGAAATATCCCATGCTGTTACCTTTGCCTCTGGATACATGGCTGCGAGTGTGATGGCAATACACCCACTCCCCGTCCCTATGTCAAGGATATTTACTCCCTCTCCTTTTGGAGAGGGTAAGGGGAGAGGCTTCCACCTTACCAATTCTTCTGTTTCTGGTCTGGGAATCAACACGCCTGGCTCCACATCATACCATTCTCCCATGAACTCCGCCTTCCCCAGCACATATTGTATGGGCTCATGACGCTCCAGTCGTTGGGCGATTTCCTCCAGTTCCGCTTGGTCGTCTGCAGATAATTGTGTATCTTTGCCGATGCAAAGGTCCGTAAAGGTCAGTCCATAGCGCACCTCATACACCATTCGGGCAATCGCTTTCGCTTCGCCCTCGCCATAGAGTGGAGTCAGTAAATGCCAGAGTGTTTCGTATGTCATACTGCAAAATTACAAATAAAATGGAGAAGAACCAAATTACAACAGACGAAAAATACATGCGCCGCTGTATTCAGTTGGCAGAGAATGGTATACAAGGTGCACGACCTAATCCGATGGTTGGTGCAGTCATCGTAGCAAACGATCGGATTATTGGCGAAGGCTATCATGTGCGCTGTGGTGAAGGACATGCAGAAGTGAATGCCTTTGCCTCTGTCAAAGATGAGTCTTTGTTGAAAGATGCCACCATCTATGTCTCCTTAGAGCCTTGTGCACATTATGGCAAAACGCCCCCTTGCGCCGATTTGATTATCAAGAAAGGCGTGAAGCGTGTGGTGGTAGGGTGTATCGATCCCTTTGCAGAAGTGAAAGGACGAGGCATCGAGAAGATTCGCAAGGCTGGTATTGAAGTGGAGGTTGGCGTATTGGAAAAGGAGTGTCAGTGGTTGAATCGTCGTTTCTTCACTTATCATTCCAAGCATCGCCCCTACATTATCTTAAAATGGGCTCAGACAGCCAACGGCTTCATCGACAATCACTTCAAGCCATTGATGATTTCCAACGAACAGACGCAGATGCTCTCCCATCAATTGCGTGCTGAGGAGGATGCCATCCTCGTGGGACATACCACTTTTGATCGCGACCACCCCTCACTGAATGTTCGGCACTGGCATGGACCTAATCCCAAGCGTATCGTCCTGACTCACGATCGTCCTCTGCCTCAACTGATGGACGACCTCTACCAACATGGCATCCAGTCGCTCATAGTTGAAGGTGGCTGTCAGACGCATGAGAGTTTCATCCAAGCAGGACTTTGGGACGAAATACGCCTGGAAGTCGCCCCCATCACTGTCTCTGACGGCACTCGCGCCCCACAACTTCCCTCCGATATTCGCCTATTAAGCAAAAAGGAATATGGAGAGAATACCATGACAATTCTGTTACATAACCATCATTAGAAACTTTGTCAAGAATCGTGTCATTGTTTGACAAAATGTTTGTCAAACGGTTGACAAAAGTTGTGTCAATGCATGACAAGACATGTGTCAACGTATGATTCATGTTGTATCAAGCGTTGGAATAAATGGTATGTTTACTTTTTTCTGCCGAAATCTGCAGGAACTTCGCCCCATTGTTGGGTCTCCCACTTTACAATAGGATTACGCCAAACATGCGTATTCAACCATCGCTCAGCACGGAGGATAATCTGAAAGAGTTCTTCTGTCTCTGGGGTACGTTCCAACTTCGTCTTACATTTCCGTTTGTTAACCCAAAGAATAGCGTTATAAGAATCGCTATAGATGGTCTTGTCATACAGTCCTTGTTGTTGCATCAAGGCAAGGGCATGGACGATAGCCAGAAACTCTCCGATATTATTAGTGCCTTTCATCGGACCAAAATGGAACACACGAGCCCCTGTAGCAAGATCTATTGCCTGGTATTCCATCGGACCAGGATTACCACTACAAGCGGCATCCACAGCCCATGCATTAAGGTTAACGCCTAAACCAGAAAGCCTCCCCCTATCCCCCTCCAAAGGGAGGGGGAACTGTTGCGCCAGAGGGCGGGTTTTCTTTGCGGGTATAATTTCCATAAGAGCTTTCTTAATATCTTTGATGACTTGCTGTGTATTACCTATTACTTCTTCGTTGGTGAAACGTATTACCGTATATCCAGATTTATTCAAATCTTCTGAACGACTTTTGTCTTTGACTATCTGCTGACCCTCTAAATGATATTGACCATCAATCTCAACAACCAACTTTTTATGAAGACATACAAAATCTACGATGTAGTCTTTAATGATATGTTGCCGTCTGAACTTATGTCCATCAATGCTTTTGTTCTTCAATATATCCCACATAATGCTTTCCGCTTCTGTAGGATGGCTCATGTTATAATCTGCATAAGCCCTCAACAAATCATATTCGGCACTATCTGCTGTCTCATATATATACGTCATCGTTGCTTTTATCATAAGCCCCCTCTCCCTTTGGAGAGGGCAGGGGGAGAGGCTTTTACATGCGTTCTGGGACTTCAATACCCAAGAGGGCCATACCATTGCGGATGATCTTGCCTACATTACGGGCAATCACAAGACGCACCTGACGCTTCTGCTCGTCTTCCTCGTTGAGGATGCTATAGTCGTGATAGAACTGGTTGAAGACTTTCGTCAACTCATAGCAGTAGTTAGCAATACCACTGGGTGAATAGTCTTTGCCTGCCTGCTCAACAGCTGCTCCGTATTCGCTCATTTTTTGGATGAGTTCTACCTCTTTTTCATTCAGAATATTCAGAGTATTCGGAGTATTTGGAATATTCTGAGCTTTGCGAAGAATACTGCGTATTCTCGCATAGGTGTACTGGATGAAAGGACCTGTGTTGCCATTGAAGTCAATAGACTCCTCAGGATTAAACAGCATATTCTTGCGAGCATCTACTTTGAGGATAAAATATTTCAGGGCACCCATACCCACGATACGAGCTATCTCGTTGCGCTCTTCTTCCTCCATATCAGCAAACTTGCCCAGTTCCATAGAGGTTTTCAGCGCATCGTCAATCATCAGTTGCATGAGGTCGTCGGCATCCACTACTGTTCCTTCACGACTCTTCATCTTACCATTAGGCAACTCCACCATACCATAAGAGAAATGTACAAGTTCTTTACCCCATTTGAAACCTAAGCGGTCAAGCAAGATAGAGAGCACTTGGAAGTGGTAGTTCTGTTCGTTACCTACGACATATATCATCTTGTCGATGGGATAGTCTTGGAAGCGCATCTCGGCAGTACCGATGTCCTGCGTCATATAAACGCTGGTACCATCGCTACGCAGCAACAATTTCTTGTCGAGTCCCTCATTGGTGAGGTCTGCCCATACACTATTGTCCTCATGACGCTCGAAGAGTCCTTTGGCGAGACCTTCTTCTACTTTTGCCTTACCTTTCAGATAAGTCTGCGACTCATAGTATATCTTGTCAAAGGAAACACCCATTCTTTTATAGGTCTCGTCAAAGCCGGCATATACCCAATTGTTCATCTTCTCCCAAAGGGCACGCACCTCTGGATCGTTCTGTTCCCATTTGACGAGCATCTCATGCGCCTCTTTGATGAGTGGAGCCTCCTGCTTAGCCTTCTCTTCGTCCATACCTTGTGCTACGAGTTCCTTGATCTCCTCACGATAGTGCTTGTCAAAAGCCACATAGTAATCGCCAATGAGGTGGTCGCCTTTCTTGCCAGACGACTCAGGTGTTTCACCATTACCCCACTTCAACCATGCCAACATCGACTTACAGATATGGATACCACGATCGTTGACAATGTTTGTCTTAACGACTTTATTACCATTAGCCTGCATGATCTGCGCCAAAGACCAACCCAGAAGGTTGTTGCGGACATGTCCCAAATGAAGGGGTTTGTTGGTATTAGGCGATGAATATTCTATCATGACGAGAGGACTATCTTCCGTAGCCTGCTTCTCTCCATAATGCTCATCAGCATCCATATCAGCCAGCAGGGAAAGCCATGCAGCGGGAGCGATGACAAGGTTCAAGAAACCCTTTACGACATTAAACGCAGCAATAGCCTCGCAGTTGTCTACCAGATACTGTCCTATTTCCTGGGCTGTCTGCTCAGGATTCTTCTTGGAAATCTTCAAGAAGGGGAAAACAACAAGTGTCAAGTTTCCCTCAAACTCGCTGCGTGTCTTTTGCAACTGTACCATCTTCTCTGGTACCTCTTGCCCATATAAAGCTTTGACAGCTTGTTGGGCGGCATTCATGATTTGCGATTCAATATTCATTTGGTATACCTCTTTAATCGTGAAATCATCCACATGGCGCATGCGGATGATTTAAGGAAGTTGTCCAAGGCGGATTCGAACCACCACAAACAGAACCAAAACCTGTTGTGCTACCATTACACCATTGGACACCTACTGTTTGTTTGCGGCTGCAAAGGTAGTGGTTTTTCATGCCACTACCAAATTTTTAGCCAATTATTTCACTATCAGCAGATAATAATTCTTCTTACCTTTCTGGGCTAATAGATACTTTCCGTCAATCAAATCATCCGTTGTCACAGGACGATTCTGATCCATCAGTTTCTCCTTGTTCAGACTGACACCACCGCCTTGTACCATCTTACGCATCTCACCCTTAGAAGGAAATACGGGTGCAGTCGTCGTGAAGAGTTCGATGGCTGCCTGTCCCAGCTGGTCTTTGGAAATCTCAAACTGAGGCACTCCGTCAAAGACATCCAAGAATGTCTGCTCATCCAGTTTCTCCAGTCCTTCTTTCGTAGACTTGCCGAAAAGGATGTTGCTTGCCTCGATAGCTGTATCTAGAGCCTCCTGTGAGTGTACCATTACAGTAACTTCCTCAGCCAAACGACGCTGAAGGACACGACGACCTGGGTCTTGCTTGTGTTCCTCTACCAGTGCATCAATCGTCTCCTTTTCCAAGGAAGTGAATATCTTGATATAACGCTCTGCATCCTCATCACTGACATTGAGCCAGAACTGGTAGAACTTATACGGAGTTGTACGAGCAGGATCAAGCCAGATATTTCCACTTTCTGTCTTTCCGAACTTCTTACCATCGCTCTTAGTAATCAACGGACAGGTAAGCGCAAAGGTCTCTACCTCATTACCCAAGGTACGACGAATCAACTCCGTACCTGTTGTCATGTTTCCCCACTGGTCATTACCACCCAACTGGAGTTTCACACCATAATGCTGATAGAGATACAGGAAGTCATAACCCTGCAACAACTGATAGGTAAACTCCGTGAATGACAAGCCATCACGAGCCGTACCATTTAGACGCTGCTGTACGCTCTCCTTTGCCATCATATAATTGACAGTGATATGCTTACCAACCTCACGAGCAAAATCGAGGAAGGTAAAGTCCTTCATCCAATCATAGTTATTCACCATGATAGCGGCATTCTCATCCTTCGATTCAAAATCGAGGAATTTTGCCACCTGTTTCTTGATGCACTCCTGATTATGGCGCAAGGTCTCGTCATTGAGCAGATTACGCTCCTGACTCTTACCAGAAGGGTCACCAATCATACCTGTAGCACCACCTACAAGAATAACCGGTCTATGACCACAACGCTGTAAATGGCGGAGCATCATAATACCGCACAAGTGTCCGATATGCAACGAATCTGCCGTCGGGTCAGTACCCAAGTATGCAGTTACCATCTCCTTCTGGAGCAGTTCCTCTGTACCAGGCATCATCTGTGCCAACATGCCGCGCCAACGAAGTTCTTCAACAAAGTTCTTTTTCATTATCATTTATCTTTAAACTCTAATCTATTAACTATAAACTTTTCAAGGCACTGGATCATATCCGCTTCCACCCCAAGGGTGACATCTTAATATCCTTCTAACTGCCAGATAAAGTCCTTTAATGGGTCCGTGTTTTATCAATGCCTGACGAGCATATTCACTGCAAGTGGGCGTGAACCGACAGGAAGGAGGCGTATAGGGTGAGATGGCTGTCTGGTAGAAACGGATGGGCAATAGCAATATCCACACCAGTCCACGAGAGATATATTGCAAGAAGCGTTTCATAACTTTTCTGTTAAACGCTGTATCAGTGTCTTCATGCAATTAGCCACAGCCGTCGAACTATATAACTCATCTGACAACCAGATGAAAGCCATGACAACAGCCCGTTGAGGAGTTTGCTCCAGTTTGTCATATAATGGTTGTTTCGACAACCGATAAGCCTCACGCAACTGACGTTTGACACGGTTACGCTTAACCGCCCGCTTGAAATGACGCTTCGAGACACTTACCAGTATCTGAACTGGTGACTCATGCTCCTCACGTTCCTTTTCCATCCATACAACCCGTACAGGGAAGGCTGCCATCGAGCGACTACCTGCTCCATTGAAGAGACGGTCTGTGAGTTTCATGCTACACAACCGTTCCCGCTTACTGAGCGTCTGGGTTGCCATGATATCTCTTGAGATGTCTTATCCTTGCTTCTTCGACAGGAATTGCTGTAAAGCACTGGTCATAGAGGGATACTTCTCTGACGGAGCTTCCAAATCAAGGCGTAGTCCTGCATCCTTCACAGCCTTCGCAGTAGAAGGACCAAACGTAGCAATAGCGATATCACCTTGTTTGAAATCAGGGAAGTTTTTCGTCAACGACTCAATACCAGAAGGACTGAAGAACACCAACATATCATAATCAAAGGTCTTTACTTCCTCTGGGGTAAAATCATTACTTACCGTGCGATACATCACACATTCTTGATGTTGCAGTTTTTTTGCATCCAGCATCTTTGCGACACTGTCATTATGCACATCGCTCATCGGTACCAAATACTTTTCTTGTTTGTGCTTAGCCATCGTAGGAATCAAGTCGTCAATCTTACCAGTGGTTCCAAAGAAAACCTTACGCTTACGATACTGCACGTATTTCTGGATATAAAGAGAGATGGTCTCTGTCACACAGAAATACTTCATGTCCTCGGGAATGGCTACACGCAATTCCTTTGCCAAGGTAAAGAAATGATCAATGGCGTGACGTGAAGTGAATACAACGGCTGTGTAGTCAAGGATATTCACTTTTTGTGTACGAAACTCTTTTGCGGTCATTCCTTCAACCTTAATAAACGGACGGAAAACTAATTCCACTCCGAATTTCTCAGCGATATCATAATATGGAGACTTTTCGCTGGATGGCTTAGGTTGCGAAACCAGAATTTTCTTTATCATTGATGTCCTAAAAATTTATTTTTAAATAATTCGCTGTGATGACAAGCACGCCCCAGAAGGCAAGCAGTGGTATCATTTCGAGGGTGCAAAAGTACAAAATAATTTGCAAATGAACGACATTTCGACGAAAAAAGATGATATAGCACTTATAAATTGTCAGTAATTTAACAATAACTACGGCAATAATGACATAAGTTATCACCTTATTTATATCTAATTCAAAGTATGCACCAAAGACCAAGGCAGGGAAAAACAACACCCCTTCTATCGAGATAATGAAGAGTAATGCCTTAATCCATTGTTGATTTCTTTTACTGTCAAAGAACACCTGATTGACAAAAGAATACAGAGCCACTTTCAGTAAGAAATATCCCACTGTGATTCCCAGAAAAATAGTAATCAGGGTATATTGGGAACGAAGCACGAAAGTCTCTCCTATATATCTCAGCGTATAGAAATAAAAGAGTAATGCAATGAGCAGACTGGTAATCAACACCAAAGTAAATTGGAAACGGATCTCATTACTCGTTTCCGAAAACTCTGTCGTCCCTTCATGAGGCAGATAGATGATGTCCTTTGCCTGTCGGATGATAAATCGACGGGCATTGGCAAAGGCTATGACTGCAAAGATAAAACACGCCAACAACAAGGACGTGATGATATTGTCGTTACGAACACTATAGGGAACAGGATCGCCAGCCACACCATAACGTCCGCCTTGCAATTCTGGATGAAACATACTGTCTTTGGAAAAGAAGCCTTCCCGATAATATTGCGGAAGGTCGGATTTCATCAAATCCACTCCAGCATCATGTCCAGGCAGATGAAGCGTATCAGGATGCTCACTCCAATGTATCTCAGAAGGTTTGAAATGTGCCTGGATGGCAGAATCTTGTTGTGCCGGCGTCGCATCACGAGGTAACCAACTCAACACTTGGGCTGGAGTCAACGGTCGATGCTGGACTACTGCGGAGTCACCTCCTTGGACAGCCGACTGTTGGTGTGATATGGAGTCCTGCTGCAACAATTACAGTCCGAAAGCTTGTTTGATATCTTCTACACGGTCGAGTTTCTCCCATGTGAACAACTCTATATCGATTGTCTTGGTATCATGATAGCGGCTGGTAAACGTCTTCTTAACGATTTCTGACTTCCGTCCCATGTGTCCATAGGCGGCTGTTTCCAGATACATCGGTTGACGCAGTTTCAAGGAACGCTCAATTGCCTTCGGGCGAAGGTCGAAGAGTTTCTCTATTATTTTCGCAATCTCTCCGTCTGTCATTTTCACGTTAGAGCGACTATAGGTATTCACATAGACATTCATCGGCTTCGCCACACCGATGGCATAGCTGATCTGTACCAACATCTCATCTGCAACACCTGCCGCCACCATATTCTTGGCAATATGACGAGCTGCATAGGCTGCGGAACGGTCTACCTTCGAAGAATCCTTACCTGAGAAGGCACCACCACCATGAGCACCCTTGCCACCATATGTGTCTACGATAATCTTACGGCCCGTCAGACCTGTGTCGCCATGAGGACCGCCAATCACAAACTTACCTGTAGGGTTAACGTAGTATTTGATATCATCACCAAAAAGTGCAAGCACCTTCTGGGAGTGAATCTTCGACCTCACTCGTGGTATTAAGATGTTTATCACATCGTCCTTGATACGCTGGAGCATACGCTCATCATCTGTATCGAACTCGTCATGCTGTGTGGAGACAACAATGGTATCAATACGCTCAGGAATACCATCGTCACTATATTGTACTGTTACCTGACTTTTAGCATCTGGACGCAGATAGGTCATCTGCTTTCCTTCCTTGCGAATCTCAGCAAGGGTACGCATAATAAGATGCGCAAGGTCCAAGGATACAGGCATCAGGTCCTCTGTTTCATTCGTAGCATAGCCAAACATCATTCCCTGGTCGCCAGCACCCTGATTCTCGTCATCCTCACGATCCACACCACGATTGATATCATCGCTCTGCTCATGGATGGCCGTAAGGATACCGCAGGAGTTTCCATCAAACTGATACTCCGCCTTAGTATAGCCAATCTTCTTAATGGTATTACGAGCGATTGTCTGCAAGTCGATATACACCTCACTATGCACCTCACCCATAATCACTACCTGCCCTGTCGTCACAAACGACTCACAAGCCACTCGCGCATGTTCGTCATAAGCAAGGAACTGGTCTAATATCGCATCACTAATCTGGTCGGCAACCTTGTCAGGATGACCCTCTGATACAGATTCTGAAGAAAAGAAATAGGACATAATAATCTTTGTTTTTGAATTTGGGTGCAAAGGTAGTGCAAATCGAGAGAAAAACCAAATTTATTTGAGTTTTTCCGAGATGCAGCCTATCTTCGATATTTGTCTCAAAGGTACGGAGTTTTCGGGACATAACAAAATAAAACGGCTTGCTTCTTTTAGAAACAAACCGTTTTACCTATTATTAATGAGGTCTGATTACTTGGCCTCTGGGGTCATTATAACCTCAATATGATTACCACTGCTCAATATCTTGTTGAGGAATTCGCGTACAGATTCAACAGTCAGAGCCTCAACGGTCTTCTTATAATCTGTATGAGAATCGAAGCCAGAGCGCACCCATTTGTTGATGACACCAATCCAGTAACTATTAGTCTTGGCATCTACATCAATCTGCTTGAGCATGTACTCCTTCACCTTCTGCAGTTGGTCAGGGTCAACAGCTTTCTGCATCTTGGCAATACCCTCATGCAACAGACGTACAGCAAGTTCCTGTTTGTCAGGATTCATCGGACAATAAGCCTGCAGCATCATACGTGGCTGATGATTTCTCATATTGACACCACCATAAGCACCACAAGAGTAAGCAGCACTCTCATCCTCACGGATGGTCTTCAGGTAAATCATGGAGAGTATCTGTCCCACAGCATCAATCTTAACGGCATTCTCCAAGGTGCGTGGCATATCACAATACCAAATCTCGAAAGCAGTAGCCTTAGGAGACTCCGTCTTCACTTTGAACTGGTTGACAACCTCACCCTTCGCCATGATGTCGATATCAGCATAGTCCTCGGCAGCCTCACCAGTAGCAGGCAGCGATGCGATATACTGTTCAATAAGTGGACGAATGGTCTGCTCGTCGAAGTTACCAGAGAAGACAAACGTAAACTGTCCTGCATTCTTCATGCGATCTTTTGCCATCTCAAGGATACGATCGTAGTTGATGTCCTTCAGATCCTTCACATCAATGTTGACGAAGCGTGGGTTGTGGGCATACAACGTAGCAGAAAGAGAGTCAGAGAAGACAGCATCTGGAGAGAGGCTCTTGTTCTTCAGACTCATGTCTAACTGAGTCATGAGGTTCTGGAACTGTTTCTCGTCCTTCTTCACGGCTGTGAAGTAGAGGTATACCATCTGCATCATCGTCTCCAAATCCTTCGGAGTAGAGTGAGCAGACACATACTGGTTGTTTTCATTGAGCGACAAGTCAGCATTACACTCCTTGCCAGCCAAAGCCTTCTGCAACTCATTGCTGGAGAAATTACCCAATCCACTGATACCAATCACCTGGTTGAAAACCTTCAGGTTGGTAAAGTCGACGGGGTTTGTAAACTTAGACTTACCACCATAAGCAACAGCCTCCATCTGTACCTCATCGTCCTTGAAGTCTGTCTTTTTCAGAATCACTTTCGCACCGTTCGAGAGTTTCAATTCCTTATAATCGAAGGTCTTGTTCTCTGTCTCAGAAAGAATCTTACCAGCCTTAATTGTTGCTACATCAACTAATGGCTCATCCTTCACATTATCCACATAAGCCTCAATCTTCTCAGCACGGGCAGCGGCAACAGCGGCAGCCATTTCCTTCTCTGTAGGATAAACCTTACCTTCCTTCTCCTGTGCAAACTCTATCACGACGAGGTTACTGTCGTTAGCTGAAATCAGTTGAGGAACAACCTGATTGATTACCTGCACGGGGATATTTGGAGCAATCTGCTGCATGGTCATATAGAGAACATCCAATGGTGGGATAGGCTCATTGGTCAGATAGTTGTCACGGTAATCATTGCCATATTCTGCATTCTTACGCTTGTCGCGGTTGGTATAGCGCTTCTCCAGTCCACTCAGGAAGTCTGCCTTAGCACGCTCATACTCCGTAGCAGTGAAACCAAACTCACGGGCACGCTTTGCCTCACGATAGAGAATCTGTAAGGTCTCCATATCCTTACCCTCCTTGGGTATACCAACCAGTTCAAAACAATCTTTAGTCCTTGATAACAGATACTCGTCGTCGTCAGCAAAAGCCTGGAAGAAGGGACAAGACTCCTCTTGTGTCATCTCTGACAGACGCTGATTCATCATCTGTGAAATCACACTCTTTACATAGTCCTCAATCAGGTATGCCATGCTTGCCTTCTCTTCATCGGGAGTAGCGTCATGCTTCATCAGCACCATTACTTGACTCATCTGCATCTCCTTGTCCTTCTCAAAGACATAGATAGCCTCAGGAGTATCAGGAACCTGCTCAGGAACAACCTTCGGAGCATTGGGGTCTACCTTGATACTACCAAAGAGACTCTTGATCTGTGCCTCGATATGGTCTACATCAACATCACCGACAACGATGATAGCCTGATTGTCAGGACGATACCATTTCTGATAATAGGCACGGAGGGTCTGGGGCTTGAAACTGTCGATAACGCTCATAAGACCGATAGGCATACGCTCACCATACTTAGAACCAGGATACATCTTTGGCAGGGCACGGGTAATCATACGCTGTGAGGGACCTTCACCCAGACGCCACTCGTTATGTACCACATCACGCTCCTTGTCAATCTCATCAGGTTCCAAAGCAAGACCATTTGACCAGTCTTTTAGAATCAACAGACAAGAGTCAACGGCTGTAGCGCGCTTCGTAGGAACATCACAGACACGATAAACGGTCTGGTCGATGCTGGTATACGCATTCAAGTCGCTACCGAACTCCACACCCAGTGAACGGCAGAACTCAATGATACCATTACCTTTAAAATGCTCAGAACCATTGAACGCCATGTGCTCCAGGAAGTGAGCCAAACCACGCTGACTGTCGTCCTCGTTGATGGAACCTACACGCTGAGCAATGTAGAAGTTAGCCACATGCTCAGGGTACTCGTTATGACGAATGTAATAAGTAAGTCCGTTATCCAATTTACCGATACGAACGTTAGGATCAACGGGAATTGGCGGCATCTGCATCTCCTGTGCCACCATTGCTGCAGAACTGAATATCATCAGTGCAGCCACAAAAAGTTTTCTAAATCTCATCGTATATGAATTTAATGAATAAATAATTTGTTTAACTAATAGACGCACAAAGGTAAGGAAAAACTACACACTTTGCTCAAAAAAGTGATACATTTAACTTTTTTTGTTACGAGGATGGTGTTCCAATATCTCTTGGCGCAGCGTTGACATGTCAATATGGGTGTAAATCTCTGTCGTGCCTATCGACTCATGACCCAGCATTGCCTGAATGGCACGTAGGTCGGCACCACCTTCCAAGAGTGCCGTTGCAAAAGAATGACGCAAGGTATGGGGCGAGATGGTCTTCGTAATACCAGCCAACTCTGCCTGCTGCTTAATCATGATGAGAATCATCGTACGTGTCAGATGGGCACCACGGCGATTCAGGAATACATAGTCCTCTTCGCCTAGCTTGATCTTCATGAGATTACGATCATAAGTCCATTTTCTTATTTCTTCCAATGCCTTGGGCGAGATAGGTACAAGTCGTTCTTTCGACCCTTTACCCATAATACGCACATATTGCTCCTCCTTATATATATTAGAGAGCTTCAGGTTCACCAGTTCACTGACACGCAAACCACAGGAAAACAACACTTCTACAATGGCACGGTTGCGCTGCCCTTCCCACTTTGAGAGGTCGATGGAGTTTTCCAGCATATCCACCTCCTCAGCAGAGAGCACTTCTGGCAAATGATCACCCAACACAGGATTCTCCAACAGTTCCGAAGGATCATCATCCCTATAGCCGTCCGTCTGCATAAAACGGAAGAAACTACGTACCCCACTCAGAATGCGACACTGCGAACGCGGATGAATACCGATGTCATGCAGTGTCGCGGCGAAATGTTGCAAGTCATCCAATTCCACCTCATAAATGTCTTTCCCTTCCTGCTCCAGATAGACTAATAGTTTCTGAAGGTCACGCTGATAGGCATCCAGTGTGTTAGGCGAGAAACCACGTTGCAGTTTCAGGTAACGCTGGTAGTTCCTCACAACATTTACTTGCGAATTCTTGCCTGTTTCCATGAAAATATGTAATTTTGCAGGCAAAGTTACGAAAAATCCTTGAATTATGAAAATTCTCATTATCAATGGTCCTAATCTCAATCTGTTAGGCACTCGTGAGCCAGGCATTTATGGTTCTTCTTCTTTTGACCAGTATCTGCCGCAGTTGCAGGCAAGATATCCTGAGGTGGACATGGAGTATTATCAGAGTAATGTTGAAGGCGAACTGATTAACAAGATGCAGGAAGTCGGCTTTTCTTATGACGGCATCGTCCTGAATGCAGGAGCCTATACACATACTTCTGTGGCTTTGCACGACTGTATCCGCTCGTTGAAGACACCAGTCATCGAGGTACATATCTCCAATGTCCACCAGCGTGAAGAGTTCCGCCATCATTCCCTTATCTCCGCAGCCTGCAAAGGTGTCATCTGCGGTTTCGGTTTAGACTCTTATCGTCTTGCTATTGAAGCATTGAAGAAATAACGTTATTCCGTTATAACGTTATAACGATTCTATGACTCTCGACGACTACATCACACAGCACATCGAGCCAGAGCCCGATTATCTCTATCGGCTATGGCGCGCCACCAATATCCACATGCTGCATGGGAGAATGGCATCAGGACATCTTCAAGGCAGACTGCTGAAGATGCTGGTGCAGATGATTCGTCCAAAGAACATCTTAGAGGTGGGTACCTTCAGCGGCTATTCCGCTCTTTGTTTGGCAGAAGGACTGGAGGATGAAGGTCATCTCTATACTTTCGAGATTAATGACGAACAGGAAGAGTTTACACGTCCTTGGATTGAAAATTCCCCTGTCGCTGACAAAATCACTTTTATCATTGGCGATGCCATTACTGAAGCACCCAAACTTGGTATCGAGTTCGATATGGCTTTCATTGATGGTGATAAGCGCACCTATCGGGAGACTTACGAGATAGCGCTCTCTGTCCTCCGTTCTGGTGGTTTCATTCTCGCAGACAACACTCTCTGGGACGGACATGTCGTAGACCCTTCTTACCTGAAAGACCAACAGACACAAGGTATTGTTGCTTTCAACGACTATATACAAAACGACCATCGCGTAGAGCAAGTCATCCTTCCTCTACGCGATGGTCTTACTTTGATTTGGAAACGGTAAATTTCGATGGGCTACTCTTTCTGTTTCTAAAGCCTTCTATCACTTATGCTAAAGCCATCTAATGTTGTTTCTAAAGCCTCCTATACCCCCATAGGAGATACTTCGATACCTCCATAACAAATACTGCGATGATGCATAGAAGGCTTTGGAACAAAATTAATGGGTGTTTTTTTGGCTTTTTGCTCACTTAATAGTAACTTTGCACTCACAAAGAAAGAAAAGACTATGCAAGAGACAAGACAGAATAAGATTGCGCGCTTGTTGCAGAAGGAACTGAGCGTGATATTCCAAGAACAGACTCGTGGCATGCATGGTGTGATGGTCAGCGTCACCCGTGTGCGTGTCAGTCCAGACCTCAGTGTGTGTACAGCACACCTGAGCATCTTCCCCAGTGAGCGAGGCGAGGAAATCATGGCCAACATCAACAAGAACGACAAACAGATTCGCTATGAGTTAGGAACAAGGGTGCGCCATCAGTTACGAATCATTCCGGAACTGCGCTTTTTCATTGATGACTCCCTCGACTATATTGACCATATCGACGAACTGCTGAAGAAGTGAACTTCCCGTTTTACATCGCACGCCGCTATCTCTTCTCGAAGAAGAGTACCAACGCTATCAATGTGATTAGCGGTATCTCCGTAGTGGGCGTCGCTGTCGCTGCCATGGCATTGGTGGTGACATTGAGTGTGTTTAACGGTTTTCACGATATGATAGCGTCCTTCTTTACGCAACTGGACCCACAAATCAAAGTGATGCCTGTCAAGGGAAAGACAGTGGCAGCAGATGACCCTCTTCTGACACGCATCCGTCAACTGCCCCAAGTGGATGTGGTTACAGAGGTGATGGAAGACCAGGCTCTTGCCGTCTATGGTGAGCATCAGGCAATGGTTCAGATAAAAGGAGTGGAGGACAACTACGATAAACTGACGCATATCAAAGAGGTTCTGGAAGGCGATGGAGAGTACACTTTGCATGCCGCTGATATGAACTATGGCATCTTGGGTATGGGAGTGGCTTATCAGTTGGGCGTGGGTTATACTTTCGACCATCCCTTGAAGATCTATGCGCCACGAAGAGAGGGACAACTCAACATGGCAAACCTGCAAGAGGGATTCGTCGAAGACGAGCTCTATTCTCCTGGTGTGCTGTTCAGCATCAAACAAGGAAAGTACGACAAGCGCTATATCATCACCTCTATTGCCTTCACACGACAACTGTTCGACCAACAGGGCATGCTTTCCTCTTTGGAACTGCGCCTGAAACCAGGCAGTAATTTCGAGAAAGTGAAAGCGGAGATGAAGGAGATAGCAGGTGAGCAGTTTTATGTGTACGACCGCTATGAGCAACAGGACGATACTTTCCGCATCATGAAGATAGAAAAGCTGATGGCATATATCTTCCTGACCTTCATCCTCGTCATCGCCTGCTTTAATATCATCGGCAGCCTGTCGATGCTGATGATAGACAAGAAGAATGATGTTGTGACCTTGCGTAACTTAGGGGCTTCCGACAAACAAATCATACGTATCTTCCTGTTTGAGGGTCGTATGATCTCAGTGATGGGAGCCATCATCGGCATAGCTGTCGGACTGTTACTCTGCTGGCTGCAACAACAATATGGTATTGTGCGTTTAGGTGAGACAGAGGGTTCTTTTGTCGTCGATGCCTATCCTGTCAGTGTTCATCCTTGGGATATCGTATTGATATTCCTGACCGTTATTGCAGTAGGATTCCTCAGCGTATGGTATCCCGTACGCTATTTTGCCAAAAGACTATTGAGCTGATTACCCCAGGGTGATGTTCTCCACTTCTACGTCCTCGTGGAGAAAGACCTGTGCGGACTCCTTAAACTTCAAAGGATTCTCGGTAGTGAGATAATGTACTTCCCCACCTTTGGTACAGCGTTGCTCTACATCAGGATGGTGCAGGAAATATCTCTGTAAGGCATCTGCCACATACTCTCCTTGGGAGATAATACGGATGCCACGAGGAATGAACTTATGAATCTTAGGCAATAACAAGGGATAATGGGTACAACCTAAGATGATGGTGTCAATCTCCGGGTCCATGCGGAGAATCTGGTCGATACGCTTCTTTACGAAATAGTCGGCACCAGGGGAGTCTGCCTCGTTATACTCCACCAAAGGCACCCAGAAAGGACAGGCGACACCACTGACCTGTATGTCTGGGAAGAACTTATGAATCTCTAAGTTATAACTCTCACTCTTGATGGTTCCCTCAGTGGCAAAGATACCTACATGACGGGAATGCGTCAAAGAACCTATCACCTCTGCAGTAGGACGGATGATACCCAACACACGACGCTGTGGGTCGATGTTAGGGATGTCCTGCTCTTGTATGGTACGCAAGGCCTTTGCCGAGGCTGTATTACAACCTAAGATAACCAAATGGCAACCCATCTCAAAGAGACGGACAACAGCCTGGCGAGTGAATTCATAGACGACTTCGAAAGAGCGTGTACCATAAGGAGCACGGGCATTGTCACCCAAATACAAATAATCGTACTGGGGTAACAACTGACGAATGCCATGAAGGATGGTCAGTCCGCCATAGCCACTGTCAAAGATACCGATAGGTCCTGGTACACTCGGAAACATAATCTTTTTATCTTAATGCTGCCTTTACTGCATCCGTGACATCCTCGCCCATCGTGATATTCATCCAAGGCACGGCGTTCTGATCAGTATTGAGGATAAAGGCAAGACCACGACTACTGCCAACTCTTGCCAACGCATCAGCAAGACGAGTCTTCAATGGAACCATTGCTTCTTTTTGAGCCTGTTCTAACAGACGTTGACTCTCTTTCTTGAAAGCAATATTCTTATCAAGCAGTTCCTGAAGCTCATTCTGACGTTTCTGCAAGATGGTCTGTGGGAAATCACGCTGTCCGTCAAGAAACTCCTCGTATTTCTTGTTAAACTCATCCTCCACCCGTTTCTGCTCTGCCGCATACTGATGACGGAGTTTTTCCATATTAGCTTCAACAACGGCATAGTCAGGCATCGACTGAAGGACGGCATCATAACTCAGAAAGCCAAATTTCAGCACCGGTGCAGTATTCTGCGCCGATGCTGAAAAAGAAATGACGGCAAATAAAACGAAAAATATCCGTCTCATATCATCAAAGATGTCGCTTATTTCAATCCAAGCTTAGCCTTTACCTGAGCAGTTACATCCGTAGAGAGAGTAGAACTGATATAGGGTACGCCACTTGCGATATCCATAATATACACGTAGTTACCTTCCTGACCTACTGCCTTGATAGCATCAAGAACCTTAGTCTGAATCACTTGCATCTTCTCATTCTGCTCCTTGGCAAGAGCCTGCTGGTTGTCCTGATAAGTCTGCTGAATCTTCTGATACATATCCTGCAGTTCCTTCTCACGACGCTCCTTGATATTAGCGGGCAGTGAAGCCTGCTCTTTCTCGTAAGCCTCAGCCTTCTTCTGAAGTTCGTCCTGCATGCTCTTCAGATCAGTCTCATAGGTCTTGGTCAGTGCCTCGATTTCTGTACGAGCCTTGGTAAACTCAGGCATTGCCTGAATAACCTCCTGTGCATTCAGGTGACCGAATTTCTGAGCGTTGGCGGTAGTAAAACCGCAGATTGCGCATACTGCGCAAAGAATCATCTTTTTCATTTTGTTTGTTGTTTAATTATTTTCGTTATTAATTTATTCTAGAGTTCCTAGATAATCTAGATGTTCTAGATATTTTAGTTACTATAGCCGAGGCGACTAAGCACCTCACTGGAAATATCTACTTTAGGAGAGCCGAAGATAATGCCACTGTCACTGGCACGATCAAGTACCAACTGATAGCCACGGCTATCGGCAATCTCACTCACAGCATTATAGATTTCCTCCTGAATGGGAGACATCAAAGCAGTGCGTTTCTTGAAAAGTTCACCTTCAGGACCAAAATACTTCTTCTTCAGTTCAGAAGCCTCACGCTCTTTCTCCATGATAGCGTCCTGACGTGCTTTCTTCTGCTCTTGAGATAGGAAGACGACTTCTTTCTGATAGTCCTTATACATGGTCTGTGCCTCTGTCTGAAGAGCCTCAACTTCTGCCTGCCATTTCTTAGACACTTGCGCCAACTGCTCATTGGCACGTTCATAGGCAGGTATATTTTTCAGGATATAGTCCATATCCAGCAATGCAAACTTCTGGGCCTGCATAGACATTGCCGTAGCAAAGAAAACTATTAACGTTAAGACTTTTTTCATTGTTATTTCGTTTTTACGTTATGACGTTATATCGTTATGACGTTCTTACGACTGATTCGTTTAAAACTCCTGTCCTAAGATGAAGTGAATTTGACTGCCACCTCTCTTATAAGTACTTCCACTAATCACTTTATCGAAACCGTATGCCCAGTCAAGACCCATCAGACCTACCATCGGCAGGAAGATACGTAAACCGACGCCGGCAGAACGTTTCATGTCAAACGGGTTGAATTTCTTTGTATCTACCCACGCATTACCACCTTCCAAGAAAGCAAGTCCATAGACGGTTGTATTACCCAATACTATCGGATAACGGAGCTCCAAAGTAAAACGGTCGTAGGCATAGGCATTATAGTAAGAACTCGTTCCTGCCTGATAGGCTGCCGTATTAGAGATAGAACCATTATCGTAACCACGAAGACCAATGGTCTCCTCTGCATAGCCAGTAGAATATCCACTCATACCGTCACCACCCACATAGAAGGTCTCAAACGGCGATTTCTTATACTTGTTATATGCACCCAATATACCTAATTCTACACGGGTCATCAGTACCAGACATTTCTGTCCATTCGTCAAAGCGGTAAACGTACGTGTCTTAAACTTCCACTTATGGTATTCAATCCAGCGATACTTTTCCTGTAATTCAGCACCATAGGTTGCAGACGTATAATCTGTGGCAAGATGCTCGTAGTCTTTCTTGTCGAAGGCTGACCAAGGCGGAGTCAGTGTGACAGATGCCAAAAACTCTGAACCACGGCGTGGGAACAACTGGTTATCCGTTGAGGTACGTGACAACGTGATTCCCAGATTGATATTATTACAGTTACCATTATTAATAATAAAGTAATTCCAGTCACGCAACATATAGCGGGTATATCCCAACTGTACGGAGAGTTGGAAATAGTCATCCGGCCAACGCAAACGCTTACCCCATCCAATGGAAGCTCCGAACATCTTGATATACTTATCATCATCCAGCAGCGCATCATAATTATAGTATGAATTATTATATGATCCATAACCATACATGAAATTATAATAGTTATTATAGAAACTATTATTACGATAACTGCTGGAGATATCGCTCTGTTTGGAATAGAAGGCGCTCACACTGAAAGCATTAGGACGCTTACCACCAAACCATCCAGTGCTATAGCTTGTAGAGATAGAACTATAGTAGCGACCATTTGTCTGAAATGACAAAGACAATTGTTCACCATCGCCTATCGGCATAATACCACGATGCATCTTGTTCTTACCGAAAAGATTACGCATGGAGAAGTTATTGAGTTTAATACCCACACGTCCGATGATACCCGTCTGGCCCCAACCGAGGGAGAACTCCAACTGGTCGTTAGACTTCTGTTCCAAATTCCAGTTGATATCTACAGTACCGTCCTCATAATTGGGTTTGACATCCGGATTTACCTTCTCTGGATCGAAATAACCCATAGATGCTATTTCACGGGCAGAACGCATGATGGCATCTTTGTTGAACAGGTCGCCAGGCTTGGTACGCAACTCACGACGGACAACTTCCTCATATAGGCGGTCATTACCATAGATACGTACATTACTAATATGTGCCTGTGTACCTTCTTGGATACGCATCTCCAAATCGATGGAGTCACCTACAATATTTATTTCGGTAGGTTGCAGGTTATAGAACAGATAACCATTATTCCAGTAATAGTTACCCACGGCATCTTCATCTTCAGTGAGGCGTTTGTTCATCAACTTCTGATTGTAGATATCGCCTTTCTTCATACCGAGAACCTGATTCAGATAGTCTGTTGTCACCACCGTATTTCCAACCCACGTGATATTACGGAGATAATAACGCTGACCTTCATCAACCTTTACGAAGACATTGACGTGCTTCTCATCATTATTCCAAACGGAGTCTTTCAGGATGACAGCATCGCGATAGCCCAACTCATTATACTTATCTATCAGTGCTTTCTTTGCTTCCTCATAGCGTTCTGCCGTAAACTTCTTCGCCTTGAAGATGTTCGATAACTTACCCGCCTCGTTAATCTTACCAAAAGCACCTTTCTTAAACAGGTTACCCTTAATTTTTGGGGCAGATAAATTGTTGTTGCCCTCAAAAATAATCTTACGGACCTTCATTTTGTCCTTCTTGTCGATATTCACATCAAGAATCACCATGTTCTTTTCTGACACATCATCGCGCTGGACAATCTCAATCTCCGCATTCTTATAACCTTTATCATCGAAATAGCGTTTAGCAAGAATCTTTGCACGGTCAATCATATTGGGCGTAATCTGACTACCTTTCATGATACCCAACTTCGCCTCCATATCCTCACGTTCTCCTTTCTTGATTCCATGATAAAAGATATTACTAATACGTGGACGGGTTGCAAGATTAATACACAAATAAATCTTGGAGCCGACAATAGAGTCTGCCGTAATCGCAACATTGGAGAACAATCCATGTCGCCAATAACGCTTAACTGCATCCGTAATCTCTGAACCAGGGACAGTAATCATTTGACCTACAGATAGTCCTGAGAGACCAATCAGCACAAAGTCCTCATACCCCTCTACTCCTTTCACGGTAATACCGCCAATCTCACAAGTTCGAGGTGTACCTGCGTAAGAAATGTCAGGATTGACAATCACATCCTGTGCCATCAACTGCGTGCCCATGGCAAACAGTAATGTCAGTAATACGGCTGTCTTTTTGATATATCTCATAGTTTCTCTTCGTTTTCTATTTGTTGCTCTGTCTTTCCGAAACGGCGTTGACGATTTTGATAACTGGCAATAGCCTTGTGGAGAGCCTCCTCGTCAAAGTCTGGCCAATAAGTGTCGCAGAAATAAAACTCTGAATAGGCACACTGCCAGAGCAGATAGTTGGAGATACGAATCTCGCCACCCGTGCGGATAAGCAGGTCGGGGTCAGGCATCCATGACGTCCACAGATGCTCATTGATAGTCTCCTCGCTAATATCGTCTGCACTCATCTCACCATTTTGCACCTTTCGCGCAATAACTTTAGTGGTATTCACCAATTCTTGTTTGGACGAATAACCCATGGCAATCGTCATCGCCATGCCGTCATACATCGCTGTCTCCTCTTCCATAGAACGCAACTTGTCCTGTACACTCTTTGGGAGTCGCTCGCGATCGCCCACTACATGGAAACTCACGTTGTTGTTATGGAAGAGTTCCATCTTAATGAAACTAAGCACCAGTCCCATCAGTGCCTCCACCTCATAAGCCGGTCTGTTGAAGTTTTCAATGGAGAAGGCATAAACTGTTAAGTACTTCACACCTAAATTTGAACAAAGTGTGGTAACAATCTCTAGGTTATCAAGTCCTGCCTTGTGACCAAATGTACGATCCAGCCCACGATCCATAGCCCATCGTCCATTACCATCCATAATGATGGCAATGTGCTGTGGAATCCGTGTCATATCCAACGCTGTTGTCATATTTCTTTTTTTTACTATTTTCCTTATTATTATCAGTCCCTATCATTGTGACAGGTTCTGCATTTCACCCATATATCATAAGTCAGCGATAATCGTAAGTGACTATAACAGTCTGTATTCTTAAAAAGACCGCTACTCTTAATGCCATAAGGGTCTTTCACTCCGTCAAGCATATCACTCGTCGTAAAGTGCATCGCCCATTCAAGGGCAAGATTCAAGCGGTTGCCTACTTTATATTTCACTCCTACACCTATCGGTAGGTTTATGGCGACTTCTGTAGTCTCAGGTTTAACGAACGTTACTCCCAGACCTATACCTATATAAGGAGTAAAACGTTTCGCACCTCGATATTCTCTTCCTGTACCATAAGGCCAGAAATTATACTCATATCTGAAACCCACATCCAACAGTCCATGACTGAACTCTTCCATCACAAGTTCCGGATAGTATGTCTCGACATTCTTGGATGAGCCTTTAATCTTTCCGTAACTCACGTTCATGGCTAAAGCCATACGTGGATTGAACTTATAGCGTCCTATGAGGGTCGCCATCGGTTGCATGTTCTTGAAGAGGTTACCATTGAAGTCTCCTACATAGGCAACAGCACCTATTCCTCCACCTATCTCAGCGCGATATTCAGGATCTACCTGTGCACTAAGTCCAATCGTAATGATTGACAGCAGAAAAGAAAACAAGACCCGCTTCCGCATCAACTTTTTATTCTTTCTTGTCCCAAATCAGTTTATTCAGATGTCCTTGCCAGACCTCTCCAGTGCCACCGCTTACCAACCATATATTCTTTCCGTCAGTAGCAGCAGTGAAAGAGCCTGTATTTCCTTCGAACTTATCTGGTAAAATATAATGCTTATTATTTTTCCAAGTGATACCATTATCACGGCTCTGGTAAATCTGTGAGAACTGGTTGTCTATCGCACCAAATGCCAACACGCCGTCATCGTATGACAGCAATACCAAGTTCTTCATTTGGGGAAGAGCCAGCTGATTATCATCTGTACGCTCCATATAGACCCATTTGTCCGCTAATCCCTGAATGTCATATTCCACAATTTTCCGCCAGACAGAAGCAATATCTCCTATGGCAGAAGAGATTCCTGCCATTAAGATATAGTCAGAATATTCCGTCATCTTCAATGGCACACATACATATGCTGTTTCTTCTGTGGGGAACCAGGAGAGGCTCTCGTCTAACTCGTCTTCCTCCCATGTCTGTCCCTCATCCCATGACACCATAATCTTGTTATCAGCATCAAAAGCGTATAATTCTATTTTGCTGGTAGCAACCAGTCGTTTTACTGCCACGTCTTTGACAAGCTCTGTCCATATATTGCCGTCTGTAGTCTTTTGCAAAGAGCCATTGGCAATCATATAGATGGCTTCTTCTGGTATTACTACCATGTTCTGATAAGCATCTTTATCATCTATCTCTGCAAGCTCTGTCCATGAACTTCCATCTGTAGTCTTATAACCAACGGTCTTACCATTCTTGAGACCATAAACGTAAAGATTATCGTTCAGCATAACACTCTTCATCGCCTCCAATGCGGCTATCTCATCATAGGAAGGGCACTGTATCCAACAGAACTGGTCACCTTCCTGCTGATGCACGTTAATCTTGACCTGATAAATCTGATTTGCTGTTCCGTCACTGGAATATACCCTGAACTCTCGGGGCACACTGAAGTCCAAACTGTCTGTAGCGTCGAATAAATAAAAAATACCGTCCTCCAGACTCTTTACATACACTGTTCCGTTATTCATAGTTCCAACGGCACAAGTAACATGCTTTACATCTGTACCCACAGGCAGAGAGTCCGCATTGAAAATGCAATAATTATCCTCGTCAATGCTAAACGTATAATCAGTGCCTTTAACTGTCGTCTTGGTAACAGTCTCCTCCCCTGTAGAGGAAGTGGAAGTGACATACCTATTCAGAGTCCCTATTGAGAAAGCGATGATCGCTGTATCATTAGAAAGGGTAACGCTATCGTCATTAGACTTTACGCAGGATGTCAGCAACAAAGTCACTGTCAGTAATCCATACAGGGTCTTTTTGGGTTTTATCATTTGCTTCTTTTTAATTTTTGGGTGCAAATTTACTCACATTTCCGCAAATACCGACATTTTTCTGCTTTTTATTAAGTTAATTATATGATAAAAGCCCATATTTTAGATTTTGTAAACAAAAAAAGAGCGCGGTATGAATCTCTCACTCCGCGCTCCTTCCTAACGGATGTTGGTATTCATTAGAGTGATAACACTCAAAACTGTGGCAATTGCTACCGATACCAACACGACCGTCGTTTGAAAATCTAATAACATAATCTTTACCTTAAATCTATTAACTACTAACCTAATGAATAACAATATAATCGTCTCGATTACGAGTGCAAAATTAATGCATTTTTATCAATCAGCACATAAAAAAAGAACGATTCCCGTAGAAATCGTCCCTTATTTTGATTTAAGTCAATCCTTACAACTTTGGACCTGCAGCGACAAGTGCCTTACCAGCCTCGTTGCCTTCGTACTTCTTGAAGTTCTTGATGAAGCGGGCAGCCAAGTCCTCTGCCTTCTTGTTCCACTCTGCAGCGTCTACATAAGTGTCACGGGGATCAAGGATGTTAGTAGCAACGCCCTCAAGTTCTGTGGGAACCTCGAAATCGAAGTAAGGAATCTTCTTCGTAGGAGCCTTCAGGATAGCACCACCGAGGATAGCGTCGATGATACCACGAGTATCCTTGATAGAGATACGCTTGCCTGTTCCGTTCCAACCAGTGTTCACAAGATAAGCCTTAGCACCACTCTTCTCCATCTTCTTCACGAGTTCCTCGGCATACTTGGTAGGATGCAACTCGAGGAATGCCTGACCGAAACAAGCAGAGAAAGTAGGAGTAGGCTCTGTGATACCACGCTCTGTACCTGCCAACTTAGCTGTAAAACCAGAGAGGAAGTAGTACTTTGTCTGCTCAGGAGTCAGGATAGATACTGGAGGCAGTACACCGAAGGCATCAGCAGAAAGGAAGATAACGTTCTTTGCATCTGGACCAGCGCTCTTCTTATTGACCTTCTGGGCAATCTTCTCAATGTGATTGATAGGATATGATACACGGGTATTCTCTGTTACGCTCTTGTCTGCGAAGTCAATCTTGCCGTTAGCATCAACGGTAACATTCTCCAACAGTGCATCACGACGGATAGCATTGTAGATATCAGGCTCGCTCTCCTTGTCGAGGTTGATAACCTTGGCATAGCAGCCACCCTCGAAGTTGAATACGCCCTCGTCGTCCCATCCGTGCTCGTCATCACCAATCAGCAGACGCTTAGGATCGGTAGACAAAGTGGTCTTACCTGTACCAGACAGACCGAAGAAGATAGCGGTATTCTTACCCTCCATATCTGTATTGGCAGAGCAGTGCATAGAAGCGATACCCTGCAGAGGCAGATAGTAGTTCATCATAGAGAACATACCCTTCTTCATCTCGCCACCATACCAAGTGTTGATAATGCACTGCTCACGGGTTGTGGTGTTGAAAGCAACACAAGTCTCTGAGTTCAGACCCAGTTCCTTGTAGTTCTCCACCTTTGCCTTAGAAGCATTGTAGATAACGAAATTAGGCTCAAAGTTCTCCAACTCCTCAGCGGTAGGCTGGATGAACATATTCTTAACGAAGTGTGCCTGCCAAGCCACCTCCACAATGAAACGGACACGCAGACGGGTAGCCTCGTTGGCACCGCAGAAAGCATCCATTACATACAGGTTCTTGTTGCAGAGTTCCTTGATGGCAATCTCCTTAACCTTTGCCCAAACCTCCTCGCTCATAGGATGGTTGTCATTCTTATACTCTTCAGAAGTCCACCATACTTTGTCCTCGCTCTGTGCATCCTTTACGATGTACTTATCCTTAGGTGAACGACCGGTATAGATACCTGTCATTACATTAACAGCGTTCAACTCGGTGTTTATACCCTTGTCAAAACCTGTCAGTCCTGCTTTTGTCTCCTCCTCAAAGAGGTACTCATACGACGGATTGTGAGCAATCACGGTAGAACCAGTGATGCCATACTGTGTCAAATCTAACTTTGCCATAATATCAAATTTTTTATTGTGAATTTACTATTACCTATTCAAAACCGGATGCAAAGTTACGAAGAAATTGAGAATTAAGAATGATGAATTAAGAATTATTTGCGCTTCTATCGGTCTTTTTGAGTTAAAGTATTTAAAAAACACGCTGTCTTTCAACTTTTTGCAACGCAGAGTTGACAAAACTTTGTATCTTTGCGGAAATCAAATTGAAAAATATGGAAGTAATCGATTTTAGTAAAAGCAACTCCATCATCAATCAGTATATGTCGGAGTTACGTGACAAGAACTATCAGAAAAACCGTCTACTGTTCCGCCACAACATCAAGCGCATCGGTGAAATGATGGCATATGAACTCTCAAAGACTTTGGACTATAAAACCAAGACTATCACAACCCCCCTTGGGACTATTGATATTCCCTTGCCAAAGGATGATATGGTAATAGCCACTGTACTTCGTGCAGGTCTGCCTTTCCATGAGGGTTT
>CADCEW010000018.1 GCA_902800585.1 uncultured Prevotellaceae bacterium
CTAGAACGTATTAATCGAAAGCATCTGGAACGTTATAGATAGGTAGTGATTGAAATACAATGATGCCAGAAGTAAGAACCAATAAAACGATATGAAAGATGGAAGCCTGAGCAAAATGCTTGGGCTTTTTCTTTGTCATTTCAAAAAAAATGACTACCTTTGCAGCCAATTAATGTTACAAATTTTTATGGTTAATAGTAAAGAGTAAGTTTTTCCGCATAGTCTGTGAAGATTGTGCGGTTTTTTATGTTAATCTAGGTAAAAAGAGAGGCGTTCTTCGATAGAAATAGCTGAGTCGTAGAAAGCCGATTTTGTTGTTTAATATTTTTGTAGTAATTTAGCACTCCGAATAGCGACATCAACTATTCAACAAGCATTATGAACGAAATAGAAGCAATACAGAACATAATCTATGAGATTCGTGGTCAGCGTGTCATGCTGGATCGCGATTTGGCAGAGTTATATCAGGTAACTACAGGTAATTTGAACAAAGCCGTGAAGAGGATCATCAGAAGATTTCCACCAGACTTTATGTTTCAACTGACAAAAGAAGAATTCGATTTCTTAAAACAAACTTTGATATTCCAAAATGGATTTTCAAGTTGGGGAGGTACTCGTATGCAACTTGATGCTATCAGTACGGCTCTTGCCGAGTTGCAATCAAAAGAGCCAAAGCCCCGAAAGAAGATTTTTATACAAGAAGAATAATTAATAACATATAGTATATTTATTAGTTTAATTTTGTTTTTTTTCCTTGGGTCGTGAGATTCGAGGATATTTTTTGTTGCTTATTATTTGTGATGTTGGAAAATTCTTCCTACCTTTGTAGCATAGAACTAATAACACGATACGATTATGAAAACAATTTCGAGGATGATGATGACTATAGTGCTGCTGATGATGGCGCTGACTGCGAGTGCACAGGAAACGAAAAATGGTGTAACAAGCGGAAAGATGAGCGCTATTTCCAGTCAAAAGGAAATTTCTTATAGTTTTTCTGGCGGTACTGTGACGCGTGATGATATGCAAGGTAGCGGAGATGGCGGACATTACGATTATGAGGTTGAAGAGGGAGCAACGATCAATCTTTCATGTGGTGGAACTGAAAATGTTCTAATCGGTGTAACAGCAAATAATAAATCGACGATTCTTGCTTCAGGTGCAAAGTCTGCATCGTGTTCTTATAAGGTTCCGACCGGGTTAAAGAAATTTAGAATCACCATGTGTAATGATGGGAGTTCTCGTCATCCTATAATGAATATAAATTGTACTGTCAAAAAAGCCTCGAAACAAACAGCACCTGCAAGAAAGGAAAAAACTGATGATGAGAAGTTTCCAACAATTTTACGTGCTCCGAAGAATAATGGTTGTCACCAAAAGGACAGTAAAATCCGGTTCAACGACTTCTGGGGAGAAGTGAAAATCCGTTGTAACTTTGAAGAGGATGATTCTTATGAATTTGTTGACATTGGTACCGTTATCTATGAGGACGACCGAATTAAGACGGAGGAAGAGTCAGGCGCCATCTTAGGATTGGAGGATATGAGTACCTATGTCATCAAGCCTGAAACCACTCTTATTATTCATACGGATGAAAAGAAAACGTCCAAATTGGAGTTGATAATTGGAACGACGATATCCAATATCAAAAAGATGGCAGAGGGAAAATCATTGGAAGTAGAGATGTCCCAATGTGTATGTGGCATAGAAGGTACCATTGTCGTGTTTGAGCAGAAAGGAAAGGAGTCCAATGTTTGGCTGATGGCTGGCGCTGTAAGCGTCAAGAGCAAGAAGACAGGAAAGGTGACGAAATTGCAGCCTGGTCAGCGAAGCATTACTGGTACGAATGGCGTGGTACAGGTGAAGTCATTTAATATAGAAGAGGGTGCCAAGAAGTTCGGCATCAAGATGAGCGACATCAATAACCACTATAGCAAGAAGACAAACAAGACCACAAATACCAACACGACGTCAACCACTAAAACTGCCCCAGGCAAATATGCCCGTTATGGTGTGAAGTGTGGTATCGTGAAACGTGTTGAGACGACTGCCAAGGAGCGTACCTATACTACTACATGGTTTGACGACTACGGCCGTTTGGAGCGTATCGAGAACACCAAGAAAGAGACAAAGAGCGGTAATAACTGGGTGAGTGCCGCCAATTATAAGTTTGTTACCATCATCAAGGACGACAAGCAGTATCGTCTTGATCCTAATCGTAAGCGTGGTACATCCTATTCCCTCAGTACTATAACCAACTTCATAGACCCCAACCTGAAACTGGTAAAGGGCTATGGTGTGCAGAAGACGAATGGCAAGGCAACAGTAGATAACCGTCAATGTGATGTGTTCAAGGGCAAAGAGCCAAAACTCGCTGGCGATGCCACCGTTGAGCACTATGTATGGCAGGGCATTCCGTTGAAGAGCGTGGAGAAGGCTCCTGATGGTACAACCACCACGACACTGCAATCGATAGAGTTGCCCAATAGCATAGATGCCTCTAAGTTCGAGATTCCGAAAGGATATACAGTGAAGTAAATTTGAAGTCTGATGTAAGAAGTATGATAAAGCCTGAGCTAAATGCATGGGCTTTTTCTTTGTCAATTAAATAAAATATATTATCTTTGCATAAGAATGGACGAAAAGGAACGATATATCAATTTCGACGAGTATATCCGTCAAGGTGAGCCTCAGAAACGCGAACGTGCTGAAGCATGGCGCGTGGCTATTGGATTGCAGGCTGTAGATGGGCTGAAGACATCTGAATATCTGCAAGAAACAGCGCGTCGTAATATCGAAGGAGAGATTACCATTGATGAAGCGCGTGAACTGGTGAAACAGTATTATATCAAGAAAACGACTCATGACAAAGGTGACGAAGATAAAGAAGAGGCAGACCGTGTATCAAGCAATATCTCGAAACTCTTGCAGACAGATGCTTTTACATATAGTGTAGCTGGGTTGGTTGCTATTCATCGCGCCATCTTCGAAGGTGTGTTTAAGCATGCAGGGCGATTCCGCGACTACGACATCTCGAAAAAGGAGTGGGTGCTGCGAAACGATACTGTGCTTTATGGACGCTGGCAGGATCTTCGGATGACAGTAGAATACGATCTGGAACAAGAGCGGCAGTTCGCCTATACAGCCTTAAACAAAGACGAGATGGTAGAACACTTGGCAAAGTTTGTAGCTGGCTTGTGGCAGATTCATCCCTTTGGTGAGGGCAACACTCGAACCACTGCTGTTTTTACCATCAAGTATCTGCGCATGTTGGGATTCAGCGTAAACAACGACCTGTTTGAGCGCCATTCATGGTATTTCCGCAATGCACTGGTTCGTGCCAATTATCGTAATGTGCAGAAAGGCATTAATGCTGAGCCATTATTTCTAATACGCTTCTTCCGTAACCTGTTACTGGGTGAGGACAATCTGCTGAAAAACAGATACATGATGATAGATGGACCAGAGGAATGGAAAATGCCCGAAAGCGAACAAGCCCCCGATAAGTACAGGACAAGTACAGGACAAGTACAGGACAAGTTGCACACAGACAACCCCAATGTTGAAAGACTGGTTCATGTAATTGGTGAACAGGAACTGTCAGTAAAAGAAATGATGAATGGAGTAGGTCTTAAAGGACGTGATAATTTCTTGAATCTTTATCTTAATCCTGCAATAGCAGAGGGTTATGTCCGTCTGTTATATCCTCAATCCCCTCGTCATCCCCGCCAGAAATACTTGTTGACTGTAAAGGGACTGACGTTGTATAACGAAACTTCGTAACTATTTTGCATCATATTAATAACTAAAATACAAAAGCGTATGAAGACAATTTCGAGGATAATGATGACTATCGCGCTGCTGTTGGTGGCACTGATAGCGAATGCACAGTATAAGACAGAAGGAACTATCAATTCCCTCTCTTGGAGAGAAGGGATGACTTACTCTTTCTCAGGCGGTAGGGTAATAGAGAAGGAAACTCCTGAGAAGGACTGCATAGAATATACGTATGAGGTAGAAGAGGAAACGGAACTTTCGTTCTCATGCAGCAGGACAAAAAGTCCTAAAAAAGGGGGAAGTGTGCCTAAAGTTGAAATTTTTGACGACAAAGGCAAAAGGATAAAAAAAGCTACAGGTGTAGAAACAGCATCGATGACCTATAAGGTTCCTAAATGGAAAAAAGAATTTACTGTGACACTTGGAATTTCGTTGATGTCAAATACTGTGGCTGAGGTGGTCATAAAATGCATCGTGATACCTAAGAAAAAAACAGCCCCATACAATGTAAATGTTTGTCCCCATTGTCATCATAAAGACAGTAAGATCAGGTTCAACGACTTATATGGAGAAGTCAGTATTCGTTGTAACTTTGAAGATGATGATGCCTATGAATATGCCGAACTTGATACTGAAATCTTCGAGGACGATAGAATAAGAACAAAGGAGGAATCAGGTGCTATCTTGGGATTAGAGGATATGAGTACCTATGTCATCAAGCCTGAAAGCACTCTTATTATTCATACGGAGGAAGAGAAAATGTCCAAATTGGAGTTGATAATTGGAACGACGATTGCCAACTTCAAAACGCTGTGGGAGGGCAAAACCTTAGAAGTAGAGATGTCCCAATGTGTATGTGGCATAGAAGGTACCATTGTCGTGTTTGAGCAGAAAGGAAAGGAGTCCAATGTTTGGCTGATGGCAGGCGCTGTAAGCGTCAAGAGCAAGAAGACAGGAAAGGTGACGAAGTTGCAGCCTGGTCAGCGAAGCATTACTGGTACGAATGGCGTGGTACAGGTGAAGTCATTCAATATCGAAGAGGGTGCCAAGAAGTTCGGCATCAAGATGAGCGACATCAACAACCACTATAGCAAGAAGACGAGTACAGCTCCTGTTAAGAAGACCAATATTCTGCCCTCCAGCAGTAATAACCGCTATGAAGTAAAGTGTGCTGTGGTGAAGTATAAGTACACCGAAGGAAAGGTTACTGGTCAGCAAGAGCGTGCCTTTGACAACTACGGAAAACTGGAGCGACGCCACGAGA
Organism: uncultured Prevotellaceae bacterium; assembly: GCA_902800585.1. Classification (GTDB taxonomy): domain Bacteria; phylum Bacteroidota; class Bacteroidia; order Bacteroidales; family Bacteroidaceae; genus Prevotella. The sequence goes on from CADCEW010000018.1 coordinate 5,042, forward strand.
AGACGTCAAAACTAGAGACCTATCTTTATATTCGTGACAATAAGAATTACAATCTTAACGTCAAGAAGAAGACGATGACAGTCAAAGCCGACAATCAGCTGAACTTCCGCAATCCCAATGAGTCTAGAATAAAGAAAACGGATAAGCGGAAAACAGCCACCATATTAGGTAAGACCTGCACGCTCTATCAGACGAGCAGTTCCGACTATTGGGTATGGAAGGGCATTGTACTGAAGAAGGTGGATCACAAGAAGGATGGCACTCAGGCCATCATAGAAGCCACGTCTATCCAGACACCTGCATCTTTACCCGCCTCGACGTTCGAAGTCCCGAAAGGATATAAGACGAAATAAATTTGAAGTCTGATGTCTGATGTAAGAAGTTAGAAAGTAAGCCTGAGCAAAATGCTTGGGCTTTTTCTTTGTTAATTCGAAATAATGGTATTCATATTTCGGATTTTCTAAGAATATCCGAAGTATAACTTCAGATTTTCTGCATTTTTTTTGTTGTTATTAATAAAAAGTTTTATCTTTGCAGGCGATATAAAAACAAATAGCAGATGCTTGAAAGGATATTAAAACTGACAGAAGTTGAAGAAGACAGCCTGTTCCTATGGGGTAGCCGTCAGACAGGAAAGAGTACATTGCTGAAAGCACTCTTTCCTAAAGCCCGTCTCTATGACCTTTTAAAAACAGATGTGCGTATGGCATTTCAACTTCACCCTTCCCGTTTGCGAGAAGAATGTGAAATGCTGGATGAAGGAGAACTGGTGATCATAGACGAAGTACAGAAAGTACCTGCATTACTTGACGAAGTTCACTGGCTGATAGAAAATCGTGGATTACGATTTATTCTTAGTGGATCCAGTGCCCGTAAACTACGCAGAAGTGGAGCAAACCTTCTTGGAGGAAGGGCTTTGAGGCGAACTTTGTTTCCATTAGTCAGTGCAGAGATTCCCGACTTTGACTTGAAACGTGCATTGAACAACGGCATGTTGCCTCGTCATTATCTGGTGGCAGACCCATCAAAACGCATACAAGCCTACATTGGTGATTATCTACAGCAGGAAATCGTAGAGGAGGCCATCGTTCGTCAGTTAGATGCTTTCACACGCTTTCTGCAGGTAGCAGCCCTGAGTAATACAGAAATAGTCAATTATACGAATATCGCACAGGATTGTGGTGTGTCAGCCAAGACGGTTAAAGAGTATTTTGCCATTTTGGAAGAGACGATGTTAGGATTCTATCTGCCTGCCTTTACTCATGTTGTGAAACGTAGGCTCATACAATCACCTAAATTCTATTATTTCGATGTGGCTATAGCCAATCATCTGTTACATCGCACTCCACTTCAGCCAGGTAATGATATATATGGACATGCACTTGAGCATCTGGTGGTCCAAGAACTGAGGGCATATCTTTCATATTATTATGGTGAGGACAAAACACTAAGTTATTGGCGTACATTAGACAATAAATATGAGGTGGATGCTATCATAGGTGATGCTGAGATAGCCATAGAAGTAAAATCTTCAGACAATGTGACATCACACGACACAAAGGGGTTGAGGGCCTTCGGAGAAGAACATCCCAATGCCAAATTAATATTGCTATCGATGGAGGACAGACCAAGAAAACTGAACGACATCGAGATGTGGCCAGTAGAACAATTCCTACATAGGCTTTGGACTAGAAGAGTAGTTTGATGTCTGAGTAAGAAGATATAGAACTAAGCCTGAGCGAAATGCTTGGGCTTTTTCTTTGTCATTTCAAAATTTTGTAGTAATTTCGCATCATAAAACTAATAAAATGATATACAGATGAAGAAGAAATTATTATTAGTGACATTGGCAGGATTGGTATTTGCCTCATGTAATAGTAAGCAGAATCAAGCGAATGCCGCTGAGACGGCAGACAGTACCGTTGTGGATAGTGTGCAGGTGGATAGCCAGCAGGAGAAGAAGGTGGAGAAGGAGGTGCCTGACATGACTTTCGAAGAGGCGGCTGGTGTATATGAGACGCTGGATGAGAATATGAAAGGCGTGAGCCGTTTTGTCCTGAAGGCTGATGGCACTGCCACTTGGTGCATGATAGGCAGTCTGAACTATACGGAATACACTTACACCATTCATGGGAATACTATCTGCATGACTCCAAAAGGTGTTGACTCTGAGGATGACTGCTATGACTACGATGCAGATACACGTAGCATGAAAAACGAACAAGGTACCATCTACTATCGGCAGATAGAAGAATAGGCAACATGATAAGACTGAATATCAGTAGGGAGGCGATAGGAGAGATGATTCGGTTTGCCATTGTGGGTATACTGGTGACGGCTATCCACTATGGGGTGTACTGGTTGCTGCAACTGGTGATAAACGTGAATATAGCATGGACAGTAGGCTATATTGCCGGATTTATCTTCAACTATTACATGAGCGCCTATTATATCTTCCGCAAGAAGACTTCAGCAAAGAATGGAGCTGGTTTTGGTGTGGCTCACATCGTGAATTACCTGTTGCAGATGGTTCTGCTGAATTTCTTCATCTGGATAGGCTTGAGTGCTGAGATGGCCCCTGTGGGTGTCTATGCCATTTCAATTCCCGTAAATTTCCTGTTGGTAAGATTTGTTTTCAAAAGAATGTAAGCTTAGTAGGTTAATAGGTTAGTAGGTTAAGAGTTTATACAAACTAAAAACGATTATGGTATGAAAAAGATAGTTCTTTTCTTAATGCTGTTGATTGGTGTTGGGGCACAGGCAGCAACAAACGACGGCCACGTGTGGCTGAAGTTACAGAACAGTAATGTTCGTATTGTTGAGGCTGTCAATCATTTCGGTGAATGGATTAGCCTACCTGCCGAATCGACTTTCGAATTGCTGAGTGACGAAACAGATGAGCTTGGCATGCGCCATCTGCGCTATCGCCAGTATGTGGCAGGCGTGGAGGTTCAGGCATCAATGCTGATTGTCCATGGTCGCGATGGACGTGTCACAACAGTAAACGGTGTGGTGATGGAACAGGAGGAACAGCCACAAAACATTAGACGCGCTGCAGCGACGAAAGGAGGATCAGAAAATTGCTATCTTGTAAAGGACGATGAAGGCTATCACTATGCACGACTGGACTATGACAACATTGGTGATGCCGACATCTACGTAGATGTGGAAACTGGCAAGGTGGTCAAGTCACTGTCTCGGAAGCATTCTGTCAGCACGACTATGCAAGGACGCTCTATGTATAGCGGCACTGTACCACTATCGGTAAAAGAATTGACTGATGGAAAACGTGTGATGATAGACGAGGAACGAAATATTTATACCATGAATGCCTTAGGGATTGGGGAAGTTGCTAATCTTGATGATTATGAAATTGGCAAGAATGAAAATGATAAAATGGTATATGACCGTGACCGCTACATAAAGGAAAATTTAACTCCATTTTCTACCCAATCAGACTTTTGGATTATGCCGAAACTGACGGAAGTGACACTAGACAAGGTTGTTCAACAAGACGATCCTTTTGCTGAGGTCTATATGGTGCTACGCAGTACAAGCTTTACTGACTTAGAAACGACAGAAACTACATCGCGCACATACTTAAAATCGTTGCCCCTTCAAATAAAACCTACTGCATTAGGTGGTCCAAAACTTTTCTATAATATGGGGGCGTTTAGCATCGAGATTTGGCTGTATCAATACAATGGAGATGATGTCCTTCTCGATAAAATTGACATGAGCCAACTATCTGTAGGCCAACATAACTGGAGTACGAGCACCACATCTGGATCAGTCACAATAGAGGCTTCTCCACATCCTGTTGTTGACATACATTGGGGAATGCAACAGACCTACGATTGGTATAAAACAGTTTTGCAACGTGACAGTTACGATGGCAAAGGAGGCCCTATCTATAATATTTTCTTTGCCCCGAAGTCCAACCATTTCATCGGCTTGGATAATTATACTAATAATAATGCCTTTGCAAGTCATGATTCAGGGTTTAACTGTTACGTTATGGAATATGGTATCGGTGATGGGGTCATCATGCGTCCTGTTGTCGCTCTTGATATTATGGCTCACGAGTTCACCCATTTGATAACAGCAAGTACTGCTAAGTTGGAGTCAACTAATAATGAATCAGGTGCACTTAATGAATCTTTTTCTGACATCATGGCTATCTGTATAAAGAAGGCTGTCAGAGGTAGTAAGGCAAAGGATAACTGGCTAATTGGAGACGATGTGATGCTGCAAGTACCATGTATGCGTGATATGAGCCACAGGGTCGTTGGCTCAAATGGCGTACTGCCTATATATTATCAAGGAGAAGAATGGAAAGACGGTGCTGATGAACATGTGAACTGTGGAGTACAGAACTATTGGTTCTACATGCTCTGTAAAGGTGGCACTATCAATGGTATACCAGGTCCTTGGGGAGACGTAGTTGATACGGAAGGTATCGGTATTGAAAAAGCTGTAAAGATAGCCTACCGCAACTTGACACAATACCTCACACCAACCTCAAACTATCCAGATGCTCGAAAGGGGGCATTACAAGCAGCAATAGACCTTTACGGAGAGTCTTCTCAAGAATACGAATCCGTTGATAATGCATGGTGGGCAGTCGGTGTTACCCCTGATAAGGAATCGACGGGAGTTCAGCAGATGAGTCAGGATTTGAAGAGGACATCTGATAGCAATTGGTACAATTTAAAGGGCCAGCGCATCGATAAACCTTCACAGACAGGCGTATATATCCACAACGGAAAGAAAGTAACCATTAAATAAATTGGAAGAGACAGGTTCTACTGAAGAGGGGGTATTTATGGGACATTACGCATTGTTTTTCGATATTGACGGGACACTGGTGAGTTTTAAGACGCACGAGATACCTCCCTCTACGATATTGGCTCTTACACAGGCGAAGGCTAATGGACATAAGGTGTTTATTGCTACAGGTCGGCCTCCGTTGATTATCACCAACCTGGGGGCTATCGAGCATCTGATTGATGGTTATGTCACCATCAACGGGGCGTTGAGTTATGTAGGCGACGAGGTGATCAGTTGCAAGGATATCCCACACGATGCTGCCCGTCTAGTCGTTGACGATGCACAAGAGAAACAATATGGTGTGATAGTTGTAGGCGAGAAGGATGTGGCTGTCCTCGACCCCATAGGCGAAGTCGACAAGGTGTTCCGTCAGGAGATAGCCGTCGAGAATCTCAATCTGGCAAGACCTATAGAGGAAGTGATGCAGCAGCGCATCCTGCAGTTGACGCCTTTCTTCTCTGTTGATTATGAGCGTGAACTGATGGCTTGTATTCCTTGTTGTACATCAGGTCGTTGGCATCCTGCCTTTACCGATATTACTGCAAAGGGAGCAGACAAGGGGGAGGGCGTGCTGCTAATGGCCCAGCACTTTGGATTCGACCCGCAATACACGATGACTTTTGGTGATGGCGGCAACGATGCTTCGATGATTCGTACTGCAGGTATTGGTGTGGCAATGGGTAATGCTCTGGACTCGCTGAAGCAGGAAGCAACTTACACCACGACTTCTGTTGACGAAGACGGCATCCTTCATGCCCTTCGTCACTATCAACTGATTTAAAGTCAGATCAGACTATTCTTCTTTTTCTGCCGCTTGCTTTTGTTCTTTCTTGATGACATACCGTTGGTAGTAAGTCAGCAAGAGGGTGGTCAATGGCAATGCGATAATCATGCCAAGCATTCCTAACAGAGAACCCCAGATAGAGAGGGAGAGGAGGATGATGGCTGCATTGAGTCCCATCACCTTTCCCATAATCTTCGGCGTGAGGAAAGTGTCTTGTATGAGTTGTACAACACAGAATACGATGACGACCATCAACATAATCAGCCAGAAACTCTGCCCCGTATCTGCCGCCTTGACGATAGCCAAGAGAATAGCAGGAATGAAACCGATGAGTTGGAGGTAGGGCACCATGTTCAACAGTCCGATGAACATACCCAGACCAATCGCCATCGGGAAGTCGATGATGAGGAAGCCGATGCTGAACAGAATACCTACACAGAACGCCACTAAGCCTTGTCCGCGGAAATATTTGTTCATACCTTCAGTGACGTCAGCGACCAAGCGGACAGCCATGCCACGATAACGCTCAGGCAGCAATTCAGGCCATCCGTTCGTGAATTTCTCATAGTCGATGAGGATGAAGACAGTATATATCAGCATCATGAGAATAGTCACCAATCCGGAGAGTGCACTGAAAGACTGCATGACGACATCCCAGATTCTGGGCATCGCCTCCTTGATGGTATTGATGAAACCATCTTGTGTCACAATCGCCTTGATATCCTCAGCCGTCAGATGCTCACGGACGAACATCTCTATCTGGTCAGGGATATTGTTTACCATAGCATCCCTGGTGACATATTCTATCAGCATGTCCTTCACACGTACTGACTCTTCGACGACAGGAGGTATCATAATCCAGAGTACGCCTGCTATGACAAGATTGACAGCAATCAGGGCGCAAAGGATGGCGACAATTCTGAAGCGCATCTTACACTTATACTGGAAGAATTTCACCAGTGGGAATAGCAGATAGGCGATGAGCCATGCCAGGAAGAAGGGTAGTAATACGCCACTCAGTCGATCGAGTAACAGATAGGCTCCCACGCAGCCTAAGACAACCAAGGCACCTCTTACAAACGAGTCGAATGTGATTTGTTTTCGTTCCATCTTATATGATTCTTTTTCTAATTCGTGTATAAAACTCTGCAAATATACGTTTTTTTTTCGATTTTTCTTTCAAAATGCTTGCATAATTACAGAAAATGTTATACTTTTGCACCCGATAAGACAAAAACGACAGAATAATGTTGAATATGAACGCTTACTTTTACGGTTATTATTTTTACTTTGCAGAGACCTGTGAAGCGGAAAGCCGTATGTAAGATTAATTGAAATTTGAAGATTGAAAATAGAAAGATAAGGCTCCGCTTCACAAACCAAGTGAAAGCGGAGTTTTTTATAAATTGATAATTGAAAATTGACAATTGAGATATGAAGAGAATTGCGATACAAGGACTGATAGGGTCGTTCCACGATATAGCGGCACACCTCTATTTCGAGGATGAACAGATACAGCTAATCTGTTGTTCCACCTTCGAACAGGTGTTCCAGCACATGAAGGAAGACCCAACGGCCATCGGTATGCTCGCCATTGAGAATACCATTGCAGGCTCATTGCTGCATAACTATGAGTTGCTGCGTGACTCAGGTACAACGATAGTAGGGGAGCATAAGTTGCATATCTCGCATTGTATCTGTTGTCTGCCTGACGATAACTGGGACACGATTACAGAGATTCACTCGCATCCCGTCGCCCTGATGCAGTGTCGTGAGTTTCTTGCCCAGCATCCGAATATGAAACATGTGGAGGCAGAAGATACGGCAGGCTCGGCGAAGATGATAGCCGAAGGACAGCATCAAGGATGGGCTGCCATCTGTCATGCCGATGCAGCCAGACAATATGGACTGAAAGTGTTGGAAGACCATATCGAGGACAACAAGCATAACTTCACGCGTTTCCTCGTGGTTAGCAATCCCAACAAGGCCGATTTGTTGCGCCCATTGACAGAGGCGAACAAGGCAAGTATCGTTTTCTCACTGCCTCACGAGGAAGGGTCGCTGAGTCATGTGCTCGCCATTCTCTCGTTCTACAAGATTAACTTGACAAAGATACAGTCATTACCGATTATCGGAAGGGAATGGGAGTATTTGTTCTATGTCGACCTGATGTACGATGATTTGACACGCTATCGTCAGTCAATCGACGCTATTATTCCATTGACCAAGGACTTTAAGATTTTAGGAGAATATAAAGATGGTCGTCAGACCAATTGAAAAGTGACAATTGACAATTATGATACAACCAGCAGATAGATTAAGTTTAGTGAGCGAATACTACTTCAGTCGGAAACTGAAGGAGGTGGCACAGTTGAATGCGGAAGGCAAGGATATCATCAGTCTTGCCATCGGTAGTCCTGATATGCCGCCCTCGGAGCAGACCATCAATAAATTATGTGAAGTGGCTCACCAGCCCAATGCTCATGGTTATCAGCCCACGATGGGAACACCTGAGTTGCGCGAAGCAATGGCAGGCTTCTACAAGCGTTGGTATGATGTCGATCTGGATGCAAAGACAGAAATCCTTCCACTGATTGGTTCAAAGGAGGGTATTCTCCATGTGACGCTGGCCTTCGTCAATCCTGGTGATGCCGTATTGGTACCTAATCCAGGTTATCCCACCTATACCTCTTTATCTAAAATCTTAGGTGCGAAGATTATCAATTATAATCTCCGTGAGGATAATGGTTGGCAACCTGATTTTGACGAACTGGAGAAGATGGACCTCTCGAACGTGAAACTGATGTGGACCAACTATCCAAATATGCCGACAGGTGGTAATGCACGTCGTGAGACTTATGAGCGTCTGGTTCAGTTTGCCAAGGACCACAACATCGTCGTGGTGAACGATAACCCCTACAGCTTCATCCTCAACGAAGAGCACCTCAGTATTCTTCAGGTGCCAGGAGCCAAAGACTGCTGTATCGAGTTCAACTCGATGTCGAAGTCACACAATATGCCTGGTTGGCGTGTGGGACTTTGTGCTACGAATGCCGAGTTCATCTCATGGATACTGAAGGTACAGTCGAACATTGAGAGTGGTACTTTCCGTGGTATCCAACTGGCTGCCGCTGAGGCTTATAACAACAGTGAGGAGTGGCATCGTGAGTATAATATCAATACCTATGCGCGTCGTCGTCAGTGGGCAGAGAAAATCATGGATGTCTTAGGTTGTACGTACGACAAGAACCAGGTAGGTATGTTCCTTTGGGGAAAAATACCTGCAGATGTCAAGAACGTGGAAGACCTGACAGAAAAGGTGTTGCATGAGGCGCGTGTCTTCATCACCCCTGGATTTATCTTCGGCTCGAACGGTGAGCGTTATATCCGCATCTCTCTTTGTGCCAAAGAAGAGAAGATACAGCAAGCCCTTCGAAGAATTGAAGAATGTAAAAATGCAAAAATGTAAAAAACGATATAACTATGGAATTGGAATTAGAACCCCTGAGATTACCGAGTGACAACGAACGCCCCTTCGTCATTGCAGGTCCCTGTAGTGCAGAGAGTGAGGAGCAAGTGATGACTACCGCCAAGCAACTGGCGATGTATGGCTGTCATAATTTCCGTGCAGGAGTGTGGAAGCCCCGTACGAAGCCCGGAGGTTTCGAAGGACACGGAGAACCAGCCCTTGTATGGTTGCAGCAGGTAAAGAAAGAAACGAAGATGCTTGTCGCTACTGAGGTGGCAACGCCTGAGCATGTGGAACTCTGTCTGAAATATGGTATCGATATTCTGTGGATAGGTGCACGTACTACTGCTAATCCTTTTGCGATGCAGGCTCTTGCCGATGCACTGAAAGGTGCGGATGTCCCTGTCTTCGTGAAGAATCCCGTTAATCCTGACTTGGAGTTGTGGATTGGTGCACTGGAGCGTTTGAATCAGGCAGGTGTGAAGCGCATGGCAGCTATTCATCGTGGCTTCTCCAGTTACGACAAGAAGATATATCGTAACATGCCGATGTGGCAGATACCTATCGAATTGCATCGTCGTATTCCAGAGTTGCCTATCATCAATGACCCCAGTCATATCGGTGGTCGTCGTGAGTTGATTGCTCCGTTGTGTCAGCAGGCGATGGACTTAGGTTTTGACGGACTGATTGTAGAGAGCCATTGTGATCCTGACAAGGCATGGAGTGATGCCAAGCAGCAGGTAACGCCTGATGTCCTTGACTATATCCTTTCTTTGCTCGTCATCCGTGATGAACATACCACTACCGAGGGTATTCAGACACTGCGTAAACAGATTGACGAACTCGACAACCAGTTAATGGAGTTGTTGGCCAAGCGTATGCGCGTATGTCGTGAGATTGGTCACTACAAGAAAGAACATAATATGACTGTGTTGCAGACATCCCGTTATAACGAGATATTGGACAAACGTGGTGCACAGGGTTCACTCTTAGGCATGGGGCCTGAGTTCGTTGCCCATGTGTTTGAGAATATCCACGAGGAGAGTGTTCGTCAGCAAATAGAGATTATTAATAAATAAGGTATGAAAATACTAGTATTAGGTGCAGGTAAGATGGGAAGTTTTTTCATCGACCTGTTGAGTTTCGACCACGAAGTGGCAGTCTATGAGAAAGACCCTAAGCGCATGCGGTTTACTTATAACTGTCAGCGGTTTACAGATATGGAGGAGATCAGGGGTTTTGCACCTGAACTCGTCATCAATGCCGTCACGCTGAAATATACCATCCCTGTATTTGAAGAAGTGATTCCTTATCTTCCCAAGGAGTGTATCATCAGTGATATTGCCAGTGTGAAAACCGATCTGAAAGAATTCTATGAAGGGGCAGGGATGCGCTATGTTTCCACGCACCCGATGTTTGGTCCTACTTTCGCCAACCTGCAACAACTGAGCGAGGAGAATGCCATCATCATCAGTGAGGGTGACTATATGGGACGTATCTTCTTCAAGGATCTCTACCAGAAGTTAGGACTCAACATCTACGAATATACTTTCGAGGAACATGATAAGACAGTGGCTTATTCATTGTCTATTCCGTTTGTCTCTACCTTCGTCTTTGCTGCCGTCATGAAGCATCAGGATGCACCAGGTACTACCTTCAAGCGTCACATGCGAATAGCCAAGGGTGTATTGAACGAAGACGACTATCTCTTGCAGGAAATCCTTTTCAACCCCTATACACATGACCAGGTCAGTCAGATTCGTACAGAGTTGAAAGAACTCTTAGAGATTATCGATGAGAAGGATGCCAAAGGTATGAAGGCCTATCTCACAAAGATTCGAAATAACGTCAAACGAGACATTGAAATCAACAAATAGTACAATAGGCTATCATCTGGTAGCCTTCTTGACAGTAGCCATCTGGGGTAGTACCTTTGTCTTTACAAAGATACTGCTTCAGAATGGACTTTCTCCTGCGCAGATTTTCACGCTGCGCTTTATCATTGCCTATGTACTACTGTTTGGCTATGAGTTGATATTCAAGTATAATAGTTTCCGATTGTTCAGTGATTCGTGGAAGGATGAACTGCTGATGGTACTGCTGGGTGTGACAGGCGGCTCTGTCTATTTCCTCACAGAGAATGCGGCAATGCTTTTTACGACAGCCACCAATACCTCGTTGATAGTTTGTTCATGTCCATTGTTCGCGATGTTGGTTTATGCTAATATCTATCGGCATACTGAGCGTTTTACGAAGTTACAGGTATTCGGTTCTCTACTTGCTTGTCTGGGTATGGCAGTCGTTGTACTCAATGGTCATTTCGTATTGCACTTGTCTCCATTAGGTGATACGCTTGCTTTTGCTGCCTGTCTTTGTTGGGCTTTCTATTCTTTGTTGATGAAGCCAGCCACAGAGCGTTATTCCACGCTTTTTATTACACGCAAAGTGTTCTTCTATGGTCTTGTGACAATCATTCCTTATTATTTCTTTGTACCTAAGGATGTCTCTATCTTCACCACTTCCTTCCATCAACTGTTCAATCCTACTGTTCTTTTGAACCTTCTGTTCCTTGGTGTCATTGCCTCCATGCTTTGTTTCTTGGTATGGAACTGGGTGATTCATAAGTTGGGAACAGTTGTTGCTACTAATTGGGTCTATTTTAATCCTATTACCACGATTATTTTTGCATGGTGGCTGTTACATGAACAAATTACACCTTGGTTCCTTTTAGGTACTTTTTGTATTTTGGTCGGTATGTTTCTCTGTGATCATAGGAAATATTAATGGATAAATAGTCAAAAAATTGGTATAATTAGGGAAAAAGCTATTTTTTTCTAAAAATATCTTAATTTTTTTTTGCTGATTCGACAAATTGTTCTATCTTTGCATCGTTCCCCAGTTGGGGAGAACAATGAATAGTTGATAAATTTGTTGATCGTTCCTTTGCCGTGAGGCAGGGGAACGGTTTTTTTTGTATTTTATTTGGTTTTTCACTCGATCTGGATAAATTTCTTTGACCTAAAGGTAAAAAGTGTGCTAAAGATACGATTTCTCACGCTCAAAAATGAAAATATATTCTCATCCTTTTTGCTTAATCGAAATTTTAAACTATCTTTGTCCCCAAATATTAACAAAAAGATGACAAGAGAAGATTTTGAGGCATTGATGGAAACGTATGCCGACAAGATTGAAACCATCAGGAAATCAGCACATGATTTGCATCAGAGTGTGAATCAGACCTATGGCGACGACCTGCCTTATGGTTATCATTTGGATATGGTAGTAAATGGAATCAGGGATTTCGGACACCTGGTATGTACCTGTGAGAACGATATCCTACCATTATTCTTCGGCGGTTATTACCACGACAGTATCGAGGATGCCCGTTTGACGTATAATGACGTGATGAAGGTGGCTCGAGAGATGTTGACTGAGGAGCAGGCATTGATGGCAACAGAGATTGCCTATGCGCTAACGAATGACAAAGGACGTTCCCGTGCAGAAAGGGCAGGGGAAAAATACTATAAGGGAATTCGTGAGACTCCCTATGCACCGTTTGTCAAACTCTGTGACCGTCTGGCGAATATCACTTATAGTTGTTCTGGAGTTAATGCCCACAGTCTCCGTATGAAGGAGGTCTATAAGAAAGAGGTCCCTCATTTCCTTTCCTCTATCAATCCACATAGTAAAGATCAGCGTTTCTTGGTACCTCAAGAGGTAGTCTATAAACTGGCAGAGTGTCTGATTGACGACTTGGAACGTGAGGAACAGAACCAATCGGCATGGTGGCACGAATACTAGTCCACAGTTAAGAGTTCATAGTTTATAGTTATGGGAATAGGTAAGTGGATAGGTGGTTTTCTGGGTTGGATGACAGCAGGGCCTTTAGGGGCTTTGGCTGGTATCGTGTTGGGTGGATTTTTCGACTCAATGATGGATGCAGTGAATACCCCAGGGACACAAGGGACCTTCGAAGATGCCTTCGGACGACAGACGGGTCGTCAACAAACCTATCAGCGTCAACATAAGTATGAGGGACAGCGTAACAGTTTTCTGTTTTCAATGCTGGTACTCTCCTCTTATATTATTAAGGCTGACGGCAAAGTGATGCATTCGGAGATGGAGATGGTGCGTCAGATGTTACGTCAGAACTTTGGAGAGCAGGCTGTCATTCAAGGCAATGATATCCTGAAGAAACTCTTTGACGAACAGAAAAGGGTGGGGATGACGAACTTTAGACAGACAGTAGCAGACTGTTGTCAACAGATAGCCCGTAACATGAATTATTCCCAGCGCCTGCAACTGCTGAACTTCCTTGTGATGGTGGCACAGGCTGACGGTAAGGTGCCCCAGAGTGAGATAACAGCCCTGAAAGAGTGTACTCAGTGGATGCAGATGTCTGCTGATGAGGTTGACTCGATGCTGGGTCTTGGGAAAGATGACTTGGAATCTGCCTACCGTGTATTGGGTGTGTCGCCTAATGCTAGTGATGACGAGGTGAAGAAGGCTTATCGTCAATTAGCACTGAAGCATCATCCAGATAAGGTAGCTGCCCTCGGAGATGATATCCGTAAGGCTGCCGAGAAAAAGTTCCAAGAGATTAATGCTGCGAAAGACAAGATATGGAAAGCAAGGGGATTATAGTGCCAGATGGTGTGCATGAGGTATTGCTACATGCCTGTTGTGCGCCTTGTTCATCTGCCATTGTCGAGTGGATGATACAGCACGATATTCGTCCTACGATTTTCTATTATAATCCCAACATTTTCCCTCGTGAAGAGTATGATATCCGTAAGAATGAGAGTAAGCGTCATGCAGAAAGTCTCGTACTGCAATGGATAGATGGAGACTACGACCATGAGCAGTGGCGACAGGATGTCTGCGGACTGGAAGACGAACCAGAACGGGGACGACGCTGTGAACAGTGTTTCGTCCTTCGATTGACGGAGGCTGCTCGACAGGCCAAGAAACTGGGATTGCAGTATTTCGCCACCACTTTGGCTTCCTCGAGATGGAAGAGTATAGAACAGATAGAACGTGCTGGGCATCTGGCAGAACAAGCAGTGGAGGGTACGACGTTTTGGGCACAGAACTGGCGCAAAGGAGGACTCTATGAGCGGCGCAACCAATTGTTGAAGGAGTATGCCTTCTATAACCAGCAGTATTGTGGTTGTGAGTTCTCTCAACGTAAAGTATTAATAGATAATAATAACCAATAGACCGACAGAACAATGAAAAAAGTATCTTTAATGATTTTAGGTGTTGCCTTTTTCACACTTCAGGCAAACGCACAGATGAAACCAGACAAAAGGTATGCACCAGCTTACACGTATGACTCTTATGAGGATATGGACATGGTGAAATGCGGCAAGGGTTGGGCTACACGTCCTATCAAGGTGAAAGGTGGTGGTAAGGCTCCTGACATTGTTACCTTGACAAAGGCTTTCAACGACGTATGGAAGATTTATGTAGTCAGTGGCATCCTGAAACAGGCCAAGAATCCGAAGTTTACCAGTCAGAAGTATCCGGAATACGACTCTGAGGATATCGTAGATCGTCCCAATGGTTATATGTGTGTAGATTCTGGAGGTACGGACAGTGACTATATGGAGTCGTGCGTATGGCGTTGCGACAACGGCCATCGTCTCTTTGCCATTCTCATGGGCGGACCTACCGACCCGGAGATAGAGCTTGTCTGCTTCTATGATTACGACCCCGACACCGAGACGATGACACCCGTGGTAAGTCCTGTTGACACGTTCAAACCCAAGGCAGAGTATTACAGCTATGACCTGCCTCGTAAGGGCAAGGATTTCATCATCACTGAGTATTTCTTAGATACAGATAGTAATACGGAACATGTCTATACCTTTGACGGCCAAAAGCATGTGTATGCCTTTGACCGTGTCATCAAGGAAAAGAAATAAGACGTCTATTTCTTCCTGACACGCAGGGTCTCCACGATACGACTCATCTGGTTGGGAATACGTATCTGTTGCGGACACTTGGATAAGCACTCCTCGCAGTCCTGACAGGCACGTGCCCATGTGTTGGCATCAGGAAGAGCCTTGCGATAGCCTTCGATAAACTGTTGTTGCTGTTCTGCATAGTTAGCGGCAGTAGTAGCTGGCAGGGGAAGGATATGGTCTGTCACTGCCTCATTGTAATAGGCGAAATTTTTGGGAATATCAACGCCATAGGGACAAGGCATGCAATAGCTGCAGGTCGTACAGGGAATGGTGGGGAAGCCTGACATCTGGTCTGCAATATCTGCCAACAAAGCATTCTCTGCCTCTGTGCATATCTCAAGCGGTGAGAAGGTCTGGATATTCTCTTCCAAATGTTCCATACGGTTCATACCACTAAGGGTGGTGAGGATATTCGGATACGAACCAACCCAGCGGAATGCCCAGCGTGCCGTACTGTCGTCTGGACGACGTGCTCTTAGTTGGTCTGTAAGTTCCTGTGCCATACGTCCGAAGGATCCACCCCGTAATGGTTCCATCACCACACACTGGATATCCAGTTTCTCGCATTTGTTATACAGGTATTCCGCATCCGCGTCTTTCTTCCATCCACCTGTGTTGAGTGAGGCGTGTCGCCAGTCAAGGAAGTTCATCTGTATCTGTACGAAGTCCCAGTGATAGTCGTCGTTATGATCGAGCAACCAGTCGAAGGCACTGACATCACCATGATAGGAGAAACCCAGGTGACGGATACGTCCTGCCTCACGCTCTTTTAGTAGAAAGTCGAGTAGGCCGTTATTGATAAAACGTTCTTTAAGCGCGTCAACACCTCCGCCTCCGATGCTGTGCAGGAGGTAGTAGTCTATATGGTCTGTCTTTAGTCGTTGGAATGATTGGTAGTACATCTTAATGGATTCATCGATGCCCCATAAACTTCTGTTCTGATTTGACATCTTTGTTGCAATGTAATACTTATCACGAGGATGACGGGCAAGGGCATTGCCAGTAAGCACTTCCGATTGTCCTCCCATATACATCGGAGCTGTATCGAAATAATTCACCCCATGCTCAATGGCGTAATCAACAAGTTGGTTGACTTCCTCTTGATTGTTGGGCAGTCTCATCATGCCGAAGCCGAGTAGGGAGATTTGTTCCCCAGAGCCATGTTGTACACGATAGGTCATTCTGTTGTCTGTAGGAACCATTTTCTTGTCTTGCGCCAGTACGCGTAAAGGTTCCATTGCCATCATTGCTGCGGCAGATCCCATGCCAATACCAAGTCTGCGAAGAAATTCGCGACGGTCCATGTTAGGTCTTTTCTTTTGCATTTTAGTAGTATTTGTGTTAGATGTTTAGTTTTCAGGGGCAAAGATAATAAAAAAGAAGGAAGAAAGAATGAAATTTCAAATAATATTTGTACCTTTGCACCCTAAAATAAATAATGTATTATGTTTGAGAACTTAAGTGACAGACTTGAACGGTCGTTTAAGATACTGAAAGGTGAAGGAAAAATCACCGAAATAAATGTGGCGGAGACCTTGAAGGATGTGCGTCGCGCTCTATTGGATGCCGATGTCAACTATAAGGTTGCCAAGACATTTACTGATACCGTCAAGCAGAAGGCAATGGGTATGAATGTGCTCACTGCCGTGAAGCCTGGACAGTTGATGGTGAAGATTGTCCATGATGAGCTTGCAGAGTTAATGGGTGGTAAGGCTTCAGAGTTGAAGTTGGAAAACCGTCCTGCTATTATCCTAATGTCGGGTTTGCAAGGTTCTGGTAAGACAACGTTCAGTGGAAAACTTGCTAATATGCTGAAGAATAAGCAGCATAAGAATCCTTTGCTTGTTGCCTGTGACGTTTACCGTCCTGCTGCTATCCAGCAGTTGCATGTAGTAGGAGAGAGTATTGGCGTTCCCGTCTATTCGGAGCCTGACAATAAGAATGTGGTGGAGATAGCCAATAACGCTATCCGCGAGGCGAAGGCAAAGAATTATAATGTCGTCATCATCGATACCGCTGGTCGTTTGGCAGTTGATGAGGAGATGATGAACGAGATTGCCACATTGAAAGAGGCAGTCAATCCTGATGAGACTTTGTTCGTTGTTGACTCGATGACAGGTCAGGATGCCGTAAATACTGCCAAGGAGTTCAATGACCGTCTCGATTTCGATGGTGTCGTACTCACCAAACTGGATGGTGATACTCGTGGTGGTGCTGCCCTTTCTATCCGTACTGTTGTCACGAAACCCATCAAGTTTGTAGGAACGGGTGAGAAGATGGAGGCGATAGACGTATTCCATCCTGAGCGTATGGCAGACCGTATCCTCGGTATGGGTGACATCGTCTCTTTGGTGGAGCGTGCCCAGGAGCAGTTTGACGAGAAACAGGCACGTGAGTTAGAAAAGAAGATCCGCAAGAATAAGTTTGACTTCAACGATTTTATGAGTCAGATTCAGCAAATTAAGAAGATGGGTAACCTCAAGGATCTTGCTGGCATGATTCCTGGAGTAGGGAAGGCTATCAAGGATATTGATATCGATGACGATGCTTTCAAGGGTATTGAAGCAATGATTAATTCGATGACATTGAAAGAACGTGCCAATCCGGATATCATCAACCAGAGTCGCCGTATGCGTATAGCTAAAGGTTCTGGCACGAAGATAGAGGAAGTGAATCGCCTGATGAAGCAGTTCGACCAGATGCGTAAAATGATGAAGATGGTAACAGCCGGAGGTAACTC
Source organism: uncultured Prevotellaceae bacterium (assembly GCA_902800585.1). Classification (GTDB taxonomy): domain Bacteria; phylum Bacteroidota; class Bacteroidia; order Bacteroidales; family Bacteroidaceae; genus Prevotella. The sequence continues at coordinate 22,834 of CADCEW010000018.1, forward strand.
GAAGATGGCACAGATGGCTGCAGCCATGAAGATGCGTGGCGGTAAGATGCCATTCTAATCCCCCCATTACCCCCATTAAATCCATAAAAAGAAACATGCAACTGATAGACGGAAAAGCAACGGCAACAGCCATTAAGGCGGAGATAGCCGAAGAGGTAAAGAAGATTGTAACAAATGGCGGTAAACAACCCCATCTTGCTGCTGTATTAGTAGGTCACGATGGTGGTAGTGAGACGTATGTGAAGAACAAAGTGCTCGCATGTGAGGCATGCGGCTTTAAGTCGACACTCATCCGTTATGAGGATGATATCACAGAAGAGGAACTCCTACAATGTGTCGACCGCCTTAATAAGAATGGTGATGTTGACGGCTTTATTGTACAGTTGCCACTCCCTAAGCATATTGATGAGCAGAAGATTATCGAAGCCATCGATTATCGTAAGGATGTCGACGGTTTCCATCCTATTAATGTGGGACGTATGGCAATCGGACTGCCATGTTTTATTTCTGCTACTCCGTTGGGTATAATTACCCTATTGAAGCGTTACAACATTGAGACTTCTGGTAAGAAATGCGTCATCCTTGGACGAAGCAATATTGTAGGTAAGCCTATGGCACAGTTGATGATGCAGAAACAGTATGGTGATGCTACTGTGACAGTATGCCATTCGCGTTCAAAGACACTGAAGGAAGAATGCCGTGAGGCAGATATTATCATCGCTGCCATCGGTCAGCCCGATTTCGTGACTGCTGATATGGTGAAAGAGGGAGCCGTTATTATTGACGTAGGTACTACACGTGTCCCTGATGCCACCCGTAAAAGTGGTTTTCGCCTGAATGGTGATGTAAAGTTTGACGAGGTGGCTCCAAAGTGCTCATTCATCACTCCCGTTCCTGGTGGAGTAGGACCGATGACTATCTGTTCGTTGATGAAGAATACCCTTGCTGCAGGCAAGAAAGAATACTATAAATGACCGCACAAGAATATTACGAGCGAGGCAATGCTTTTCGAAAAGCAGGCAACTGGCAGGAAGCTATCAATTGCTACATCAAGGCAGTAGAACTCGACCCTAACAGTCCAGCAGTGGAGGCAAAGCGGATGCTCGACGACATTATGAATTATTATCACAAGGATTATTATAATCCATAAACTAAATTTATAGAAATGGCTAAACTGAAAGGTGCTATTGTGGTGAATACCGACCGTTGCAAAGGATGTGTACTCTGTGTAAGTGCATGTCCGCAGGGCGTCATCGCTTTAGCCAATCGTGTCAATGTACATGGCTATCCCTATGTGGAGCCAGTACAGATAGACAAGTGTACGGGTTGTACCTCGTGCGCAGTGGTATGTCCTGATGGATGTATCACAGTCTATCGTAAAAAGGTAGAGGAGTAAAAAGATGACAGAACAGGAAGTAACTTTGATGAAAGGCAATGAGGCAATAGCCCATGCTGCCATTCGTTGTGGCGCAGACGGATACTTCGGATATCCCATCACACCACAGAGTGAGGTGATAGAAACGCTTGCTGAACTGAAGCCTTGGGAAACGACGGGAATGGTCGTGTTGCAGGCTGAGAGTGAGTTAGCTTCTATTAATATGATTTATGGAGGTGCCGCCGCTGGTAAGCGCGTGCTGACCTCTTCTTCTTCACCTGGCATTGCCTTGATGCAGGAAGGTATCACCTATATGGCTGGAGCTGAACTGCCGGGCGTGTTTGTCAATGTACAGCGTGGAGGTCCCGGACTGGGAACTATTCAGCCATCGCAGGGCGATTATTTTCAGGCGACGCGTGGTGGTGGTAACGGTGACTATAACACGATTGTACTTGCTCCGAACTCCGTTCAAGAAATGGCAGACTTCGTCGACCTCGCTTTTGAGTTGGCGTTCAAGTACCGTAATCCTGCCATGATACTCGCTGACGGCGTTATCGGACAGATGATGGAGAAGATAGTACTTCCTCCCTACAAGCCCCGTCGCACCGAGGAGGAAATCCGTCAGCAGTGTCCATGGGCTACCATCGGACGTACGAAGGATCGCAAGCCGAATATCATCACATCTTTGGAATTGAAGCCTGAGGTGATGGAGGCGCGCAACCTCCATTTACAAAAAAAATACGCAGAGATACGAGAGAAGGAGGTACGCTATGAGACATTACATACTGAGGATGCCGAACTGCTGATAGTCGCCTTCGGTTCTGCTGCCCGTTTGACACAGAAAGCCATTGAGATGGCGCGTGAGGAAGGTGTCAAGGTCGGTATGCTGCGTCCTATTACACTTTGGCCATTCCCCTCAAAGGCTATTGCCGAGGAGGCAAAGGGTAAGAAAGGTGTACTCGTCGTGGAGATCAATGCTGGACAGATGGTGCAGGACGTTCGTCTTGCTATCAATGGGGCATTACCTGTTGAGCAGTTTGGTCGCTTAGGTGGAATTGTTCCTGAGCCAGAAGAGATTGTAGAAGAACTAAAGAAGATGATGTAAGGCTATGGAGAATAATATCATTTCACCAGAGAATCTGGTATATCAGAAACCCACACTGATGAACGACAACCTCATGCACTATTGTCCTGGTTGTTCACATGGTGTGGTACATAAACTTGTGGCTGAGGTCATCGAGGAGATGGGCATGGAGGAGAAAACCGTCGGCGTATCACCTGTCGGTTGTGCTGTCTTTGCTTATAATTATCTAGATATCGACTGGCAGGAGGCTGCCCATGGTCGTGCACCTGCTGTCGCTACTGCTATCAAACGTCTGTGGCCTGATCGTCTCGTATTCACCTATCAGGGTGATGGTGACCTTGCTTGTATCGGTACCTGTGAGACGATTCACGCTCTGAATCGTGGCGAGAATATTACTATTATCTTCATCAACAATGCCATCTATGGCATGACGGGTGGACAGATGGCTCCTACAACACTGATGGGTATGAAGACGTCTACGTGTCCTTATGGTCGTCAGGCTGATCTGCACGGTTATCCTTTGCATATCACTGAGATTGCCGCTACATTAGAGGGCACTTGCTATGTCACTCGTCAGAGTGTAGAGACTGTGGCCGCCATTCGTAGTGCAAAGAAGGCGATTCGTAAGGCTTTCGAAGCTTCTATGGCAGGAAAGGGCAGTAGTCTCGTAGAGATTGTCAGCACCTGTAACAGTGGTTGGAAGATGTCACCGAAGGATGCCAATGACTGGATGGAGGAACACATGTTCAAGTATTATCCGAAAGGAGATTTAAAAGACACGATTTAAGATGAAGAAAGAAATAATCATTTCAGGTTTCGGAGGACAGGGTGTCCTCTCCATGGGTAAGATTCTTGCTTATTCAGGATTGATGGACGATAAGGAGGTGACATGGATGCCAGCGTATGGTCCCGAGCAGCGTGGCGGTACTGCGAATGTAACGGTTATTGTTAGTGACGAGAAGATTTCGTCGCCCATCCTCAGTAAGTTTGATGTTGCCGTTGTGCTGAACCAGCCCTCATTAGAGAAGTTTGAACCGAAGATCAAACCTGGCGGCATCCTGATATACGATGGCTTTGGTATTATCAATAAGCCGACGCGTAAGGACATCACTATTTATCGTATCGATGCGATGGATAAGGCTGCAGAGATGAAGAATGCCAAGGTATTCAATATGATTGTACTCGGCGGATTACTTAAAGTGGCACCTGTTGTTAGTACAAAAGGTGTGGAGAAAGCACTTCGCAAGACACTCCCCGAACGTCACCACGACATGATTCCTATCAATATGCAGGCGATAGAGGAGGGCGGTAAGATCATCGAACAGGTATAATTATATTATAAATAAGGTGTTATAAAAGTCTCTGTTTAACAGGGACTTTTATATTTATATTCATTGCGAAACATAATATGTTAATTAAACGAAATACCAAATTAATTTTGGTTTTTCTTTCGAATTGCATTATCTTTGCAGACACAAACCATTAAAAAGAGAAAAATGATGAAGAAACTTTTGATCCTGACAGCGATGGTGAGCCTATCTATCTGCGTCCGTGCTGGCGGACTGATGACTAATACAAACTATCATATTGCCTTTGACCGTATGATGGCGCGTGGTGCTACGTTTGATATTGATGCAGCCTATAGTAATCCTGCAGGACTTGCATGGGGGCATGAAGGCTGGCAACTCTCTTTGAATTTCCAAAAGCCTTGGCAGGACCGTGATATTGAGACAACGATTCCAGGATTTATGGGTGACTTTAATCATAAATTTAACGGAAAGGCTTCTGCTCCTATCGTACCTGCCTTGTTTGCATCGTGGAAGAAAGACCGTATTGCTGTTTCTGCCATGATTGGTATTGTGGGCAGTGGTGGTTTCGTGGAATATAAGGAAGGTGTTCCGATGTTTAACGTACCCATAATGGCACTGCTTGCACAGAGTGGTGTGACACCAGATATGTATACCCTCGACTCGCAGATGAAGGGTAAGCAATATATCTATGGCGGACAATTGAATTTCACTTATAAGATTACTGATTATCTCGCTGCTGCTGTTGGTTTCCGAGCTAACTATTACGATGGTTATTATCGTGGTCATGTGGTTGCAGACATGAACGGAACGAAACTTATTAATCTGCAACTCGATTGTAACCAGCGTGGCTGGGGCTTTGCACCGATTATTAGTCTAAACTATCATCAAGGTCCTATTACCGTGGCTGGTCGCTATGAGTTCAGGACGAAAATCAATGTACCCAATGATACGAAGGAGTTGACGGCAGAGATTGCAGGAATGACGCCAGAGCAGACTGCGGCAGTATTGGGAAATAAGGTGGCTGCCTATCAAGATGGAGTGAAGACACGTTATGACATGCCTGCACTGCTTGCTCTTGCAGTAGGAATAGATTTTTCTTCGAAACTTCGTGGAACACTGGAGTATCATTTCTTTGATGATAAGCATGCGAAAATGGCTGGCGACCGTCAAGAGACATTGAAACGCGGAACACATGAGTTCCTTGCCGGTGTTGAGTATGATATCAACGAGAAGTTTACTGTCAGTTGTGGTGCTCAGCGTACAGACTATGGCTTGAGTGACGATTATCAGCAAAACACTTCTTTTGCCTGTGATAGTTGGTCAATTGGTCTTGGTGGTGCCTGGAATATCAACGAGAAGATTCGCCTGAATGCTGGTTATTTCATTAGTCTTTACAGCGACTACGAAAAGAATCAGTCTCAATATATGGGACTTCCAATGGCAGGTAAGGATGTGTACTCTCGTACCAATAATGTAATAGGTATCGGTATCGACTATAAGTTCTGATTATCTTAAGGAATAGACAGCGACGAGATAGAACATCAACTCGGTTAGCAGGAAAACGGTTCCACAACAATCTCCCGTATAACCTTTAAGTCGTCGCCAAATCAATAGATAAAGGAAATAAACGACAAGGGCTGGCAGAAAGACTAACATCTGCCAGTCTGTTTTTTCATGCATCAGATAGATATAAAGTCCTAATGGTAACAGTCCCTGAACGGCAAGACTGATACCAGCAATGACATTGAACTTACGGTAGACCGTATGGTTTTTTGCCGTCTCCTCTGTCCGTGCATAAGGCATCATCTGTATCAGTTGTGCCGATAGCATCTTGGCATAAGGATCAGCAACGATAACAGTCAGTGCGGCATCCTGCGGATGCATGGAGACTAAGGCGAAGAAGAGCAGGAGAAAATAGATAATCAGTGAGATAACCCCATAGGTTCCGATATGCGAGTCTTTCATGATGTCGAGGATACGCTGACGATCAGAGCCGCCTCCGCCGAAGCCGTCCATAAAGTCGGCCAATCCATCCTCATGCAAGGCGCCCGTTATCAACAAGCGTGTAAGGATGGCTAGGATGATAACAATAGGATAGGGTAACGCCATGCTGCCAAACCAGATAATGGCAGCCATTACACAACCTGTGAGCCAGCCTGTCAACGGCCAGTGTTCCACTACAGTCTTGTAAGCTTCTTTCTTCGGCTGATAAATGCGCCAGAAAGGTAGTCGGGTAAAGAAGATGAACGCCGCCCAGATGCGGTCGTACCAAAGGCTACGGGTAGGCGAGCCTTGCTCGGGATTTTTAGAAGTATCGAGTGATATTTGCATTGTCAAAGTTATTCATTTCATTCATCATACGGACAGCAGAGTCCACTATGGGGAAGGCGCACAAGGCTCCTGTTCCCTCACCGAGTCGAAGTCCAAGTTGTAGTAACGGTTCTGCGTTTAAAGCATCAAGCATCCGTTTATGCCCTCCCTCATCACCGCAATGGGTGAAAATCATATAGTCTTTCGCCTGAGGATAAAGATGACAGGCAGCCAGCGCACATGCCGTCATGATGAATCCGTCAATTAATATAATAAGGTGTAGTTCTGCAGCACGGAGCATTGCTCCGATGGCTGTTACCATTTCGAAACCACCGAAATAGTGGATGGGTTCATCATTCATCGCGTTTCGTTTATATTTCTCAACAGCTTTCCGCAGCACCTCATATTTATGACGAATCCCTTCAGTATTCAAACCTGCCCCAGCACCAATACATTCTTCAAGGGGGATTCCTGTAAAGAGATGCATCCAGATACTGCTGGGCGATGTATTGGCAATACCCATCTCGCCGATGGACAAGAGGCGGCATCCTTTTTCTTTGCAGTCATCAACTAAGTCGATGCCTACAGAGAGGGCTTGCTCATATTCTATCTCATTCATGGCAGGCTCGTAAAGGAAGTTCTTGGTGCCACGGGCTATCTTCCGATTCAGGATGTCGGGATAATGGCTCAAGTCATAGTCTACACCTACATCAACGATGCGGAGATTGAAACCATGCTGACGGCAGAACATATTCACACCACCGCCGCCTTTGGTGAAATTAATCATCTGTTGCCACGTGACTTCGCGAGGACTCACACTAACACCTTCACGCTCAATGCCGTGATCGCCCCCTAATAGGAGATGACAGGGATAGGCAAGGTTGGGCGAGGGAGTCTGTTGGATAAGACAGACTTGCATGGCAAGAGACTCCAAACGCCCCAATGAACCTTTGGGTTTGTTCAGGTTGTCAATCTTCTGCTGAATCTCTTCGCGCAGTGACTCGTTTACGTGTTTTATATTAAATGTCCTCACCTTTACCAATAATCTTTTAACCTTTAACCTTTACCGGTATTCCACTTACCATCAGGATCACTTCATCGGCTTTGGAAGCAACATACTGGTTCATCCATCCTTCAAGGTCTGTAAAACGACGTTGGATGGCATCGGGGCTGACACCACCGGAACCAATCTCATTCGTGACAAAGATATAGGTTGCTTCTTGTGTCGTGAATTTGTCAAACTCCTCTTTGGCTGCCTCTAAGACTTTAGAGATATCTGAGTGTTCTGAATAATCAGAGTTTTCAGAATATTCAGAGTAGAAATAGTTAGTCAACCATAGGGTGATACAATCGATTACAGCGACCTTCCCTATGATATGATGGCGACTGAGATATTTCTCCTCCTCAATGTTAGTCCATTGGGAACCTCTGCGCTCCTGATGCTTCATGACACGTTGCCTAAATTCTTCATCCCAGATATGTGCGGTGGCGACATATATGGGATTTGGACTCAGACGTAGAGCTAATTGCTCTGCATACATGCTTTTTCCTGAGCGTTGTCCTCCTGTAATAAGTATGATTTTTTTCATTCTATGTGCAAAAATACGGTAAATATTTCAATAATAACCCCAAATAGGTCAAGAAAATCGTATAAAAAGGTACTTTTTATCAGTTTTTCTTGGAACTTATCGTTTTTTTTATTTACTTTGCACTCGAAAATCAAACCAGAAAAAAATAGGTAGATATTTTAATATTAATTTTAAGTTAGTAAAAAGATGAAGAAATTGTTCTTAATGCTTGCTGTCTCATTGATGACAGCTTCTGTGTCTGCACAGAACACTGCAGTAACTGCAAACAAGGCGGGTGACAACTGGTATCTTGGAATCAATGCTGGTGTTGCAACTCCTACTTTTAAGATTGGTGACGCTGGCTTCTTCAAGGGCTTTGCTCCTAAGGTAGGTGTTCGTTTGGGTAAGAACCTGACCACCGTATTCGGTCTGGCTTTTGATGCTGATTTCTATTTTGCGTCTTCAGAGAAGTCTTTCATGAAGAAGAAGACTATGTTTGATGCAATGAACTTAGACATTATTGGTACTTTCAACCTGAGTAACGCTTTCTCTTGTTACCAAGGTGAGCCCCGTTCTTTTGAGGTTATCGCTTTGATTGGTGCTGGTTATAGCCGTTCATTTGGTGAAGCAGCACATGGTGGTCTCAACGCTAAGGCTGGTTTTGATTTTGCTTTCAATCTCGGTGCTTCAAAGGCTGTTCAGGTATACATCGAGCCTGCTATCGTTCTGGGTCAGCCCATCGTTCGTGCTGCCAATCCTTTACGCAGAGTTCAGACTATTGATGGTAAGAAGTGGGATGGTATATTCCAGCTCTCTGCTGGTATCAACTACAAGTTCGGTACAAGCAATGGTACTCACAACTTCAAGATTGAAGAGCTCCGTGACCAGGCAGAGGTCGATGCTCTGAACGCTAAGATCAATGAGCTCCGTTCTGACGCTGATGCAAAGAATGGTCAGATTAACGCTGCCAACCAGACTATCGCTGACCTGAAGGCTAAGCTCGCTGAGTGCGAGGCTCGTCCTACTCAGATTGTTGAGGAGAAGAAGGAGACTACTCTCCAGCCTATCGTTATCTTCCGTCAGGGTAAGAGCACTATCGACGCTGCTCAGTATGCAAGTGTTGAGATGGTTGCTAAGTATATGAAGAACCATCCTGAGTCTAAGGTTCTCGTTAAGGGTTATGCTTCTCCAGAGGGTAGCGCTGAGTTGAACCAGAAACTGTCTGAGGCTCGTGCTACTGCAGTTGCTAACGCTTTGATTAAGCGTTACAAGATCTCTAAGGATCGCATCACCACACAGGGTCTGGGTGCTACCAGCGAGCTTTCTGAGGAGAACGACTTCAACCGCGTTGCAATGTTCGTTGATACTACTAAGTAATTAACACATTCATTAATAATTAAATCCCCGTAGATTTCCTGCGGGGATTTTTTATCTTTTACTACTAACTGACGATAAATTTATGAAGAAATTACAACAATCTATGATGAAACCTTTTCAATGGTTGCTCAGTCTATTATTTGTTGTGAGTATGGAAACGATGGCGGCATCACGCTTTGTTTCCTTTGAAAATGGAAATGTTCTGCTGACAGAGGGTAATGTAACAATTGGCTATGACGTAGCTGATGCAAAAGCGGTAGCGATTGCTGCGCAAACATTGGCGGAAGATTTCGGTAGAGTGACAGGCCAACAAGCTCAAGTAGTGAATTCCAGTGATGCACGAATCATTATCGGAACCCTTGGAAAGTCTTCCATGATAGATTTGTTGGTGAAACAGAAGAAGATAGATGCCTCCCTATTGCAGGGAAAGCGGGAGAAATATATAATTACACTGATAGACAAACAATTGGTAATTGCCGGTAGTGATCGTCGTGGTACGGTATATGGCATCTATGAATTATCAGAGCAGATGGGTGTTTCTCCTTGGTATTATTGGGCAGACGTCCCTATAGAGAAGCATCAACAAATTTATATCAACAAAGGAATATATACAGATGGAGAACCTGCCGTTGAGTTTCGTGGTCTCTTCCTGAATGATGAGGCTCCTTGCCTTACCACATGGGTAAAGAATACGTTCGGTACGGATTATGGTGACCATCGTTTTTATGAGAAAGTCTTTGAACTGATTCTCCGTCTGCGTGGCAATATGATGTGGCCTGCCATGTGGGGATGGGCTTTCTATGCCGATGATCCTTTGAATTCAAAGACAGCAGACGATATGGGTATCATCATGGGTACTTCTCATCATGAGCCGATGGCACGTAACCATCAGGAGTATGCCCGTCATCGTGATGAGTGGGGACCTTGGAACTACCAGAAGAATGAAAAGAAACTTGACCAGTTCTTCCGTGAAGGTATTGAACGCATGAAAGGCACGGAGGATATGGTGACCATTGGTATGCGTGGTGACGGTGATGAGGCCATGAGCGAGGATGCCGATACCAAGCTATTACAGCGTGTTGTTGAGAATCAGCGTCGTATCATCAGTCAGGTGACAGGTAAGAAAGCAAAGGAAACCACACAGGTCTGGGCTTTATATAAAGAGGTGTTAGACTATTATGACAAAGGTATGCGTGTACCTGATGATGTCATCATGCTGCTGTGTGATGACAACTGGGGTAATGTGCGTCGTGTACCAAATATGAAGGAGCGTCAGCATCCAGGTGGCTGGGGTCTTTATTATCATGTAGATTATGTCGGTGCACCCCGTAATACCAAATGGTTAAACGTTACGCCGATACAGAACATGTGGGAGCAGTTGCATCTCGCCTATGTCAATGGTATTGGACGTATGTGGATATTGAATGTTGGTGACTTGAAGCCGATGGAGTATCCTATCACGTTCTTTATGGACATGGCATGGAATCCGCAGATGTGTGATGCAGGCACTATTACTCGTCATACACTGGATTTCTGTCGTCAGCAGTTTGGAGAGACACAAGCTGTTGAGGCTGCACGACTACTGAATCTGTGTTGTAAGATGAATGGTCGTGTCACGGCAGAGATGTTGGATGCGCGTACCTATAATATATATTCAGGCGAATGGCGACAGGTTGCCGATGATTATATGCGGTTGGAGGCAGAGGCATTACGTCAGTATCTGACAATCGATGAACGTTACAGGGATACTTATCAACAAATTATCTTGTTCCCCATCCAGGCGATGTCGAACATCTATCAGATGTATTATGCGCAGGCAATGAACCAGAAACTTTTCTCAGAAGGTAATCCCGATTGTAATCTGTGGGCTGACAGGGTAGAGCAGGCTTTCCGTCGTGACTCTATGCTGTGTGCCAACTATAACCACCAGATTGCCAATGGTAAGTGGAATGGTATGATGATACAGAAGCATATCGGTTATACCTCATGGAACGATGATTTCCCAGCCGACCGTTTGCCTCGCGTGAATCGTTTGGAAACAGAAAAGGTTGGTGGTTATGTCTTTAAGATGAAGAATGGTGTCGTTTCCATGGAGGCAGAGCATTTCTTTGAAGCGCAGAATGCTGCCAATACCACATGGACGGTAATACCAGACATGGGACGTACCCGTAGTGCTGTTGTGCTGATGCCATACACAGAGTCGACAACAGATGCCCAGTTATCGTATCGTTTCAAGACAGATGATGCTTCTATACAGAAGGTGAAGGTGCATGTTGTGGTGAAGTCTACACTCGATTACCTCAATAAGGGTGGTCTTACCTATCAGGTATCACTGGACAATAGTGCTCCTGTGACTGTTAATTTCAATCACAATCTGAACGAGAACAAGGAGAATATCTATTCCATCTATTATCCTACTGTTGCCCGTCGTGTGGTGGAGAGTGTCGTGGAATTACCATTGGGAACAGATAAAATGCATACATTGACAGTCCAACCCAACGATCCTGCCATCGTTTTTGAGAAAATTATAGTGGATGCAGGTGGTTATCAGCCATCGTATCTCTTCATGGATGAATCGCCGTGTCGGAGATAATTTTTACTGGAAAGGTTGTGTATAACAAAAAAAAGATATACCTTTGTCTCCGATTTATAAAAAAGATGTCAAACCATCAATAAAAATACTGAAATAGAAACTAAATAAATATGGAATACAAGCATCCATTACGCAGTGCGGTATGCACAGAAGGAAGAAGAATGGCAGGAGCGCGTGCACTCTGGGTTGCCACAGGTATGAAACACGAGCAGTTCGGTAAACCGATCATCGCTGTCGTCAACTCCTTTACCCAGTTTGTGCCAGGACATACGCATCTGCATGAGATAGGACAGATTGTCCGTGAGGAGATAGAGAAGATGGGCTGTTATGCCGCAGAGTTCAATACCATCGCCATTGACGACGGTATCGCCATGGGACATGACGGTATGTTGTATTCACTGCCCTCACGCGATATCATTGCCGACTCAGTGGAGTATATGGTGAACGCTCATAAGGCGGATGCGATGATATGTATCTCCAACTGTGACAAGGTGACGCCAGGTATGCTGATGGCATCGATGCGCCTGAATATCCCCACCATCTTCTGCTCTGGCGGTCCGATGGAGGCAGGAAAGTGGCGCGGTGAGAATGCCGACCTCATCACGGCGATGGTAAAAGGTGCCGATCCTTCAGTAACGGATGAAGAGATGAAAGAGATAGAAGGTTGTGCCTGTCCAGGCTGCGGTAGCTGTTCGGGTATGTTTACCGCTAACTCGATGAACTCCCTGACGGAGGCTATCGGACTCTCTTTGCCAGGCAACGGTACCATTCTTGCTACCCATACCAACCGTGTGGAGTTGTTTAAGCAGGCTGCTCGCCAGATCGTGAAGAATGCCTTTGCGTACTATCAAGATGGTGACGAGAGCGTGTTGCCTCGAAATATCGCTACCCGTCAGGCTTTCCTGAATGCGATGACACTGGATATCGCTATGGGTGGTTCAACCAATACAGTACTTCACCTGTTAGCAGTTGCTCAAGAAGCAGGTGCTTCTTTCACCATTAATGATATTGATGCCTTGAGTCGTAAGACACCATGCCTCTGTAAACTGGCTCCTAATACACAGAAGTATAGTGTACAGGAGTGTAATCGTGCTGGTGGTATTCTCGGTATTATGCATGAATTATCCAAGGGCGGACTTATCGAGAAGTCGGCTCCTCGTGTCGATGGTATGACGGTAGGTGAGGCCATGGATAAGTATTGTATCACTGACGGACGTGTCGACTATGACGCTAATCGTATCTACCAAAGTGCTCCGGGTAATCGCTTCTCAACGAAGATGGGAAGTCAGAGTGCGGAGTGGGGTACACTTGATACAGATCGTGCCAATGGCTGTATCCGTGATTTGGAACATGCTTATACAAAGGATGGCGGTCTTGCCGTGCTTTTTGGAAATATTGCCCAAGATGGTTGTGTCGTTAAGACTGCTGGTGTGGACGAAAGCCTGTGGCACTTCGAAGGTCCTGCCGTCTGCTACGACTCTCAAGAGGATGCCTGTGAGGGAATCCTTGGTGGTCAA
>CADCEW010000019.1 GCA_902800585.1 uncultured Prevotellaceae bacterium
CCGAGCTTCTCCATGATGTTCTTGCGATGGGTGATGACAGTGGAGAGGCCGATATGCAACTGGTCGGCAATCTCCTTATTAATATAACCTTGTACGATGAGCGACATGACCTCTATCTCTCGGTCGGAGAGGATTTTTTGTTGTAGGACTTTGGGAATGGGAGGGAGGTGCTGTCCTTTTCCATGTGCGTATTGTGCAAGCATCAATATCTGACGAATCAGTTGTGGTTCAGGTTGGTTGATGCAGAGGCTGTGGAACTCAGACAGTTGTGACGTCTCTTCCAACTGGAGGGTGAGCACGATGGTCTTACGCTGTCGCTCCTGGAAGAACGGGCGTTCCTGCAAGACGATGTTCATGGAGACGAAATAGTGCATGTAGGTGTCGGGCTGGTTGGCCACCAATTCGGCAAAGGAGCCAAAGGTATCTACCGTCATGATGGGTATGACGTTCTGCAGGATTTGCTTGAGGCCGAGGGCTGCTAAAGTGTTGGCATCGACAATGGCAATCTTCGGTCTTCCTTTCGTGCTATGCTCCATAATCTGATTTATTGGTCCATGAAAGCAAGTTTCTTGGCTTGCTCATACACCATTTGTGCCATGTCGCTGTTATGCTCCGATTTCCCATTAATCATGTCGAACATCCATTCCAGTCCTTTCTTTCCACCACCTGCTTTGAGGACATGGACGATACAGAGGTCCTGGAGTCCGATGTTGGACGAGAGGATATCAATATCGGTGGAGCCTAACTGAGAGAGCGCGAGTTGATAAGCATCATCGTAGTTCTCTTTAATCATGTTCTTGAGGTCGCTCAGCGTGTTCAGACCGATGGTGCGCAGGAATTTCAGGAAGGGCAGAGAAGACGTAGGCTGCAACTCTGCTTGTGTGATGGAGGCAATCTGTTTGTTGAGTTTGTCGAAGAAGCCCATTTCCGTGAATGTACGGAAGGTATCGCCATCGAGGGGCACATCTTCCAGTTTTCCGTCTTTCATGAGCGCCTGCATACGACGACGATAGTCGATGATCTCGTTACGGATGCGGCTGAATTCATTATCGGCGAGTTCAAGCATACCTGCCAGTCGGCTCAACGCACGATGGTATTCCATCGGTGTCTCTATCTCCGTCTTGTAGCCGATGTCGTGCTGGACAGCAGACCATACGTGCTGCAATGCCGTGCGCATCTGGAGTTCGAATCTGATTTCGTTCAACTCAGGATGCTCAGGGTCGAAGTATTTGTCTTTTGGAATACGACAGATATAATGCAGGGAGTTATAGCCGAAACTGTCGAACTGGTGCATCTTACGCTTGTCGATGGAGTTTTCCCAGTCGATTTCGAGCAGGTTCTCTGCCAACGATGCGATGCGGTCGACATCCTCATTATAGTAGGCAATGATACGGATGCCGAAGATATCGGTGATATCTCGGATAGACTGGTACTTGGAACCTTTGCGCTCCAATTTGCCAGCCAGAGACTCTTCGGTTTTGATACGGGTCTCCATTGAGGCGACTTCGACACCTGCCTCTTTGATTTTCTTGGGCATGACATCAGACACCACTTGCCGCAGAAGACTATACAGAGGCAGTTGCTCCCGATAGTCTTCCAACAGCATCGTGCTGTGCATGTCCAGTCCGTAGTCTGTCATGCCTTACTTGATCTCGAAGAGATTGAAGAAGCCAGTCATCATGAAGACCTTCTTAATCTCGTCATTGATATTTTCGATGATAACCTTGCCGCCCTTTGCTGCAGCCTCCTTACGGAGACTCAGGAAGAGACGGAGACCCGAACTGCTGATATATTCCAGTTTAGAGCAGTCCAGTGTAATCTCTTTGTCTGCGTTATCCATCAATGGCTGCATGTCTTTGCCAGCCTGAACGGCCGCAGGAGTGTCAAGACGACCGTTCATCAAAGCGGTAAAACCGCCGTTCTGTTCTTTAATGTCAATAGTCATAGTCAAAATACTTATTTTACAAGAGCCTTGCGGGCTGCGTCGATTTTATCTTTTGCCTCAGCGAGCTGAGCTTTCATCTCTGCTACAGATGTAGCGTTGAGCACCTCTAATGGAGCGATAGCCTCTGCAACGGGCTTGATGTCAGCGTCGTACTCAGTGAGACGGTTGATGGCGTCGAGGATGACAACGATACGGAAGGTAACGTCAGAGACAGCCTCGTCAGTGAATACGCTCAGGAACTTGTCAGTGTTCTGGTTCATCACATAGAGCTCCTCAACGAGAGCAGCTGCAGCGAGTTGCCAGAAGAAGTTGATGCGTCCGTTCTCCTCCATAGCGTCATACAGTGTGGTAGATGTCTCGAATACCGTGTTGGTATCGTCGATAGCCTTGAAAGAAGGATCGTTGATGTCGGCAATCAGTTTGGTGATGGCCTTGTCATAGTCTTCTGTCGGCATCTCATAGAGAGAGGCAATCTTTCTGTCGACGTTGAGGGCGCTCAGGATACGATATTTCTCTGCGAGTGTGGCAGCCTCTTCGGAAACGCTGGGGCTCAACAGATAGTCAGGCTTTACCTGCTTCTCTTCCTTGGTGAGTGTGATACCACCGTTGTTCTCCTGTACGAAAGGTAGCTGCTTGAGTTTACCAAGGTCAGCAGCGATACTGTCGATGTGCATCTTGATGCTAGCCTCAATCTGCTGCTGTTCAAAACTCTTCAGAGAATCTGCACTCTCTGTGTTCTGGGCGTTTTTCTGTCCTCCACATGCTGCGAATAAGATGGCAGCGATTGCTAATACTGAAAATTTCTTCATTGTTTTTAAAATTTTTAAGTTATTAAATGTTTTATGTTTATTGTTCACTGTTGGTTTTTTCTGATATATCGACCTGGATAGTCTGTCAGTAAGAGGATGGTGACGATGATGCTCATCAGGAGCAGTATCGTCATGTTGTATCGTAATGTTTTGATATGATAGGGGCCGATGATTTTCTCGCTGCTATAGAAAGGAGCGCGTCCCATCTGGTTGCGAGGGGTGAGGTAGACGGGACCAGTACGTGGGACGATGACATCGTCAATCACGTCGAGGAGTCGGCGATGGCCGCCGCTGACGACAAAGTCTTCCAGTTTGAGGTTGAAGTTGTCACGTTTCAGGTCAAGTAACGTCTCCTTGCCGTACTTCCTGATGAAGTCTGATGTGAGGGCATCTACCTTGAGGGTCGCCTGATTGCTACGTTTGGAGAGAATTTTCTCCGCCTCCTTCATGTAGTCATACAATGATGTATAGGAGGAGTCACCTTGATAGGGCTTCATGCCGCAGTATTCCGTCACGATAGGCAGGTTGGTGTGTATCACCTGCATGTGATTGGGGTTGATGTCCTTGCCTTTCTTCTGCTCGTCTTTCAGTGTCTCCAGTTGTGACTGTATCTCATAGAGATAGCCGACATTATAGAACTGTGTCTCGTATTTCTCTTTGTCCAAATGGAAGAACATCCGTTCGTATCTGTTGTCTGTAAACGAGGTGACAGCAAGTGCCTCAAACGACCAGCGTGAGGGGATGAGGTCACCGATGATAGGTACATTACCTGTCTTGCTCTTCGGGGTGAGGTCAGCGAAACTGACAACCAAGCCGCAAAGCAGGATCTGTGGTATCAGCAACAATGGAATACTGATATAGATGGCGACTACAGAGTTCAGACATTGTGAAAGTAACAGTCCTGTCAGGCCAGCCAGGAAGGTTGTGGCGAACAGGATGAGCCACCATGTAGAGAACAATCCGTGCAGTCCCATAATCGTATTACCGACAATGATATATAGGAAAGTCTGTATCAGTGCGACGCCTGCCATATAGACAATCTTCGACCAGATATAACTGCCATACGACAGGTTCAGGAAACTCTCGCGTTTCAGCAAGGCACGGTCCTTGATAATCTCTTCCGCACTGCCACTCATGCCGATGAAGGTGGCTACGATGACTGACATGAAGAAGTAACTCACGAGGTTCTTGTTGTTCATGACAGTATATTCACCTTGGGGTGCATAGCGTGTGAGGTAGGCACAGATGAGTGCCAGGATGGGGGCTTCCAACAGCGTGATACACAGGTATTGGACGTTGGTGATCTTCGTCTTGATATTACGACGCAGGAAGATGAAGAACTGCTTCAACTTGCCTGGTTTCTTCTGATCCGATGGTGGCACGTCACTGACGTCAGGTGCTTCCATCTCTTCCCTGTTCTTCAAATACATCTCATGCCACTCCTGTGGTGTCGTCTTCCTTTCGTCGGAAGGCTCACCTGTATTGCTGAGGGCTTTCTCGTCAATGATATTGAGTACAATCTCCGGATTGACATTACCACAGGTCGGACATGCACTGGTCTCCGCATCGGCATAGTTTGCTGCCTCTTTGAAATAAGTGATGGCATCAATGGGATTGCCGTCGAAGACAGGATAGCCTCCCCTGTCAAGCAACCACAGGCGGTCGAAGAGTTTATAGACATCACTCGACGGCTGGTGGATGTTGACGATGATGAGTTTTCCTTTGAAGGTCAACTCCTTCAACAGGTTGATGACTTTCTCCGTATCAGCAGAAGACAGTCCAGATGTCGGCTCGTCCAAGAAGAGGACAGCAGGCTCACGGATCAGCTCCAAGGCGATATTCAGACGCTTGCGCTGTCCGCCAGAGATATATTTATTGATGGCAGAACCTGCCTTCAAGTCCTTGACGGCATCCAGTCCCAAGTCCTTGAGAGTCTTCATCACACGCTTGTCGATGTCTTCGGCAGACATACCCTCGAAGCAAAGTTTCGCAGTGTACCAAAGGTTCTGATAGACAGTGAGTTCCTCGATGAGCAGATCGTCCTGAGGAACAAAACCAATCAAATCCTTGGCGGCAGGTTCCGAGATATCGTGACCGTTGATGGTGATACTTCCCTCCTGTGGTTTAAGACTACCGTTCAACAGTGACAGCAAGGTTGTCTTACCAGTACCAGAGCCTCCCATGATAGCAAGGAGTTCTCCGTTATGCAGGTTGAAACTCAGGTCGTGCATACCATTGTCACTATTGGGGAAGCGGAAGTTGATGTTACGTCCGCAGAATGTGACGTCTTCCGTCTTGTCTTCCTCGTTGCTATAGGCACTGGCTATCGTCGAATAGTAGAGGGGTTTGCCGCTGCTGCTTTTCAACACACTGCTCTGTAACCATACCTGATAGGCTCCTGAGAGCACTGGGACATCGTTCAGCAGAACCGTGTCGTTACCCATATAGGTAAAGATAAGCATCCCTGTCACGCTGTCCATGAGGGTTTTCAAAGACCCTTCGAATCCCTCAGGATGGTGTATCATGACATGTGCCGTGGGCTGGTTGGTGGCATAGGCATAGAAGTCGTCAAATTGTGTTTTGGGGATATTGAACTTCTCCGCCATGGTTGTAAACATGCTGACAGCCTCCAAACCATCGTTGCTGCAGAACTCCATGAGTCGCAGCAACAGGAGAGACTCCTCCTCTGGACGAATCTTTCCATGCAGACTGGAACAAATAGCTGCAACAGTCTCCTGTGTATTCAGGTCCTCAGTCATCTCGTATGCACCTCGCATATCGCTGTACAAATCGAGATAGATATCTATGTTTCTGATGCCGAAATGATGACGCAAATAACTGACAAGCATGTCTTTAGCCCATGCCTCATCCACTTGCTCTTCCTTGCCGAACAGAGCAAACAGACTGATAAAACTGGATAATATGACGTCAGTCATTTACTTATTTAGATTTGCAAATTTATTAAAAATAAACGGATACCAACTTATCGTTGCAGTTAAAAAATACTAACGAGACCTGTTCATCTATAACTTTTGGTGTATATTATGTCAAGTTTTTTCGTAGTGTCAGGACGTTCTTTCCGTCTACGCGTTCGTAGTTGACGGAGTCCATGATTTGTCTGACCAGATGGATGCCTAATCCTCCTATGGAGCGTTCTTCCACGCTCAGCGTCGTATCAGCAGCTTCTTTCTTTGTCGGGTCAAAGGCAATACCAGAGTCTGTGATGACGAATTTGAGACGCTTGTCCGTGTAGACAGCATCGATGTCCACAAGTCCTTCTCCTTTCTGATAGGCATAGAGGACCACATTCGTAACAGCCTCTTCCAGTGCAAGGTTCAGACTGGCGACGAGTTGCATGTCTACACCAGCATCTTCACAGACGGCATCCACGAACTCGGGCAGTTTATTGAGCTCCTCTACCTCATTCTTGAGAGTTAGGTGCTTGGATTTTGCCTCCTCGTTTTGCTGATGCAAATACTTGATACTCAGCATGGTCAGGTCGTCACTCTGCTCTGCACCATCGGCATGCTTGGTGACCACATCGGTCATGGCGTTGATTTGCTCGTGTGACGAGAGGTTATATAAGTTCTGTGCGGTAGCAAGAACCTGGTCGTCTCCTAATTGTTCATGCGCTTTATTCTCCGCCTCGTTGAGTCCATCAGTGTAAAGGAAAATGGTTGCGCCATAAGGAATGACACATTCTTGTTCTTCAAAGCGGAAGTCGGTCATGATACCCAATGGCAGATTGGGGATAATCTCAAGGAAGCGGACATCGTCCTGTTTGATGGCGATGGGGGCGTTATGACCTGCATTACAGTATCTCAAGCGACCTGTAGGCATGTCAAGGACACCCAAGAAGAAGGTGACAAACATATTGGAGTCGTTGTCTTTTGACATCGCGTCATTAATGGCGTTGACAATCTTCGCGGGACGATTCTCGTGGGTGGAGACTGTACGGAACAAAGAACGCGTGACAGCCATCACCAATGAGGCAGGTACTCCCTTTCCACTCACGTCACCGATACAGAAGAACAGTTTCTCGTCACGGATATAGAAGTCGAACAAATCGCCTCCCACCTCCTTGGCAGGTCTCAGTCGTCCATAGATATCAATATCGTCTCTTTCAGGATAGGCAGGGAAAATTTTGGGGAGCATCGACTGCTGGATGTTACTGGCAGTCTGCAACTCACCTTCTATCAGGGCTTTTGAGGCGGTAGTCTCCTTCAGTTCCTCAATATAGTTTGTAAGAGAATGCTGCATGTTATTGAACGACTGACTGAGTTGTCCGATTTCATCCGTTCTCTGCGTTTGCGGCAGTTCCTCGTCGAAATGTCCGGATGCGATGGTCTCTGCCCCATGTGCCAGTTGCTGAAGCGGTTTCAGTTCCTTGGTGATGATACGACTGAACACCAAAAGCATGATAGCCAGTCCGATGATGGTGATACTCGTTACAATCTTCAACAGTTGGAAATAGCCTCCGAATATGTCGCTCTCCGTACAAACGATGGCAACGCTCCATCCTGTGGTACCAAGGGGTTTGTAGAACACATAACAGTCTTTACCGTCAACAACCATCTGACGCATACCTTCCTCGCCAGCCTGCATGGCATGTCCGAGTTTGGTGATGGCTGAATCAGGTTTCAACAACGTTTCCGTATAGATGGTCTGATAGAACAGTTTGGTGGTGTCAGGATGTACGAAATAAGTACCACTTTGTCCTATCATAATACTATAGGAATTAGGGTAGGGCTTCACAGCGGAAATAGTATTCGACAGCCAGTCTAACGATAAATCGACGGACATCGTGCCCACATACTTACCCTTACTGTCTTTTAATGGTTTGCAATAGGAGATGATTCTGTTAGGAGAGAAGACGGAGTCATTGGTCAGATCTGTGAAAGGCTCTGTCCAACAGGGACGGTCCAATAGTTTGGGTAACTGATACCAGTCCATGACAAAGTATTCGTAGGTGTCATCGCCTTCCTGTACAGAACGGATTTCACCATTATTTCTCATAGAGTAGGCAGAGAAGTAGCGTCCTTTATCTTTGAAGAAATAAGGCTCAAAAGCGATAGAGCAACCATTCAGTTCCGGGTTGTTGACAAGGATACGATTACTATAAACAAACATCGAGTCGGGAGCATCCAGATGTCGGGCTGCGAGCCAGTCGGTATTGTTAGCAGCTACCTCCACCTTCGTGAGGATGGTATTGACACGTTCTGCCGTGTTATCCAGAATCTGGGTGGCATGATTGATGGCTTCCTGTCGTATGGCTTTTCGTGACTGATTGAACATGAAGCCGAGGGCAATCAGAAAGATAAGGGCAGCAAAGAGTACTATCCACAGACTGAGTCGGGTGGATAGTGAACTTTTGATATGTCTGAACGGATTCTTCATGTTGCTACTTTGCTATAATTTCTTGATAGGTAATCTCACGTCCTAACATCATGTTCTCTACCATCAGTGTACTGGCTTGTTTCACCATATCAGGGCGCAGACGGAATTCTCGCTTCTTGGACTCGCGATCTACTTGCAAGCGGAGTATGTCTTCCAGCATCAACTGTTGTAATACACGGTTGGTGGCAATATGTTCCTTCCGTACGTAGCGCATGACGATATCCAGTGTCTCTTCAGGATGGGCAGCAGCCCATTCCCATCCCTTTCTGCTGGCAGCAGCAAAGCGACGAGCCTGTTCCCTGTGTTTCATGTAATAATCACGTGACATATAGACGCCGTCCTCCTGTACGTTATAGCCATGATCACAGAAACGGTATACATTGTTTTTCGTGGGTATGAACCCAGCCTGTACCAACTGGTAGTACTCATTATAACTCATCGCCAAAGTAGCATCGATGGCACCAGATACAAAGAGGTTGATATTACTGGCATAGGGAATCCATTGATAATCAAGTCCCTCTTTGATACTCATACAGATGGCAATTTGTCCGAAACCTGCATTCCAGATACCTACCTTGGCACCTTTCTGTGTCAAAGGGTTCTTGTTTCGGCGAGATGCTATCACCAAGGCATTGTTCATAGAGGTCTGCAGGATGTTAACCAAAGGAATGCCGTTATCGATGATATCCATCGCTTGTACTAACTGCAAGGTGGTTGCATGACTCTCTTTGTTACGGATACGACTCATCGCAGATTGCGTTACTGACGGATGGATAATCTCCACATCGATGCCTGCCTGCTTGTAGAAACCTTTCTCTTGAGCCACATAATAGCCAGCAAACTGTGCCTGTGCACTCCATTGTGGCGTGAAGATCAGTTTGTCCTGTGCATGAGTTGCTGTACAAACGAGTAGCAACAGGTATGTGATGGTTCTTCTCATATCCTATTAAGATTGAATGTTCAGTCTCTTAATCAGTGTCAACACGTTCTTTCCATTGATACGCTCATAGTTGACGGAGTCCATAATCTGTCTGACTAAATGGATACCAAGTCCTCCAATCTGACGCTCCTCTACGCTTAGTGTCGTGTCCACTTCTTCTTTCTGGGTGGGGTCAAAAGCGACACCTGTGTCTGTGAGAATGAACTTCAGATACTTTTCTGTATAGACTGCTTCGATATCTACCTCACCCTCATTCTTTCCATAGGCATAGAGAACGACATTGGTGGCTGCCTCCTCCAAAGCGAGGTTCAGACTGGCGATGAGTACCATGTCAATACCAGCCTCCTCACAGACAGTATCTACGAACTCAGGCAGTTTATTGAGTTCCTCCACCTGATTCTTAAGGATTAAGTGACGTGACTTCGCCTGTTCGTCATGCTGATACACATATTTAATACTTAGCATCGTCATGTCGTCATTCTGTTCAGCACCGTTCACATGCATCTTGACAGCTTGAGTCATCTTGTCAATCTGTTCCTGTGCTGAAAGGTTATAAGCGTCCTGCTCGACAGCAAGGATACGGCCGTCACCGAATTGCTCGTGATTATTATTCTCTGCCTCGTTGAGTCCGTCAGTAAACAGGAAGATAGCGGCTCCATGAGGCAGCCATGTTTCCTGCTCCTCAAATTGGAAGTCAGTGAGGACACCTATAGGTATATTAGGAATAACCTGAAGGAAACCCACTTTGTCTTGTTTGATGGAGATGGGGGCATTATGTCCTGCGTTACAATATCTCAATCGTCCTGTGGGGAGGTCGAGGATGCCAAGGAAGAAGGTGACGAACATATTGGACTCGTTGTCTCTTGCGATGGCATCATTGATGATATTGATAATTCTAGAAGGACGGTTCTCATGAGAAGAGGTGGAACGGAACAGTGAACGAGTAACAGCCATCACCAACGAAGCAGGTACTCCCTTTCCACTGACGTCACCAATACAGAAGAACAGTTTCTCGTCACGGATATAGAAGTCATAGAGGTCGCCGCCAACTTCCTTGGCAGGAGCCAATAATCCGTAAATATCTAAGTCGTCTCTCTCAGGGAAAGGCGGGAAAGTCTTCGGAAGCATCGACATCTGAATATGACGGGCAGTATGCAGTTCACCTTCTAAACGACCTTTCTCCTCATTCATAATCTTGGTCTCTTCAATCTGTCTGACAAGTGAGGTCTGCATGGTCTCAAACGAGTTACGCAGGCGGAGCATCTCGTCTTTGCTCTTAATCTTCGGTAGTTCTGCCTGGAAGTTTCCCTTGGAAATCTCATCGGCAGAATCGGCAAAGCGGCGTAGCGGTTTGGTGATACGCTTAATGACACCACGACACATTAGAGCCACAACGATGAGTCCGAGAATCATGATGACAAGAAGTATACCAACAATATAGAGGACAGGTTTGATAATATTAATCAAGGGAACCATCACACCCATTGTCCAATCTGTGCGCTGTATGGACGAGTAGAACAACACGTTGTATTTGTTGTTGTTGTCTATAAAAAGACGGGTGGTGGTATTATGTGAACCAGACATAACAACAGGGGCGGAACCTTTCTCTTTGAAGAAATCCTGGATATTCTTGCTTAGCACATAAGACTGTTCGGGATGTACGATGAAGGTACCCTCATGGGATATGATGAAACTATAGGCAGGATTGTCTGAATCGTTTAGGAAAAACTCTTCATTATAATTGTTATCCATTTCCCTCATAAGGTCAGATAACCAGTCTAATGAGATATCTGCCGTATGAATAGCATAGATGTCCCCTTCATTGTTTATCAACGGCAAGGAATAGGTAATCATCGGAATCTCACCACCACCTTTATCTACATATGGTTCAGACCACGTTCCCTTACCTTGTTCCATAGGTTCCTCATACCATTCCTGATGCTGATAGTCATATTTTTCATCAGTCAACTGCTTCGTATGGATACCCATGCTGTCTCGATAGGCATAAGGTGAGAATGGTTGTCCTTTCTTGGGCCCATAGGCAGGGTTGTATGCAACAGCAGATCCAATGATATTGGGATTAAGCGTCAACAGGTTCTCTTGGGCAAAATACAGACGCTTGTCGTTACCCAAATTCTCTTTCACTTCAGGAACATTGTTGGTAACAGCTGTTTCAACGGTAACGAAAACATTATTAATTTTCTCGGTGGAGACTTGCATGGCAGCGAAATTGATTCCAACGAGTAAGACTGTTCCAAACGCCCAGATAATGATAAGAATAAAAGCTAAGATGCCTGTAAATACTACTGTCATGGAGAGGATGATACGCCAGGCAAGCCTCTTGGCGATAGAACTTTTTCGCTTGAATATGCGTGGTAGTTTCATGAATTTTTAGTCTAATATCCCTGCAAAGATACAAAAAAAGTGGCAATCCGTTACAAGATTGCCACTTTTTTTATGCTAAATGCTTTATGATAGGAATCCGAGCAGGGCTCCTGCTGCTACAGCAGAGCCGATAACACCAGCTACATTTGGTCCCATTGCGTGCATGAGCAGGAAGTTATGACGGTCATATTCCTGTCCCAGATTGTTGGAGATGCGTGCAGCCATTGGTACGGCACTCACACCCGCATTACCAATCAACGGATTAAGTTTCTTATCTTTGGGAAGGAAGATGTTCATGACCTTTACGAAACAGACACCACTCATGGTGGCGATGATAAAGGCACCGGCACCGATGGCAAAGATATAAATGGTATTCATGGTCAGGAACTCAGAAGCCTGTGTGGAGCAACCTACCGTCAATCCTAACAGCATCACGACAATATCGTTTAAGGCTGCACCTGCTGTCTTGGCGAGACGGGTAGTCTTACCTGATTCCTTCAGTAAGTTTCCGAAGAAAAGCATACCCAACAGTGGAAGACCTGACGGCACGATGAAGGTTGTCAATAAAAGTCCGATGATGGGGAAAAGAATGCGTTCTGTCTGTGACACCTCACGGGCTGGCTTCATCTTAATGACACGCTCTTTCTTGGTGGTGAGCAAACGCATCAATGGTGGCTGGATCAGTGGTACCAATGCCATATACGAATAGGCGCAGACGGCAATGGCTCCCATCAGGTTAGGGGAGAGTTTGCTAGACAGGAAGATGGCGGTAGGTCCATCGGCACCTCCAATGATGGCGATACCTGCTGCCTGATTGGGCTCAAAGCCCAAGGCGAGGGCAAACATATAGGCTCCGAAGATACCAAACTGGGCCGCTGCACCTATCAGCATCAGTTTCGGATTGGCTAACAGGGCAGAGAAATCCGTCATAGCACCGATTCCTAAGAATATCAAAGGAGGATACCATCCCTGACGGACACCCTGATAGAAGATGTTCAATACAGAGTTGTCCTCATAGAGACCAATCTCCAAACCAGCGTCAGCACGGAAGGGGATGTTTCCCAAGATAATACCCAGTCCAATGGGGACGAGTAGCAGTGGCTCAAAGTCTTTCTTGATGGCAAGCCAGATGAAGAGCG
Source organism: uncultured Prevotellaceae bacterium (assembly GCA_902800585.1). Classification (GTDB taxonomy): domain Bacteria; phylum Bacteroidota; class Bacteroidia; order Bacteroidales; family Bacteroidaceae; genus Prevotella. Next base: position 12,616 of record CADCEW010000019.1, read on the forward strand.
CACCTACTGCTATCATGATGAGGTTTCCTGCCGTAGCGTTAGCAAAGCCCGTATAGGTCAGGAACTCATTGAAGTTTTCGATAATAAAATTCGTAAATCCCATAGTCGTTGATGTTTAACCGATGGTCATCAATACGGCACCTTCCATGACAGAGTCACCTGGGTTAACAGTAATAGACGTGACAGTGCCGGCATATTCTGCCTCAATATTGTTCTGCATCTTCATTGCCTCAAGTACGACGACAACATCGCCAACGGCAATGATATCGCCAACTTTGACGTTGATAGCATTGATGGTACCGGGCAATGGAGCCTTTACAGGATTGCCAGCTCCTGCAGGTGCTGCTTGTGCAGCCTGTGGTTTTGCCGCAGGTTGAACAGGTGCTGGTTTGGGAGCTACGGGAGCCTCGGCCACAGGTGCCGTCCTCTTGGTAGCAGCCAGTGCCGGGTGCTTGGCTGCATTGATGGGTTTCTGCATCTCAATCTCGAATGGGATGCCGTTGACGTTTACTTTGGCTATTTTGCCTTCTACTTCGGCGATTTCTACTTCGTAGTCTACGCCTTGAACTTTATACTGATATGTCTTCATCTTTGTACTTTGATCTTTATGATTATTTTAACTCTGGACCTTTTGGAATCTGCTGTTCCATATGGTTGGTAGGCATCACTGGCTCGTGCAGGTGTGTCATTTGACTATATTCGTCATCCCAACCCGTATCTTTTGGCTTGATGGTGATTACACCCGACTCTACATCGTGGATGTCATCTTCATATTGACGCAGTGCCAGACCGATGACGGCAAGATATACCTCTCTGTCGATACCTTTTGTGTCGAAACCTTCCTTCAGCATGACACCTGTCTTGTGTCCTACCTCGATGGTCTTCTCTACAGTCTTAGTGATAGGTTTAATAGGCTGTTGGTTAATTACCTTCTTCGCTGTTTCCTGATGGCGCATGAACATACCGAAGAGCGTAAAGAATATCCACAAGAGCGCAAGGCAGAGGAATACGATACCCATCGCCATAATCGCCATAGCAAAGCCATGAGGGTCTTCTCTTTTGAATTTGTCTATCTTCGACTCACTGACAGTGGTTATATTGGCAATACCAGGAGTAACACGATCGCCGGACTTCACTTCCCAGTCTTTGGCATTGCCGTTATTGGCAATACGTGCAAATGACTGATCGGCTGCCAATATGGGAACAGTCACAGAGTCGATGAGTTGTGTGGCATTTCCGTTATAGAGGGCAATCCATACAGGTTTTGTCGGATCAACCTTCACAGAGAGATGCAGTGTGCCTAAGTTGGGCATACTGTTACAAAAGAGAACGAGATGCTGCCGGCCGCTTAGGTTCGTACGAGTATCTCCATTGGGGATGATGCTCATACGCTTAATGCGTTCGGGAACACTCATCGACTTGTCGAGCACGGAACGGTCGGTGGTGATATACATACCACGGATATTGTACGTAGAAAGAGAAATGTTCTCAATCTCAATCCACGCCTCATGTCGTCCGTATTCATCCTGCAGACAGGTGTTGTTGTCAGTCATCACCTCATTGAGTTTGATGCTTGCATCCATCTGAGCATGCATCTTTGAAGTGCTGACCAATAACAGACCACCTAACAGAAAAACGAGTTTGTTCATAAGTCTTTTACGTGTATTATATTGTTTTTGTATTTATCAAATTATCCGCAGAAGAACAGCACGATAATCTGTGCCGTGAAAATGCGGAGAAACATGGAAAGCGGATATACGGTAGAGTATCCTACTGCTGGTGCCTCTTTACTACAGATGGAATTGGCATAGGCAAGAGCAGGGGGATCCGTATAGGTTCCGGCAATCATACCCATAATAGTAAAGTAATTGAACTTATATCGTATACGGGCAATAGGCCCTACTATTAAAATAGGAATGATCGTAATCAGGAAACCTGTCAGTACAAAGAGAAGTCCATTACCTTCGATGACAGTCTCGAAGAAGTTGGCTCCCGCCTTAATGCCGACACTGGCGAGGAAGAGTACTAAGCCAATCTCTCTAAGCATCATGTTCGCCGATGTTGTCGTATAAGTCACAAGGTGTATCTTATAACCATAGCGACCAATGAGGATGGCAATAATCAAAGGACCTCCCGCAATACCTAATTTCATGGGGACAGGCATTCCTGGGATAGCGATAGGCAGAGACCCAAAGATAATACCAATAATGATGCCTACGAAAATAGTAGCGATATTGGGAGCGTCCAGTCGGCGGATAGAGTTTCCCATCTTGTTTGCCACACGTTCGACGGCATCCTCTGGACCTACTACCATGATGCGGTCACCTACTTGTAAAGGAAGACTGGGGGATGCAAAAATATCCATACCCTGACGTGTTAAGCGTGTTACGTTGACACCATAAACGCTAGAGAAGTGCATTCCTCCCAATGTTTTACCATTAATCTTTGGATTGGTGATGAGAATACGTCTGGATACCAATGGCTGGTCTTGTTGCTCGAAGTCGATGTCTAGTTTCGGACCGATGAAAGCCATAATGGCTTCTTGGTCCGCCTCAGCACAAACGATAAGCATCTGATCGCCCATATGGAAGACTGTATTGCGATTTGGAATCGATAACTCTCCCTGATGCACGATGCGTGACACAACAAAGTCTCGGTTTAGGAAGTCATGTACCTGTAATAAGGTCTTGCCTTCCAAGTATTGGTTAGTCACCTCTAAATGCATCTTATAAGGCTTTTTGTTGGCACTTGCCTCTTCCAAGGCACGCAATCGTGCCTCTTCCTTCTCTAACTTGACGTTACATATATACCTTATTAAAATAGTGGCACCGATAATACCCAAGACACCTAACGGATAGGCACAGGCATAGGCGGAGGCAATCTGGGGCGCATTACTGCTAAAGACAGAACCTAAAGCCTCGTTGGCAGCACCAAGACCTGGCGTATTAGTAACAGCACCATATAAGGTTCCCACCATCATGGGAAGGTTGGTGACATTAGAAGTATCGAAGAAAATGAAATAGCAGGCGAACATAACCAGGATATTCAACAGAATACCTGTCGCAGCAAGTCCATTCAGCTTGATACCGGCAGTCCCGAAACTCTCAAAGAATCCAGGACCTACCTGCATACCTATCATGAATACAAATAGAATCAGGCCAAAGTCTTGCATGAATGTCAGAATAGGTAATGGTGCAGTGAATCCGATATGTCCTGCCACGATGCCTGCAAACAATACAAAGGTAACTCCTAAGGATATTCCCCAGAATTTGATTTTTCCCAGATACACACCTACGGCAATGACAACTGCATATAACAGTGCGATATGTGCGACAGAGTCAGTCGTAAGAAACAAATCTTTTAACCATTGCAATGATTCCATAACATACAAATCTCTTTTGGGGTGCAAAGTTAGATAAAAATTGCGCAATACAAGCATTTTTGTGCAACTATTTTTCATAATTATGAAAATAATATTAAATTCTTCGGTAGTTCGGAAATTATTACTAACTTTGTAGGCTGTAATTGGATTTATCCGAAAGCAGTAGATTGTGAACTTAAAACAACTTATATAATAATTCAAATCTATGGTAAACAAAGAGAAACTCTTTACCGAGTTCCAAGCACCTACCACCCAAGAATGGTTGGACAAGATTGAGGTTGACTTGAAAGGAGCCGACTTCCAGAAAAAACTCGTGTGGAGAACAAATGAAGGCTTTAATGTACAGCCTTTCTATCGCCGTGAGGACTTGGCGAACCTGAAAACACCTGACGCACTCCCTGGGGAGTTCCCGTTCGTGCGTGGCAACAAAAAAGACTCTAATGTGTGGTATGTTCGTCAGAACATCAAGGTGGATGACCCTAAAGCGGCTAATGCCAAAGCACTCGACATCTTGAACAAGGGTATTGACTCCTTAGGCTTTAAGATTCCTGGTAAACAGGTGAGCAAGGAGACTGTTGAGACATTGCTTGACAATATCTTATGTGATATCGTCGAGGTGAATTTCTCAACTTGTCCGCAACATTCACTGGAATTAGCCGAAATTCTTGTTGAATACTTCGCCAAGAAGGGCTACGACAAGGAAAAAGTGGTGGGTTCTATCTGGTGGGACCCCATGATGAAAATGGTGATGAAGGGCAAAGACGTAACATCAATGCTTGAGATGGGCCCTAAACTCGTAGAGACTTTGAAGGAGTATCCAAATTTCCGTTGCATCACAGTAAGTACAGATGCCCTTAATAATGCTGGTGCCTATATCGTTCAGGAGTTAGGTTATGCTCTGGCTTGGGGTAATGAGTACCTGCAGCAACTCACGGATGCCGGTGTTGATGTAGACCTTGCTGCTAAAAGTATCAAATTTAACATGGGTGTCAGTGAGAACTACTTCATGGAGATTGCCAAGTTCCGTGCCGCCCGTCTGCTTTGGGCTCAAATCGTAAAACAGTACGAACCGAAGTGTGACTGTGCCTGCAAGATGATTATCAATGCTACTACCTCTACTTACAATCAGACATTGTTCGATAGTTATGTTAACTTGCTCCGTTCTCAGACAGAGGCAATGAGTGCCGCTTTGGGAAGTGTTCACTCGATGGTGGTTACTCCGTTTGATGCTCCTTACGAAGAAGCAACAGACTTTTCTGAGCGTATTGCCCGTAACCAACAGTTATTGATTAAGGAGGAAAGTCATTTCGACCGTATTGTTGATCCTTCTGCAGGTTCATATTATATTGAACACCTTACAGATGCATTGGCTACTGAGGCATGGAAGATATTTCTGAAAGTAGAAGAAGAGGGAGGTTTTCTTGCTGCTGTTAAGGCAGGAACTATACAGGATGACATCAATGCTACAAATGTGAAGCGTCATGACGATGCCGCAAAGCGTAAGGAGTTCCTGTTGGGTACCAACCAGTTCCCCAACTTCACCGAGAAGAGCGAAGGAAAGAAGGCTGTTGGCTGCTGCTGTTGCTGCGGAAAAGCTGAGGACACTGAGATTAAGAAAATCAATAGCACCCGACTCGCAGCCGATTTCGAAGACCTCCGCATCCATACCGAGGAGACGAAGGTGCCCGTTGCCTTTATGCTTACCATTGGTAATCTTGCTATGCGTCAAGCTCGTGCCCAGTTCTCTTGTAACTTCCTCGCATGTGCTGGTTACAAGGTGATTGACAATCTTGGCTTTAAGACTGTTGAAGAGGGTGTAGATGCTGCTTTGGAGGCTAAGGCTGATATCGTAGTCATCTGCTCTTCTGACGATGAATATGCTGAGTATGCCATTCCTGCTTTCAAGTATTTGAATGGTCGTGCAATGTTTGTCGTGGCCGGTGCTCCTGCTTGTATGGAAGACTTGAAGGCTGCTGGCATTGAGAACTACATTCACGTTCGTTGTAATGTATTGGAGACTTTGAAAGAATATAATCAGAAACTTGGTATCTAAAGAATAGGAGACTTGAATTATGCGTAAACAATTTAAAGATATTGATATCTATGCAGGCATCAAGGCTCAAGATGGTGCCAAGTGGATTAAAGACAATGGAATCGTAGAAAACTGGAAGACTCCCGAGCATATCGAGGTGCGTCCCGTTTATACAAAAGAAGACCTTGAAGGGATGGAACACCTTGATTTTACAGCTGGTATTCCTCCTTACCTCCGTGGTCCATACTCAATGATGTACCCATTCCGCCCATGGACCATCCGTCAGTATGCTGGATTCTCTACCGCTGAGGAATCGAATGCTTTCTATCGACGTAACCTGGCTTCTGGTCAGAAGGGTCTTTCTGTTGCCTTCGACCTGCCTACACACCGTGGTTACGACCCCGATAACGCTCGTGTCGTCGGTGATGTTGGTAAGGCTGGTGTGTCTATCTGTAATGAGGAGAACATGAAGGTGCTCTTCTCGGGTATTCCTTTGAATAAGATGTCCGTCTCCATGACGATGAACGGTGCGGTGTTGCCAATCCTTGCTTTCTATATTGTGGCTGGTTTGGAACAGGGTGCTCAGTTGGAGGAGATGGCTGGAACGATTCAGAATGATATTTTGAAGGAGTTCATGGTGCGTAACACCTATATCTATCCGCCCGCTTTCTCCATGAAGATTATCGCTGATATCTTCGAGTATACATCACAGAAGATGCCGAAGTTCAACAGTATCTCTATCTCTGGTTATCACATGCAGGAGGCTGGTGCTACCGCTGACATCGAATTGGCATACACGCTCGCTGACGGTATGGACTATCTGCGTACAGGTGTGAATGCCGGTATCGATGTGGATGCCTTTGCACCTCGCCTGTCCTTCTTCTGGGCTATCGGAATGAATCACTTCATGGAGATTGCCAAGATGCGTGCCGGTCGTTTGTTGTGGGCGAAGATTGTGAAGAGCTTTGGTGCCAAGAATCCGAAGTCTCTTGCACTCCGTACTCACTCGCAAACCTCTGGTTGGTCATTGACAGAGCAGGATCCGTTCAATAATGTAGGTCGTACCTGTATTGAGGCAATGGCTGCCGTATTGGGACATACTCAGTCGCTCCACACCAATGCACTCGACGAGGCTATCGCATTACCTACCGATTTCTCGGCTCGTATTGCTCGTAACACCCAGATATACATTCAGAATGAGACGAAGGTGTGCAAGCAGATTGACCCGTGGGCAGGCTCTTATTACGTGGAGACACTGACCAATGAGTTGGTTCATAAGGCTTGGGAGCACATTCAGGAGATTGAGAAACTCGGTGGTATGGCTAAGGCTATTGAGACTGGTCTACCTAAGATGCGAATCGAGGAGGCTGCAGCACGTACACAGGCTCGTATTGACTCTGGTGTTCAGACCATCGTCGGTACCAACAAGTACCGCTTGGAGCATGAGGATCCCATCGATATCCTCGAGGTCGACAACACCGCTGTACGCAAACAACAGGAAGAGAGTCTGGCTCAGGTACGTGGTTCTCGTGATGAGGCCGCCTGTCAGGCTGCCCTTAAGGCCATCACAGACTGCGTGCGTGACTTCAAGGAAGGTAAAAAGAGTGAGAACAACCTCCTTGACCTTGCCGTCAAGGCAGCCCAGTTGCGTTGTACTTTGGGTGAGATTTCAGATGCCTGCGAAGAAATCGTGGGTCGTTATAAAGCAGTAATCAGAACAATTTCAGGCGTGTATAGTTCAGAATCAAAGAATGACAGCGACTTCGAGTTGGCAAAGAAACTGACCGATGAGTTCGCAGCGAAAGAGGGTCGCCGTCCTCGTATCTTCATCGCAAAGATGGGACAGGATGGTCACGACCGTGGTGCAAAAGTAGTGGCAACAGGTTATGCTGACTGTGGTTTTGACGTTGATATGGGACCTTTGTTCCAGACTCCTGCTGAAGCTGCCCGTGAAGCCGTTGAGAATGACGTTCACTGCGTGGGTTGTTCTTCGCTGGCAGCCGGTCATAAGACACTTATCCCACAGCTCATAGAGGAGTTGAAGAAACTGGGTCGCGAAGACATTATGGTGATTGCCGGTGGTGTTATCCCTGCCCAAGACTATGACTTCCTCTATAAGGCAGGTGTCGCAGCAATCTTCGGTCCTGGTACATCTGTAGCGAAAGCTGCCGTCGAAATGATGAAGATTCTGCTTGATAAGGAAGACTAATCTACCATCATCAGGTCACTCATTACCATATCGCTGACAAATAGTCCTTTACGGGTGAGGATCAGATGATGATCTTGAATACGGAGCAAGTTTTCGACAATATAGGGTCGGGCTTGCTCCGTAATATATTGTCTGTATCTCGTTGTAAGGCTGTTGAGGTCAAGTCCTTCTTTTGTACGGAGGGCAACGGTGATGCGGTCGTTATAGTGGGTATCCTCATTAATGAGTTCACGTTCACAGGGAATCTCGTCTCTCTCGATGGCTTCCATATATTGATGGATGTCTGCCACATTCCAACTGCGGCATTGTCTGTCATAGCTGTGTGCAGCGGCACCGATACCGATATAGGGTATGTCACGCCAATAGTTACTGTTATGACGGGAACGGAATCCCAGCTTGGCGAAATTACTAATCTCATAGTGTTCATAGCCCGCGGCAGTCAGTTTGTTGATGAGCAGTTCGTACATCTGTCGCTCCAGCTCCTCGTCAACTTTAAACTCAGAACTCTCAACTCTTAACTGCATATAGAGCGGTGTTCCTTCCTCTATCATGAGACAATAGGCAGAGAGATGTTCCACATCAAGACGTAGGGCAGCGTCAACATCATATTCCCAGTCGTTTATGGTTTCATTCGGGAAACCATACATCAGGTCGATGCTGATATTATGGATGCCAGCCTTGCGGAGTCGTTCAACGGCAAGGGTGACCTGTTCTGCAGTATGCCTGCGATGTAGGAAAAGCAATCGTTCATTATCAAAGGTCTGTGCACCCATACTGACGCGATTGATGCCGAGTTGGGGGAGAGCAGAGGCAAACTCCTCGCTTACGTCATCAGGGTTGCATTCGATGGTGATTTCATTATTTTCCGCCACCTTATTATATAAATGGATGGTCTCGAGCAACTGCTTCAATTGTGGAATCGTCAATTGTGAAGGCGTTCCACCTCCAAGATATATCGTATCGATGTTCTCTCCTCTTAAAGCAATCTCCTTACACACCGCATCGACATACCTCTGTCGATATTTCAACAGCGTTGTAGAGTAGAAAGCGCAGTAGATACAACGGCTTTTACAAAACGGAACATGTATATAGAGACCTGCCATTATCATGCAAAAGTACTAATAAAGTTTAATATTTGAAAGTTTTTTTAGGTTTTTCGCATGAAATTGTCTACCTTTGGCTTCGCTTTGCAAAATAGAATAAACCTAAAATAACAAGTAAATATGAAAGTTTATCAAACCAACGAAATCAAAAACATCGCATTGATTGGCAGTGCGGGTAGCGGCAAGACTACTCTTGCCGAAGCAATGGTCTACGAAGCAGGCATCATCAAGCGCCGCGGTACCGTAGAGGGTAAGAACACCATGAGCGACTATTTCCCTGTTGAACAGGAATACGGCTACTCGGTGTTCTCTACTGTTTTTCATGTAGAGTGGAATAATAAGAAACTCAACATCATCGACTGTCCAGGATCCGATGACTTCGTGGGTGGTGCCATCACTGCTCTGAACGTTACCGACCAGGCTGTTATCCTCGTCAATGGACAGTATGGTCCCGAGGTAGGTACGATGAACGCTTTCCGTAATACGGAGAAGTTGAAGAAGCCTGTTATATTCCTCGTTAACCAGTTGGACCGTGACAACTGTGACTTCGACCAGATTCTGAATCAGTTAAAGGAGATCTATGGTAACAACTGTGTTCCCGTACAGTATCCTATCGCTACAGGTGCAGGTTTCAATAGTGTTATCGACGTACTGTTGATGAAGAAATACTCTTGGAAGCCTGAGGGTGGTGCTCCTATCATTGAGGATATCCCTGCCGACCAACTCGACAAGGCGAAGGAGATGAAGGCTGCCCTCGTGGAGGCTGCTGCTGCTGGAGACGACACTTTGATGGAAAAGTTCTTTGAGACAGAAGACCTCTCTGAGGACGAAATGCGTGAGGGTATCCGCAAGGGTCTTGTGACTCGCAGCATCTATCCTGTATTCTGTGTTTGTGCTGGTCGTGACATGGGTGTTCGTCGTCTGATGGAGTTCCTTGGTAACGTTGTACCTTTCGTCAGCGAGATGCCTGTCATCAAGAATGCTGCCGGCAAGGATGTTCCTGCCGATACAAATGCTCCTGCTTCCCTCTATTTCTTCAAGACGGGTGTGGAGCCTCATATTGGTGAGGTACAATACTTTAAGGTAATGAGTGGTAGCGTGAAGAGTGGCGATGACTTGACGAATGCAGACCGTGGTTCGAAGGAGCGTATTGGTACGCTATATGCCTGTGCAGGTGCCAACCGTATTCAGGTGGATCAACTGAATGCCGGTGACATCGGTTGTACCGTAAAACTGAAGGACGTGAAGACGGGCAACACGCTCAATGGTAAGGACGTAGAGAATAAGTTCGACTTCATCAAATATCCGAACTCCAAGTTCTCTCGTGCTATTAAGGCTGTCAATGAGGCTGAGACCGAGAAGATGATGGCTGCCCTGCAGAAGATGCGTCAGGAAGACCCGACATGGGTTGTCGAGCAGTCTAAGGAGTTGCGCCAGATTATCGTTCATGGACAGGGTGAGTTCCACCTTCGTACCTTGAAATGGCGTATGGAGAACAACGAGAAGATTCAGATTGAGTATCAGGAGCCGAAGATTCCATATCGTGAGACTATCACGAAGATGGCGCGTGCCGACTATCGTCATAAGAAACAGTCGGGTGGTGCAGGACAGTTCGGTGAGGTACATCTGATAGTTGAGCCTTATACTGACGGTATGCCTGATCCTGTATCGTTCACCATCAATGGACAGGAGTTCAAGATGAACATCAAGTCCAAGGAAGAAAAAGACCTGGAGTGGGGCGGAAAACTCGTCTTCATCAACAGTGTCGTCGGTGGTGCCATTGATATGCGTTTCATGCCTGCTATCCTGAAGGGTATCATGGAGCGCATGGAGCAGGGACCGTTGACAGGTTCTTATGCTCGTGATGTTCGTGTCATCGTTTACGATGGTAAGATGCACCCAGTAGACTCTAACGAGCTTTCCTTCATGTTGGCTGCACGTAACGCCTTCTCCGCTGCTTTCAAGGAGGCAGGTCCAAAGGTGTTGGAGCCTATCTATGATTTGGAAGTGCTTGTTCCTGCCGATTACATGGGTGATGTGATGAGTGACCTGCAGGGTCGTCGTGCCATCATCATGGGTATGGACAGCGAGGCAGGCTATCAGAAACTGTCTGCTAAGATTCCTTTGAAGGAGTTGGCAAGTTACTCTATCGCCTTGTCATCGTTGACGGGTGGACGTGCTTCGTTCACTACGAGTTTCTCCAGTTACGAACTCGTTCCGAACGATATTCAGCAGCAACTCATTAAGGAGCATGAGGCTGAATTGAAGGAAGAGGATTAATTTTCTATATCTTTGATAGGTATTTGGAGGTTGGCAATCCACATGGGCTGTCAGCCTTCTTTGTTTGTCATTAGAAATGTTTTGGAAAAATTTTCTTTTGAATCATTTGTAGATTTCGGAATTTCTTATTACTTTTGCAAATACTACTAATAATTTAAAAGAAACTATGAATAAAAACGAGCAATTTGTCATCACAATCAATCGAGAATTAGGAAGTGGCGGTCGTACCATAGGTGAGAGATTGGCAGAGAAGTTGGGCGTGACCTTCTATGACAAGGCCGTTATCAAGGGGCTGGTAGAGAGGTATAATCTCGACGTAGATGAAATCGAGAGACTGAGAGACAAGAAGCATAGCTGGTGGACCGACTTCAAACGTGTGGCAGGTATCGGTGATGGAATCATCAGCAGCAGTAAATATATTGCGGAGATGGGCAAGGAACCAGATGTGCTGACTACTGAGAGTGTGTTCAAGGCTGAGACGGAGATACTGGAAGATATCGCTAAAGTAGAGTCATGCGTCATTGCCGGACGTAGCGGCTTTTACGTCTTCCGCAACCATCCGAACCATATGAGTATCCTCATCCAAGCCTCCAAACCCTACCGTGTGGAACGTACAATGCGCAAGAAGAATATCACCGAAGAAGAGGCACTCAAAATTATTGATAAGGTAGACAAGATGCGTGAGGACTACGTCAGGAAATTCACTGGCACCTCTCGTTACGATGCTCGCAACTATGATTTCGTGATTACTGTCGATGGTAAAACCGAAGACAAAGTTGTGGAGCAGATTCTATATCTCTTAGAGTAAAAGAGATATGTTAATATGTTTTTATTACTAATTTTTTCATACTAAAAACTATGAATAAAAACGAGAAATTTGTCATCTCAATCAATCGAGAAATAGGAAGCGGCGGTCGTACTGTCGGTCGCAAGTTGGCAGAAAAGCTAGGTGTGGCTTTCTATGACAAGGCTGTTATCAAGGCGTTAGAAGAAAAATTCAATCTCAGCGTGGAAGATATCGAGAAACGTAAAGGTGGTGAACAGAGTTGGTGGAGCGAGATGAAGCGTATGGTGAATCTCGGAGCTAATGGTATCAATGCAGCACGCTATTTTGTACCTTCTGAGGATGATAATGATGACAAGATGATTACTGATGAGATGTTCAGAGTGGAGAAAGATCTCTTGCAGGACATCGCTAAGAATGAGTCCTGTGTCATTGCTGGTCGTTTAGGTTTCTATGTGCTAAAAGATCATCCCAACCACTTGAATATCCTCATCCAGGCCTCCATGCCTTTCCGCATAGAGCGTATCATGCGCAAACAAGGGCTGAGTAGCAAGGAGGCGGAGAAGGTAATCGAGAAGGTGGACAAGATGCGTGAGAATTATGTGAAGGAATATACCAAGACCTCGCGCTATGATACCCGCAACTACCAACTGGTCATCTCCATGGACGAACTGAGTGAAGATGATGTCGTAGAACACATCATCGACTATATCAATCGTAGTAGTAAGAAATAGACTATAACAGATTTAAATAACAATCATATGAATAAGAACGAGAAATTTGTCATCACGATTAATCGTGAATTGGGAAGTGGCGGTCGTACTGTCGGTCGCAAGTTGTCAGAAAAGTTAGGTGTTCAATTTTTCGACAAGGCGCTCATCATGGCTTTGGAAGAGAAGTATCATCTCTCTACAGAGGAAATTGAGAAGATGAAAGGTCGTAAGCAAGGCTGGTGGGCTGAATTCAAACGTATCATGTTTAGTGATGAGTCATATTCACCCAATTACTATGAAGTAAAAATGGGTGAGGCCCCCGAAGCGTTGAGTACTTATGAGATATTCAAGGCAGAGGAGGATATTCTTAACACCCTTGCTAAAGAAGAATCATGTATCGTGGCTGGACGCACAGGTTTCTACATACTTCGCAACCATCCGAACCACCTGCATATACTTATTCAGGCATCTATGCCCTTCCGCTTGAATCGTATTATGAAAAAGCGGAATATCTCTGAGGCAGAGGCACGTAAGATTATCGATAATGTGGACAAGATGCGTGAGAACTACGTGAAGGAGTATACTGGAACCACTCGCTATGACACTCGCAACTATGACCTTGTCATTAAAGCCGATGGTAAGTCAGAGGACGAGATTGTGAATATCATCCTGATGTACATCGGATAGTTGAGAAGTGTGATATCCGGGACATAAAAATCCGCAAGGCCAACGACCCTGCGGATTTTCTTTTTGTATTGTCTTACTATTACTCGCCCTTGATAGCTGCAACGCCAGGGAGCACTTTACCCTCGATAGCCTCGAGGAGCGCACCACCACCTGTAGAGATATAAGATACCTGGTCAGCCAAACCGAACTTGTTGACACAAGCTACAGAGTCACCACCACCAATCAGTGAGAAAGCACCCTCAGCTGTTGCCTTGGCGATAGCCTCACCAATAGCACGTGAACCAGCAGTGAAAGCGTCGCACTCAAAGACACCGGCAGGACCGTTCCACAGAATAGTTTTGGCACCCTCGATAGCCTTGCGGAAGTCCTCCTGAGAAGCAGGACCGGCATCAACACCCTCGAAACCGGCAGGAACCTTGTTGGCAGGGCAGGTGATAATCTCAGCACCCTCCTTGACAGTCATCGTACCGAAGTCAAGACCGTTGGTAGCGGTACAATCAGAACCGAGAACGAGCTCAACGCCGTTCTTCTTAGCCAGTTCCTCAACGCCAAGTGCTACATCCAGCTTGTCGAGCTCAACGATAGAGTCACCAATCTCACCATTGTGAGCCTTGGCGAAGGTATAGGTCATACCACCGCAGAGGATGAGTTTATCAACCTTACCGAGCAGGTTCTCAATGATACCGATCTTAGAAGAAACCTTAGAACCACCCATGATGGCTACGAAAGGACGTTTGATGTTAGAGAGCACGTTATCAACAGCGGTAACCTCTTTCTCCATCAGCAGACCCAGCATCTTGTTGTTAGCATCGAAATAGTCAGCGATGACAGCAGTAGAAGCGTGCTTACGGTGAGCAGTACCGAAGGCATCCATCACATAGCAGTCAGCATAAGAAGCAAGTGTCTTGGCAAACTCCTTCTGAGAAGCCTTCATAGCCTTCTTAGCCTCGTCGTATTTAGGATCTTCCTTATCAATACCTACGGGTTTGCCTTCCTCCTCAGGATAGAAGCGGAGGTTCTCGAGCAACAGTGCCTCACCCATCTTCAGGGCTGCAGCAGCATCAGCAGCTTTAGCACAGTCGGGAGCAAAAGCAACGGGAACGCCCAGAGCCTTCTCCACAGCCTCACGAATCTGACCCAGTGACTTCTTCATGTCTACTTTCCCCTTGGGCTTACCCATGTGTGACATGATGATAGTAGCACCACCGTCAGCAAGGATTTTCTTCAGAGTGGGGAGAGCACCACGGATACGGGTGTCGTCCGTAATCTTACCATTCTCGTCCAGGGGTACGTTGAAATCTACACGTACGATTGCCTTCTTACCGGCAAAATTGAATTCGTTAATTGTCATAATCTTGTGTTATTAAATGATTTGAATATTCAGAATTGGAATGCAAAGATACTATAATTAATTGATAATTGAAAATTGATAATTGAAAATTTAAATGAAAAGTGAAAAATTAAAACTTTTTTGCGTATCCCGCTGTTATCCAACAACCAGGCTGGGGCACATTGCCATAGTCGACATAGTGATGCCCCGTCAAGTTATTGCCTTCGAGATAGACGTTATAGCTGTCTTGATGCCAGTCGAGACGCGCATCCACAACAGAGTAGGGGTGGTAGTCACGTACCTCTCCATCGACAGTCGTGTAACTGCCCATACGGTCTTGCCAACGATAGCTGACACTGAGGCGGAGGTAGTCGGTAATAGACCATCGCAGCGAGGCGGTCACTTTATGTCGCAGGTATTCCAACGAGTACTGTGACTGTAAGAAGTCCTGCTCGTCCTTGTTCTGGTGAAGGTAGCAGTAGGCGAGGTTCAGCGTGTAGCGGTTAGCGGTTAGCGTGGCATTTGTCTCAACCCCCGTGGTGTTCACCTTCGTATGGTTAACACTCTGCCACACGGCATCTGGGTCACGGGTGTCCATTACCCAGTCAATCATGTTCCGTGCATGATGGTGGAAGATACTCGTTTGTGCCGTTAACCAGTGGTTGCTGTATTTCACGCCTCCTTCAACGGCATGCAGTTCCTCGGGTTTTAAGTATTTGTCTGCCTTATGACCGCCAACGCTGTAATAGAGTTCAGTGAACGACGGCATACGTAACGAGGAGTTATAGCTGGCATACACTTTCCAGTGGTCGCCGATGCGGTAGCTGGCATCGATGCCAGGATAGAGTTTAAATGGCATTTGGTTCCAGGTGTTCTTGATGGCAATAAAACCAGCAGAGAGGGTGAAGCGCTTCAACAGAATGTTGTGCTCAAGGTGGAACGAGAGATTCGAACGGTTGAGTCCTACTTTATAATGACTGAAAGGGTCGGAGAGAGGTTCGCCCAAATTAGTGCTGACGATATCTTCGTTGCGGAACTCGGCACCCATGGCGGTGCGTCCCAGTTGCCAGTCGAAGTATGTGTTGAGATTGATGCCAAACACGTCAGAGCGGTGATAATTGAAGGGAACTCTCTCTTCTGATCCGCGAATCAATTCGAAGCGGTCGTAGCTACGGTTCCAATAGATGGCAGGTCGGACATGTAGTTTTCCTATTGTCAGATCTCCCTGTAGAGCCGTATAGATTTTCGTAGTACGTTCATATTGTTCGTCGAACTTGGCACTGTAGAAGGTGTTGGAACCGAATCCCTTGACGGAAAGACCTCCACTCCAATTCAGTAGCAGTCCTTCGCATTGGTATCCGCCTTGGTAGAACACCTTACCCCCACTGTAGTCGCTATTCAGACTACCAGCCTTGGAACGGCTATAGCCATCGCTACGAGTGTAATTGCTACTCAGACTATGGAGCCCTAAGGCAACACGTCCTGCTGCTGACAGATAGCCGAACGAACCGCCTTCTAATCGTACTTCTGCCTTACTCCCCTTCCCATGGGAGGGGGATGGGGGGAGGCTCGTTACAATATTTATTGCTCCGACTAACGACGATGTACCATAGACACGTCCGGCAGGACCTTCGAGTACTTCTATGCGCTCGATGTCACTGATGTCGCACGGTAGGTCAAAGGCATTATGCCCTGTCTGCGGATCACAGATGCTGATGCCGTTGAGCAGGATTGTAATCTGCTCGCTGGTGCCGCCTCGGATACTGACATCCGTCTGGGCACCGATGGGACCGCGCTGACGAACGTCAACGCCCACAGCCATCTTTAATAAGTCGTTAATACTTTGTACAGGCGCCGCCTGAATTTCCTCACGGCTCAGTACAGTTACCATTCTCACAGCTTGCCCTAAAGCAAGTGGTGCGCATGACCCAGTGACTTCCACGTCATCGAGTGTCGTCTCTTTGTCAATCTTCTGGGGGTCGACAGTCTCGTCGGTGGTGTTGCTGTTGTCTGTTGCTGCACTGGCAGATGTCAGTGTCGCTACACTTAATACTCCGATGATGACTACCCGTCCCAGACAGGCAAAGAGGGCATATCCCTTCCGTTTGAACTGACGGAAACGGAGTGCCTTGCGCTGGTTGAATAGTGGCTTATACATTGATGTTTGACTTATAATCCCAGTACAGTGTAGATGGCATCCTTGATAGTCTTGGACGCTTGTTCGTCACATAGCGACTTGTCCAGGAAGCATGGGGTGTGGGTACCTATCAGGTTGATGACCTTCCAAACCTTGCGAGAAGGATCGGCAGCAGAGTCACTGATGGCAGCCCCTGTCCATGGGTCGTTATAGGAATAGATGAAGATGATGGGCTTGGAGGACACGGTGAGTGACCAGTTACGCACATCAGTCATCAGTTTTCCACCGTCCCACTGTCCCTGGTAGCGACCACAGAATCTGCTGTCAACGCATTCCATGTAGCCCACTTCATAGGCGAACTGCGGAGTCAGCCAGGTGCCGTCGACCATCGAGTAGTTGAAAGTGTAGGAACCCAGTTCGCGGGCGGCCTGCACATAGTAGGGCATAGTGGGATCTTCCGTACGCATTTTCAGAAGGTCTTGGTCGCTCATTACACTGCGAAGGGATGCAGAAGTCTGTTTGTTGATTCTCTTTTCCAGTTCTTTATTGTCTAAGAACACAAAGTCCACTACGTTATAGATGTCTTCGTCAGTAGCAGTAGGTACAATAGCCTTGATGGGGTCTGGAACGTATGATGCCCAACGGCTGTATTGTATGGCTGAGAATTTGTCGAAGAGGTTCTGGTAGAAGGTGCTTATGACACCTGCCGTGGCAGCTTTCTCTAACTGTTCACCCTGATAGCTTTCATAAATGTCGGTATAATAATTGGGTTCATTCACATGGAATTTGGCCAGACAGGCATCGCGAAGCGTCTCGTTGATGCAGATGGCGGCAGGGATGGCCAGTAGTCGCTGACGCGCCTCGTCTTCAATACTTCCTTTAGGATAGCCATTACCGCAAGTAGTCAGGATATACTGTCCGATGATGTCGTTCACACACGCCTCCTTGGTACCTGTAATGAATGGGGCACAGAAGGGAACGTAGAGGTCAATATCATCCCAACCGTACATGTCGCTATAATAGGCATAGAGTGTTGTGGTGATGCCGCCCTTGCTGGTACCCGTTGCTACCCACTTGTTCTTACGGGGGAACAGGTGTTTCTGCATCAGTGTCACGATGGCGTGGAGATCGGCAGCAGCCTGGTCGGTATAGAGGTAGGTGAAGTCAAGATCCTCGTAGGGTTCAGGCAGCGACTTGCCAAAATAGCGGTGCTCTATCGACAGATAGTTGGCATTCAGGTAGACGGGCAGGTCGCCAGCAAATATATTATCGAGGGAGTCCACCATATGATAGCCTTCAGTCTCTAATACCACAGGACTGTCGTTGCCCTTGAAACTCAAGAAGCAGCGTTGTCCGAAAGTGCCCTTGGAAGGGTCGCTATGGTCGACCAGCTGGGTAACGTAGAAGTAATAGCCTCTTACGTTCTCGTCTTTCTGCGATAACTGTATCTCGACATCGCTGACACCTGGTATCGACTCGAGTTTCTTTGATATCTCGTCACTCAGTGGCTCGTCTTCAGGTTGCTCCTTATCATTGTTATTCACCTGATATTCGTCCATGTGCTCGCCATCTGCACAGCCTGTCAGGATTGTTGTGCCACATGACAGCAGGCAGCAGATCAGTATGCAGTGGAAGAGTGTTCTGATATTGATTGTTTTCATCGTCTTCATTTGTTTTGTTGATTACTTTTTTACCTTTCTCATTTTCCTGTCCGTATATATTGCAGGGCACGGTCGAGCTGTGTGTCCTTGCCATTTGACTTGAACAGCTTCTCGTCGAGGTTGACCTCGATATCTGGAGTGATGCCGATACCCTCCAGCTGTTCACCTTCGCGGTTGAAACAGGCTACAGTGGGCAGATACACATAAACAGGTGTCTGATCCTCCACACCGATGTGACCAGAATAGTTATACGAGAAGGAAGGGTTATCAGAGAGACTGCATAGACCGCCCCATGTGCGCTTGCCGATGAGGCAGGCATTGTCGATGTACTTGGTACTGAGTGCCGTGGCCTCGGACATGCTGACTGATCTGCAGTTGGCAAGTACCACGATGGGCTCGGTGACAACAGCATGTTCGGTCTCTATGGTGTTGTACACATGAGGTATGAGTGGCGAGTAGTCCAGGCGACCCGTGCCACGCTTGAAACGCATTTGGGTACATTGAAAACCTCCGCTGGGAAGCAGAGCTCCCATAACATAATAGAAGTCGGACATCATGCCTCCGCCATTGCCTCTGACATCGATAATGACTCCTTTCAGAAGTCCGATACTGTGCAGTAGTTGGATGGTCTCATACCAACATTCCCATACCTTTTTTATCATCATGATGTGATCCGCGGCATAGTTGTCCACACCAGCGAAAATATAGTTGCGGTATTCATCGTTGATATAGGGAGATAGCGAGAAGCTGCTGATATACAAGTAGGCAATGTTGTCTTTGAGCAGAGCAAATCTTGCACTCATGCCATTATCGATGAACTTGGGACTGATGGGAGTGAGACCTGGGATGTCCAGTGAGGCGTATTGGTTGACCAGTGCGTTGTATTCCTGAAGCCCTTGTTCACTGGCGTCAATATTTTGTAAGGCTGTCTCCAGCGCAATCAGAAGCTGCAGCATTTTCACCTGTTGGAGCGTGGGCAGGGGCAGGCTTGCCAGCACATTGATGCTGTCGTTGACCCATCTCAATCCTTGCCCTGGTGTATTTTTGACCTTGTCCAACAGAACATCCACTCGGGTAGAATACTCCATGTAGATGGGATCGCCCTCTTTGTCGATCTCAATCTCGCCATTCTTTTTATTGATATAGTATTTCAAGTTGGGGCGCAGATCAGCCACTTTATAGTCGTCGCGCTGCTTGTTGCGTATCTCAGATGGCGCAATATAAACATTATTGTCCGTTTTAGGGTTCTTTATCGCCACTAACATATGACCGTCGTGCAGGGGGGACAGCACCTTCGTTAACAACTCCTTCAGCTCCTTGTCTGTCACCTCCTCCTTTTTGTCGAGTTCCTCAAACTGGGGCAGGTATTCGTTATAGACGGCATCCCAGTCCAGTCCGTTCTCCTTCTCATAGTCCCAGAGGGCATAGTTCTGGTTCATGGCATTCCACAGAACCTTGAATTGGGCGGCATAGCTTCTCGTAGCATCTCCGAACACCAATTCATCTGTATGGTCGTAGGTCATCAGTGTGTCGCTCTGTTCGTGACATGAACTGAAACCCAGCATCAGGAGCCAGGCTCCCATGATTGTCAATATCTTATTCTTCATAATGCTTAATTCTTTATGCTTTGTTCTTAAAAGATGTAGTTCATGCCTGCCTGTATGGCTGTTGTACCGTTGTAGCGGTAGTCCTTAATCAGCATATACTGCTTCTGCACACTGGTGAAGCTGTAGTAGTAGCGCACCTCCATCTGGGCAGCCCAGTGGGTGGCAAAGCGGTACTCCAGCCCCACGCCGCCTACGAGACCGAAGTCCCATCGCTGGTCGCGCTCGTTGTCGAACTCTATCTTCTCGCTGAACGAATAGAATCTATCCGAAAATGAACTGAATTCAACGCCTTCGCGATTGCTGCTGAGCCAGTAGCCGCCATAGAAACCTAAGTTGACAAAGCCGCGCAGTTTCTGTCCTCCCATGCTCAGCGATGCCATGACGGGCAACTGGAGATAGTTATTGTAGTAGCGGTAGTCGATGGCTACCCTGTCACGATTGCGGCGGTAGTTCTTCTGGGTCCAGTTCAGGTCAGCCCTGATGCCCAGCCAGTCATTGAAATTGTACTGTCCAGTAATACCCATGGTAACGCCCCAACGGCCATTATTCTGCCAGTCGCTCTCGTACTGTTTATCCATGGTAAACACATTGTAGTCAGCACCTATTGTGGCCCCGACGCGCCATTGAGCCTGAGCAGCCATCGACAGCATCACGACACAGGCTAAGATCCATTTTCTTTTTTCCATTATTGTATTGTTATTTTGATATGGTTTTTCTTTTCCATGACACATTATCCGAACAAAGCACGGAGGGCTTCTTCTACTTTGCGTACAGGTACTAACTCGATGTTGAACTTCTTACGGTCGAGTCCCGAAAGGTTGTATTTCGGTATGATGATATGACTGAATCCTAATTTCTCGGCCTCGGAGATGCGTTGCTCGATACGGGCTACAGGGCGCACCTCACCACTCAGTCCTACCTCGCCAGCCATGCACCAGCCACTCTCTATCGGCGTATCGACATTGCTTGACAGGACAGCAGCGATGACACTGAGGTCCATTGCCATATCCGTCACACGAAGACCTCCCGCGATATTCAGGAACACATCCTTCTGCATCAGTTTGAAACCAACGCGTTTCTCCAAGACAGCCAACAGCATGTTCAGCCGACGCTGGTCGAAACCTGTAGCACTGCGTTGTGGAGTTCCGTAGGCAGCGGAAGAAACGAGCGCCTGTGTCTCAAGCAGGAAAGGACGGACACCCTCGATGGCACTGCTGATAGCCACGCCACTGAGTCCGTCATGGTCTTCTGTCAATAACAGTTCCGAAGGATTGCTGACCTGTCGGAGCCCTGTCTGTTGCATCTCATAGATACCTAACTCTGAGGTAGAGCCGAAACGGTTCTTGATGCTCCGCAGGATGCGATACATATAATGTTGGTCTCCCTCAAACTGGATGACGGTATCCACAATATGCTCCAAGATTTTCGGACCAGCCAGCGTTCCTTCCTTCGTGATATGTCCGATAAGGATGACAGGTACGCCACTCGTTTTGGCAAAGCGGAGTAGGGCAGAGGCGCACTCACGCACTTGGCTAATACTGCCTGCGGAAGACTCTACATCCTCCGTAGAGATGGTCTGGATAGAATCGACAACCACCAGTTCTGGTTGCACCTCCTTGATATGCTCGAAGATGGCTTCGAGGGAGTTCTCAGTGAGAATCAAAAGGCCTCCCCCATCCCCCTCCTTAAGGAGAGGGCTTAGTAGTCTCTCCGCACGCATCTTCAGTTGGTGCGCACTTTCCTCACCGCTGACATACAGCACTTTTTTTTCTGGCAGATGGAGCATGGTCTGCAAGGTAAGCGTTGACTTACCAATACCAGGTTCACCGCCTAACAACACGATAGAGCCAGGTACCAGTCCGCCTCCCAGTACACGATTCAGTTCCTCGTCATGCATGTCTATACGAGGATCGTCATGAGCAGAGATATCATGAAGGCGCAGCACCTTGCCAGCGTCACGTCCTTTTTCCGATACGCTACCTAATCCCCCCTTCCTTAAGGAGGGGGTTGGGGGGAGGCTTCTAAACTCCTGAAAGGTATTCCACTGTCCGCATGCAGGGCACTTGCCAATCCACTTAGCAGACTCCTGTCCGCAGTTGGAGCAGACGTACATAATTTTATCTTTTGCCATAATTCGTGTGCAAAGGTACGATTATGTGAGCAAAAAGCCAAATATATTATTCTATTTTTATCCCTGCATTATAGCCGTCCCTTATCAAGGGACTCTAAATCTGAGGTGCAGCCTACCTTCGACCTTTAGGTCAAAGATACAAAGATTTTTTGAATTGACAAAGAAAAAAACGCATGATCCTCACAGATGCCTGTGTCTGGATGAAGTCTGCCAACTGCTTCGTTCCTACGAAGGTCTTGTCATAGATGGCACGTGCGAAGTACTTGCCGTAGGCCATTGAACGAGGGTTTGAATTAAGTTTCTTAATAAATTTCTGACTCATGATCTTGTGTGTTTTTAATGGTTAATAACTGTGGCTTTTAGCTATTGGCCGTTAGCTGTTTGCCGTTTGGTGTCTCCATTCCCGATGCGCGCTTTCGTTCCTTTTGACCTCCTTATCAACGGCAAAATTACTAAAAATAAGAACACGAAACAAGCGTTCCCGAAAAAAACTGCTTTTTAAAGTGTTAAATTTTTAGGGGGCGCACCGGTGCACCAGTGCACCAGCGCACCATTAGGAAAATTCAACTTAGGATAATTCCTATATATTTACTTTATATTATTATATAATTGTAATTATATAATAATATAATATATTTTCCACCCATTTCTTGTAACCTCACATTTCGAAATGGTGCGCTGGTGCGCTGGTGCGCCTCACCTCTCTCCCTGCAACTAAAGCCTTCTATCACTTATCGCAGTATCTGTTATGGGGGTATTCCAGTATCTCCGATGGGGGTATAGGAGCCTTTAGCAACAACCATCGGAGCCTTTAGAACAAGTGACAAAAGGCACTTCCTTCTTTTAAGATATTTTCGGAAACACTTGTTTCGTATTATTATTATTTGTATCTTTGCAGACAATATGAAAAAGGTGGTGATTATGAT
>CADCEW010000020.1 GCA_902800585.1 uncultured Prevotellaceae bacterium
TGTATTCCCGTATCTCCTATGGGGGTATAACAGCCTTTACCATCAGGCATAGAAGCCTTTAGAAGAGGTCATAGAAGATACTCCGTCAAGTGATAGAAGGCACTCCAATCCGTCCTTCAAACACATCCATCTCCCTTTTGGCGATATCGAGCCGAATAGCAGCGGCCTTCCATCCATTCATGCAGCCTTTCACCTCATCAATGATTCGTTTGGCTTCTTCTTTTCCAATCATATACTCCTCTGAAGAGTCGAGCAGTACTTGAAGGTCTGCACGGCTGGTAGTGGAATTGATAAGTAAGGCCTGGTATTCATTCAATGTGGGATTCATGTCGTATGCAGGAGATAGCGTCCATCCACGAGGCGTCAACAGGAATCCGTGATTGCGGAAATGGTCATCGCTGTTGCCAATGGCGATATTGAATGCCACGCGTCGATAGAGTTGACGCAGATTGTCATCCACATCGCAGCAGTGTTGGAGAATGAAGTCTACAATGTCCAGATAGCCGTTACCAGTCTTAGCATCGCTGCCATCGGACAAGCCAAGAAGCGTCATAGCAGAAGCAAAATGCTTTCTCCGTCCGTCTTCTGTTCTGTCGAAACGCTTTGAAAGCAGTGTATGGTACTGACCACCTGTCTCTATGATATTTGTCTCAGCAGCCACCACACCAGCCTCTTTAGCGAGCAGATGACAAAGATGTTCCCAGAGGCCGACATCATAATCATCGTTTCTCGATGGGAACTTTGCCACGCATAGGTTTCCTGAAGCATCTAACACGCCAGCTTTAGGACGGGCACCACCTAATGAAGTGCCAGGTTGAACCAATTGTAGTAGCCACTTCTTCTCTGGCAGTTCATTCAATTCCTCACTCTTCTCAATCTCCATACTGGCAGCCACCAGCGCACGGATATCTGTCAACGGGGGGATGCGAAGAGCCTTCTCGCAATTCATAAACTCACCGTCTTGAGACTGCTTAAAACGAAAGCCTCCCATGCGTGAAAAATCATCGATTCCAACGAGATAGTCGAACGAAGAAAGCCTGCGGACAGGACGTTTTTCCTCTAAAGCTTGGATTTGTTCGCGCCTGTTCAGTAGCATCCGTCCCCAACGGTCTGGTAATGCATCGCTGAAACAGCCAAAGATATCCCTCTCTGGCTGAGTATATTGCTGTCCTGGATAGTTGTTGATATCCGCACTTAGGAACAGTCCGCCATAATGTCGAAGCCATTGATTGTCATACTTAAACGAATAGGAATCCGAACCACGAAGTGATTCATAGCCCAGTTCACCGACTAGCAATGGCTCTGCCAGCCAGTCAAAATCAGCATATATCAATAATGTTTGCATAGCTTATCCCTTCTTTGAAGCGCGCTCGCGATGTTTGAGAGCCAGATCCTGCAAGGCTCGTCCCATCTCGTCCTTCTGTGCCAACAGCAAGATGTCATCATCAAGTTGCAAGGCATAGAGCACTCGCAGATAGATACCAATAGCGACCGTAGGTGTACCTTTCTCTATTCGTGCAACGGTCAACGGAGAGCAGGTTGCACGTTCTGCCACTTGAGCCACACTCAGATTACGACGCAAACGTGCCAACTTGATTTGTTCGCCTACCGTCTGCATCTTCTGTTCCAGTTTTCGGGGCAGTTTATTACCCATTGTCGTCTTACTCATAACAGTACAACATATAATTACGAGTGCAAATATATATCTTTTTCTTCATTTTATGATAGGTTAAGGCAAAAATTTCAATATTTCACCCCATTTTTAACAATTGACCTATTAACCTACTAACCTATTAACCTACTAAGCCATTAACCTGTCTTTAGCCTCTAACCTTTACAAAAAATCTTTGATTTTTTCGTAATGTTGGAAAATTTTTCTTATCTTCGCAGGCAGAAACTTAAAACTATGAATATATGACACTCGACGAACTTAGAGCGAAAGCCCGATGGATTGGCAGACAGCCATATTGGCACCTTATAAACCAGACAATCCCTGAAATCATCAGGGACGATGTCAAGAAGAATGGCAGCAAGCAATATATGAACTTGCTAACCGATGTGGACAAGAGTCTCAGCACGACGGTCAACGACTTGATAGAGGCACTGCATCGTGCAGGTTTCCCGTCAGAAAAGATCACGATACAAGACGAACATAAGGCACAAATTGAACTAGGAGGTGCCCTCTGTACCATATCTGACTCTCAGAACGACCACACCTTCCTCTACGATAATAACAATACGCGTAAGTTCCTGGACTTCCGTCATACCCCTGCTGATATTCTTGCCGCCTACTTGGTGGAGCGCTACTGTTCTGCCAATTGGTTGGAAGAAGAGACACAGCGACGCCTTGTCTTGCTGGAAGCGTCAGATAAACGACAGCAGGAAGAGGACAACTTACGGAAGGCTTACTACAAGATTCAAGAAAAAGTCAGGGACGTCATCCTCGCTGAGAAAAACTATACTCAGTATCATGATAAATTCTGTGAGGCGTGCATGAAGTATCGCAAGTTTGTCGATTCAAACGCTGATGATGTCTTAAAAGCTGATGCTGAACGTGAGTGGGAGCAGCATATTGCAAAGTGCACTGACGAGTATAAACGTCAGGAAAGAAACAAGGCAGCCAGAGAACGCTATGAAAAAGTTACCAGGCCTAGGATACAGGCTAAAAAGCAAGAGGTTGTCAGGCAAAAACGGGATTTGCTACGCGAATACGAAGAGAAATACGGTGTTCGGTGCAGGTTCATTGATGTCCATAGCCCATACGATCCTCATCATCGTTTCGTCGTTCCAGCCATCGAAGAACAGGTGGTGTCATTCTTCGTCCCCGCTAAGTTTGAACGCGGTTTCTACGATAAGGCTATGCAGCTTGTGTCATTCTTGAATGAACTGACAACAACCTATGGAAAGAAAATGGTGCAGAAAAAAGGGTCCCTCCCTGAAGAAGCCAACAAATCATTGTCTAAGCTATTAGCCAAACTCGGTATTGCCCGTCGGTGGCAGGGTATCTACAACGAGTCACAACGACACTACCTGGACTCGAGATATCAAGATGAAGTTGTTTGACCTTTGACTAAAACTTATAAATTATGGCAGCATCAATATTAATGATGAACATGCATGGCGCGGTTTGTGCATCCAGCCGTGACCGTACAATCTTTCGTTACAGCGAAAAGATTCCTTTTGCGATAATGGTCGATCCAACATCCCAATTAAGGTGGGACGATATCATTATGGCCTATCAGGCGAAGAAGAGCCTTACACAGGAAAACACATTCAAGGAGTGCGTTAAAGACTTCTACTATTATCTGAAAGATGTGTTAGGCCATGCAGACAAAGATACTCAAGTCAAGGAAGACAAAAAAATTATCATCTGCGTGGGTTATGAACATAAAGAAATGTTTCCTTGTGCAGAAGTCATTAACATATCAGCTACTGACAATAGCTTCAACATCTTTAAAAACCCCCATGAGATAAGTTCACGAAGCCCTGTGTTCCAAATACACCTGGGTAATTGTGAGAACATCCGAATCTTATCAGGAGGCGTGTCAGATGACATCGTCAGTAAGATGAACACATTGCTATTTAAGACACTGGGCAACATTATGGGCAATATAGATGCAGCCGCTGGCCTGATTGAAAGAGACAGGAACAGTGTAGCAAAGATGTTCTCAGAAATACAAGAAGACCCCAAAGTAACTCAGGCTGTCTCAGACTTTACCATCAAAGACATGGTATCGATGGCTGAGAATCTTATTGAAACAGAAGGTTTGCTTTCCTCTACCGACTCGTCTGTTTCGCCAACACGCGAGATAGGAATAGTAACACTTGCAGAAGGTTTCGTATATATCAAACACAGTCTTTATGGTGCTTAAAGGAAAGGAGTAAATATGACAGCGATAGTAGGTATTTTAAATAAAAGAGGGATTGCCATTGCAGCCGATAGTGCTGTAACGTTTACCAATGCTATTCAGGAAGTTGCTATTCAAAACAAGAACGAGAAAGTGATTTCCGTCAAGGACAAGGTTGTCAATTCTGGTGACAAGATGCTACGTTTGAAAGACAAGCAGCCTGTAGCAGTTATGATAGTTGGCAATTCCTTGTTGTCGAAACTCCCATGGGACGTCATTATCAGGTGTTATCGCAAGCAGAATGATAGTTCTGGATTCTCCAAGCTTGAAGACTATGTCCAGCATTTTAAGAGTTTTGTTGATTCTGAGATCTTGTCCGTCTATTTAAAAAGGGACGAATCATTCGAAGAAAACAAACGTACAATTCTGGTATTTGCTGGCTATGGCGAAGACGAGTCCTATCCTAGTATATGTAAATACGAGGTTACAGGAATAACTAAATTGAAACTCCAATGGCAACCTTGCAGATCTGCTACCATCTCAGATGAACTAGAAAGCATTATTTTTACGAGTGGCCAGTCCGACATTATCGATGCCATCGAATTGGGTATACAAAGCGACCGTATTGGTGTCATTCGCAGAAAATTCCAAGATCTCATTGACAATCTACTGACTGAGAATATGCTCGATATCTTAAAAGACAAGATAGACTACTCAGCCATTCGTGAAGAGATAACGGATCTTATTACAGAAAGCGAACGTGATCATCTACGACAACATATGGAAGCCATCAAGCATTTCGATCTTCAGAAAATGGCCTGTCTGGCAGAGAATCTGATCAAGGCCACAGAGTTGCACCGTAAAATAACATATCAACAAGAATCTGTCGGCGGCCTCATTGACCTCGCTGTCATTACTCGTGAAGACGGTTTCCAATGGCTTAACCGCAAGAGCTGGTACGAGCCGTCAAAAGGCGGACAATATGGTAAATTCGGTATATAAAATGAAGCATATGAAGGACATTGAAATCTTATTACCGGAATTCGAGATAGAAG
This sequence comes from uncultured Prevotellaceae bacterium, assembly GCA_902800585.1. Lineage (GTDB taxonomy): Bacteria > Bacteroidota > Bacteroidia > Bacteroidales > Bacteroidaceae > Prevotella. The sequence goes on from CADCEW010000020.1 coordinate 4,904, forward strand.
ATCTGGCCAATCAGCAAGTCATCGTCAACGAGCCACAGCCCATTATTTCAGGGAATGAATGGGAAATTATCCCTACCAATGCGTCGCTGAACAGGGCTCGTAAATGGCTCACGACAGTCAATTGTGCTACTATATCAGCATGGCGTCAATGCCACAATCGCGAAACAAACGACTCCTTAAATAGAGAACTGCAAAGACAATTGCGCGCTTTTCAATATGGCGTTATCAGACTCAAGGGGTATTACCAGGAATGTGGCCAAGAAGCTGGTTCGGAGAATAGTTATCTTACCTTTGACCTTCACGAAGATCCTGACTTTTACAATAACTTACGTTTTTTGTCTGAGAGTTATGACCAAGACAGTTTTCTGTTTAAGGCAGCTGATAGTGATATCGCCTATCTGATTGGGACTAATGAGGACTTCATTAGGGAGAATGGAGAGCGAATAGAACTTGGCCGCCTTACAATCGGTAATATGGATGCCAAGATGTATAGTCAGATTGGTGCAGGCAGGTTTTCTTTTGAATAAAGGTACAAAGTTAACTGCAGGTTGGGCAAAGAATACGTCATCTCCTAACATATATTATACCTAGTAAATAGACTCATTTGAGCCCTATTAATTACGTATCTTTGCACAAGTAACTCTAAATAAAAGATAAGAAATATAGAAAACTTATCACATTATAGAATATTTTATTATCTTTGCAATTTAGAATATATAACCTAAGCAATGAGTGACCAAACACTAAAAATAGAGGTCAGCAGTATTGTATCTGGTCTCACGCCCAATGAATCCGTTGAGATTACTAAGATTCAGGCACTTGGCAAGAAGTATTCACTATCCTATACTGGAGTGAATACGCATCGTGCTGGCTCTAAAATTGTGACAGCAGAGCAGATAGATGCCTTACAGGTGCTTACTGCTGATGGTGAGTTTAATTTCAAAGGTGACCCTGAGCGTTTTGTTTTATATGCAGAGGCTGAGCGCATCAAATCTGCCTACCAGTTTGACCCACTCTTTGCCATCAATTGTAGTGTTGTTGACCCATTGCCTCATCAGGTGGAAGCAGTCTATAAGTTCTTGCTCCCACAGCCAAAGATTCGTTTTTTGTTAGCAGACGATACTGGTGCAGGAAAGACCATTATGACTGGTCTTCTGCTGAAAGAGTTGATGCTACGTCATTATGTAGAGCGTATATTAATTATCACGCCAGGAGGTCTGACTAAACAATGGCAAGAGGACGAGATGGGCGTGAAGTTCAATATCTCCTTCAAACTGGTGAATCGTAGTGTGTTCTCTTCTGAACCAACAGTATTCCAGAATACAGATCGTGTCGTAGCCAGTATTGATTTCATTTGTCGTGAGGATATTATGAATGTTTTGTCAAAGACCAGCTGGGATATGGTTATCTTCGATGAAGCACATAAGCTCTCAGCTTATGAATATGGTGAGAAGATATATAAATCAAAACGTTATGAAGTTGCTCATGTCTTAGCGCAGCAATGCGAGCATATCCTGCTACTCACAGCCACACCTCATCGTGGACGTAGGGATACTTTCAAGCGACTACTTCAATTATTAGATGAAGATATCTTTGCTACAGCTGATTTAGCTACAGAACGTGTGCGTGAATTAAGTGAATCAGGCTCCAACAAATTCTTTATCCGTCGTTTGAAGGAGGATATGAAGGATTGGGATGGAAATCCGCTATATAAAAAGCGTTTTACCAAAACCACCAGTTACAATCTGACTCCAGATGAGAAACGGCTATATGATGCTGTGACCAAATATCTGACGAAGCGTAAAGAAGAGGCTGCTCAAACCAAGAATATACATGTTTCATTGGCTCTCCAAGTAATGCAGCGTCGATTAGTCAGCAGTATCTATGCTATCCGTAATACTTTGCAGAAACGTTGGATGGCGCTGCAAGGACTTACAGATGAATTAGAGCGTAATCCTTCATTATGGAAGCAGCGTATCAAGATTGACGAATTTGAGGATATCAATATAGACGACCTTGATGATTTGGAGGATGATGAGCGTGAAGCATTGGATAATATCTTATCAGACCCCAAGAAACTAAAGTTGTTCACTACTTCGAAGAGTCCCAGCGAGATTAAGGCAGAGACACAGGAAGTGAAAGAGCTTTATCTGATGGCCGATTCTCTGTATAATCAGCAGCAGGAAGAGCAGAAATATAAAGAGCTTAAGCATTTGCTCACCTCTGAAGGTGTGATTAATGGTGAGAAGTTGGTTATTTTCACAGAGCATAAGGACACCTTGCTTTATCTTCAGGAGCGACTTCATAATAATGGTTATACAGTTGCCACGATTCATGGTGGAATGTCTGTAGATGAGCGTCGCCAGTCTCAATGCCAGTTCATGTCGCCTGACACTCAGATTCTGATTTGTACAGATGCTGCAGGCGAAGGTATCAACCTTCAGTTCTGTCGTTTGCTGATTAACTGGGATATACCTTGGAATCCAAATCGCTTGGAACAGCGTATGGGACGTATTCACCGTTATGGTCAGAAGAGCGATGTGATGGTATTCAACATGGTGGCTGACAATACGCGTGAAGGTCAGGTATTAAAGAAACTGCTCACAAAACTTGATATCATCCGTGAACAACTTGGTGATGATCGTGTGTACGATGTGATTCAGGATGTTCTTAAAGGAGTATCTCTTGATTGCATTATAGAATCAGTGCTCAATGGACATGAAAGCGATTTGGATGCCTTTATTGATAAGTCTGCATCTGAGTTGGGTGGTATCTTCAAGAAGAGTATTGAAGAGCAAAGCACGGCAATGGCTCACTCTACAGTAGATTACAAGGAAGCACGATTGTTGAAAGAAGATAGTGATGAGCGTCGCTTACAGCCTATCTATATACGATTATTCTTTGAAAGGGCATTCAAATATTTAGGTGGACAATATCGTGAGCTATCCGATGGCATCTATCAGATAGATGTAATCCCTGATGTGATTATCAAGCGACTCAAAGAGAAATACAACATATATGCTGAGAATCTGACAAATCTCTATTTCTTTTTCGATAAACAATTGTTCTTGGAATACCAATCCTCTACTGCTCAATATGGGCGTGCCCATTATATTAATCCAGGCAATGCCTTGTTTGATAGTTTAATAGATGTAGTAAGTGACCTGTTCCACGATGAGATGCTGAAAGGTACTGTCTTAGTTTCACCAGAAGACCAGCATCCTTATTTTGCTTACTTCGTCAAGAATCAGATACAGGACAATACAACAAATCAGGATGGTAATCCAAATGTCGCAAACGAATTGTTGTCACTTGTTTGTGAAAAGGAAGGCGAGTTCCGCCAAACATCACCAGCCAAATTGTTAGACCTCTGTCCTCCTGCAGCATTTGCAAAAGAGATCATCCCTCCTGATGTCGTCAATGAAGACAAAGTTGTGGAATGGGCTTACGAAAAAATCACAGAGCCTCTTTTCAAGCAGACACAGCTAACAGTTGAGGAAGATTCTGCCAGACGTAGAGAATACTTGCAGTCTGCATTTCAACAGATTATCCTTGATATTCAGGGAGAAATCAATGAACTACAAGGTAAAGTATTCATGGCTGAAGAAGAGAAGGCACAGCAGAAACTTGAAGCCAAAGAGAAACGCTTAGAAGAGTTGAAGCAACGTAAAGTAGAGCGAATGCAGGAACTTGAACTGGGAAAAGAGCTTTCTGCCATTGCTCCTGAAGTGTTGGGCTGTGCCTACGTTGTGCCTCTCAATCAGGTAGAATATAAGCATAATTATGGCATGAGCCGCGATGACGAAGTAGAGGCTATTGCCATGCAGACTGCTATGGACTATGAAACAGCAAATGGTCGCACACCTGAGGATGTATCAAAAGACAACGTAGGCTACGACCTGAAGAGTATTGATGCTGAGGGCCAGAAACGATATATCGAAGTGAAAGGCCGTTCTGGTACTGATGGCGTGATGCTTTCAGAAAACGAGATGAACCGTCTGGCGCAACTTGGCACAAAAGCCTGGCTTTACATCGTCACTAATTGTAAATCAAATCCGCAACTCAATATTATCAATGATCCTGCCAACAGAATGAACTTTGAGCAAAAGACAAAAGGCATTCAGTTCTATCTCCCCTTGGAGGAATGGCAGCATAATACAAACGAATTATGAAAGCAAAGAAACTCATAGAGGTGGCTCTGCCCATCAAAGAAATATCAGCAGAAAGCGTACGTGACAAGAGTATTCGTCACGGCCATATCAGTACCCTGCATCTGTGGTGGGCACGTAGGCCATTACCCGTTTGTCGTGCTATTGTTTTTGCCAGTTTGGTGCCAGACCCATTGGATGAAAATTGTCCTGAGGCATTCAAATATGCTGTGGAATATTTACTGAATACAGGTTTAGGCAAACTGCATTATAAGCCATATAGGGACATTCCTTATACCAGCATTGTTGACGAGATGGAAGATAACCATCGCAACCGCCTGATGATGTTTATTGGTAAGTTCTCAGAGACATGCCAAGCAAATATGATTGCTGGCAAATCGACACCTCCCAAAGATCAATTGGATGATTGGTCATTGATAAAATGGGAAAACAAGAACAATCCTAAGATTCTCCGCATTGCAAGAGAGTTAATTTTTGTGGCTTATCAGAGCGACAAAAGGCCAAATGCCACATGGGAAGAACTGCATGCAGAGTTTGATAAACTTTATGATGCCATCCCTAAAGCAGAGAAGAATCTATATGAATGGAAAGATCGTCATATTGAAACGGAGGAAGTAAAGCAACTTGAAGCCGAATTACAGGCTGCTATCAATGCTTTCCAAAATGAAATGCCATCAGTTTTTGACCCTTTTGCTGGTGGTGGTGCTATACCGTTGGAGGCTGCACGTTTAGGTTGTCGCAGTTATGGTAATGATATTAACCCTGTGGCTCATATCATCGAGCGTGGTTCTGCTGAGTTCCCACAGAAATATGGCAAACCTATCGTATATAGTAAGGAGGAATTTGAAAAACTTTATGGGGCAGAAGGTCTCAAAATGGCGCAGGAAGATGAACGTGGCATTACTTTCGATGGAAAATGCTATCATATTCCTAACCGTTTGGCTTTTGATGTAGAATTTTATGCTAAGAAGATTCTTAATGAGACGGAGAAAGAAGTTGGCTATCTCTATCCTGTTGATGAAAAGGGAAATAAACCTATTGCGTATTATTGGGCCAGAACAGCCAAATGCTCTAATCCCGCTTGTGGTGCAGAGGTGCCTATGATGAAAAGCTTCTATCTTGCAAATACTCCCAAGAAAAAAATATATCTTAATCCAGAAATAGAAGGTAATAGGATATCTTTTTCATTATCAAAAGGGAAGTATTACATCAAAGAATGGAATCACAGAGGAAATATGACTTGTCCTTGCTGTGGTAATGTTACAAGTATAGATATCATTAAACGACAGTCGCGTGAAAAGGGGTTGAAAATGAGACTGATAGCGATAATAAATGATGGAGATAATGGCAAAGAATACGCTTTGCCAACGAAAGAGCAACAAAGATTAATTAATTCTGAAGTACCTCAACAAGAGCGACCAAAAGAGTTACTACCATTAAAATACATCCAAGCATTCCCAGTTTGCTCATGGGGGTTTGAACATTGGGGAGATATCTTTTCTGATCGACAAATCTATATGCTTCATACATGGTTGTCTAAGTTCAATGAATTAACAGAGTCAATATCTAATAATGATTATGGACGAACGGTTTTAACATATCTAGGAATATGGATTGATCGCATAGCGATAGCAAACACTTCTTTTGGCGTATATCATACAGGACGAGAGAAATTGGAAAGAATTCTTGGTCGCCAGTCTATATCTATGACTTTTGACTTTCCTGAATCTAATCCGTTCTGTGGGAAATCTGGTAGTGCAGAAAACCAGTTAGATTGGATTATTAGATATTTAGAGTCTGAGAATAAGAATGAATTCTCTGCAGTATTTGCCAATGCTTCAAGTGGCGACAAATTACAATTTGATAGAAAATCATTAACTGCAGTGGTTACAGATCCTCCTTATTATGATGCTATTGGTTATGCTGACTGTTCTGATTTCTTCTATGTGTGGATGAAACGGACTTTGGGAAATCTGTATCCTATGAATTTTGCAACGCCTCAAACTCCAAAGTCAGAAGAATGTACTGCAATTAAGCATCATCACGAAGACAATGAAGAAAAGGCGAGAAAGCATTTTGAGAAGAAACTTACAGAAATATTTGACGCAATAGAAGCGCAAACATCAGAAGTTGTTAGTATCATGTATGCTCACCAAAGTACTCAAGCATGGACTACACTATGCAACTCTATTTTAGATGCACGAATGAATATTACTGGTAGTTGGCCAATGGATACAGAAATGCAAGGTGCATTAAAGACTGATATGGCATTTCTTGAATCTTCTGTTACCGTTGCCTGTCGCCCATCAGAGCGCAAGGGTTTTGCAGATTTTGATGAGGTAAAGCATAATATTCGCCAATTAGTAAAAGCTGAGGTGGAAAAACTATATGGCCTTGGATTCAGAGGTGCAGATTTGCTGACGGCTTGCTTTGGCCAAGCAGTGAGTGTGTTTGGACATTACAAATTGGTTGAGACTGCAGAAGGTGATCCTGTGAGCGTGGGTCAATTATTGGAATTTGCTCGCGAGAGTGCAGCACAAGCATTGCTTGAAGGTGTGCCAGGAGAACCACAAACCAAGTTCTATTGTGGTTGGCTCCAGATGAACGGTATGGCAGAATGCGACTTCGACGATGTGAACAAATATACACGTGTAGGTGTGAATGTGGAGATTCGGAGTCTGCAAAGCGATAAGTTGCTAATTACAGAAGGCAGCAAACAGCATTTGGCAACAGCAGAAGAGCATGTTGGCAGTAATCAGAACTGGGGTACACAACCTACAGACTATATGATTAGTCAAGTACATCGTATGATGTTGGCTTATCGTGGTGGTAATCAAGTCTTATTACTTAAACTGGTGCGTGAACTTTGCCCACAAAGCGATGCTCCACAATGGCGAGTATTGGATTTCCTTGGTGGTCATCTTCCTGAAGACAGTCAAGATTATAAAGATGTAAAAGGCATTCTTGCGAGTGCAGAAATGCTTCGCCAGAAATGTAAAGAGGCAATACAACATCATGAAGCCTCATTGGATTTTGAAAATTAAAAACTGAAAGACTATGGATAAAGAGAAATTACAACGCGGTTTAGGCCTTTTCTTGGATGCAATGCGACCTTATGTCGTTAGTGTGGTTGAGCGCGAATGTAAGGCAGGCTTATCATGGGACGAAGATTTTGAAAGTCGCATGGATAATGAGCGAAAGAAGAGTAGTTGGCAGATGCAGCGAATGAAACTCAATAATAATGGTTCATCGTTGACGGGACTGATTGATTATAACAATCTTGTGACGTTCATCATCAATTATAAGGAAAGCGTAACAAAGGAGGTCGGAAATAGTAATAAGAACTATAACCGCCTGCGTTCATGTCTGCAAGAACTTCAGGACACTCGTAACAACTTTGATCAGGATGGGTTAGATGAAGATGAGGCTGAGCGTGCTTTCAGCAATATGGTGCAAGTGGCCAAACTTCTGGAGATGGTTGATCTTGAAGACGAACTGAAACGTGTCAAAGGTGGCACCCAAGCAAAAGTTGAAGCAACGCCGCAAGTTGAACGAGTGCAAGCACAAAGCCCCAAACAGGATAATACAGAGGCCGTTGACTATTCTGGCGTTTTACCAGCGTGGTATAATTCTATCATGCCACAATATGATATTCGTAATGGCCAGTTAGACGAGAGTGTCTTTGCTGCCAATATAGAAGAGGTGGCTACAGGTACAGCACCTGAGGTATATCAGAACTTGGTATCGTTCTTTGATCGCACCTACGTTACTGATGGTATGCGCGAATTGATCCGTCGTGTTGTACAGGCATTGAATGGCAAAGAGAGTCAGAATAGGGTGATCTCGTTACAGACAGGTTTTGGTGGTGGTAAAACGCACTCACTCATCTCTCTCTATCATGTGGTTAAGGACAGTCGCACATTTAAAGATTTAGCTGCAGCAAGAACTATCCTCGATCCAGAGGATATGCCACAATTCGATAGTGCCAGAGTCGCAGTGTTTACTCAGAATACAGTAAGCGTGGTAGATGGTCATCAAGTAGAAGATGGTATCATCACTCATACGCTTTGGGGTGAATTAGCTTGGCAGTTAGGTGGCAAAGAAGGATATGAAAGAGTGAAGAATGCTGACATACAGATGATTGCACCAACAGCCAAGGATATAAAACCTGTTATTGAGGGTGCAAGCCCTGCTTTGATATTGATAGATGAGTTGGCAGACTATTGTAATAAAGCAAGCGGAAAGGTTGTTGGTAGTGGTACTTTGTTTACTCAAACTAATAGCTTCATCCAAACTTTGACAGAGGTGGTATCTTCTATTCCTAAGACTGTGCTGATATGTACGCTTCCAGCAAGTGCTAGAGAGGTAGCATCAAGTGAAATTGGACAGGAGATCCTTTCATCTTTGGAGACTCGTGTGGTTCGTGTAGGTAGCAGCGTGAAGCCTGTAGATGATGAAGAAATCTATGAGGTAGTACGTCGCAGACTCTTTGATCGTATGACTGATGAAACAGTCATTGAGAAAGTGGCAAGGAAATACAAAGATATGTACCACAATCGTAGGGATTCTTTGCCTGCAGAAGCTGATCGTGTGGCTTATGTGGAGCGCATCAAGAAGGCGTATCCCTTCCATCCTGAGTTAATTGATTTGTTCAGAGTTCGTTGGGGAAGTGATTCTCGTTTCCAGCGCACAAGAGGCGTATTACGTTTGTTAGCAAGTATTGTGAAAGATTTGTGGCAGCGCAGAGCTTCACTTGTGGGTACTCAGGCATTGATTCAGACCAGTGATGTACAAATGGAGAATCTGCCTACTTTGCAAAGTCAGATAACAAGCCTGATGGGTGCTCAGTGGGATTCTGTGATGCATGCAGATGTATTTGGCACTATCAGTAACGCCTATAAACTGGATGAGCAGAATGCTGGTAATAACATTGGTGAATATCATTTGGCTACAGCTGTCACAACAACTGTTTTGATGGCATCAATTGGTGCGTCATCTCAGAAAGGATTATCCTTGAAACAACTGAAACTTTGTCTGTTGAAGCCTGATGCCTTCCAGCATATCGATATCGATTCAACTGTAAACCAGTTGGAGAATATTGTTCACTATATGTATCGCAGTAGCATTGGTGGTGAGCAAAGCTATTGGTTCCAGTCGAAGCCAAACATCAACATTCTGATAAATCAAGCTAAAGGCGATGTAAAGGAAGATGAGATTTATGGTGAGGTGATGCAGATGGTTAAACAATCTGTGACGAATGTAGCCAAAGTGAAAGTTTTGGTTGATCCTACAGGTGATGTGCCTGAACAGAAACAGCTAACCTTCGTTATCATGCATCCTAAATATACTGTTGCTGCTGGTGGAAATGTAAGCACCTCTGCAGAGATAGCTATTAAGCAGATGGCACAGATGAAAGGTACATCGCAGCGTGTATATCGAAATACAATGCTCTATCTTGTATGTTCTGAAGCAGGCAAAGCTCAGGTTGTTACAAAATTGAGGGAATACTTGGCTTGTGATAAGATTATTAAAGAATATGGAAGCCAGCTGGATCAAGAACAGAGAAAGGATGTGGCAGACAGAAAGAAACTCAGCGCAGATGCTGCCAAAGAACAATTGATTCATGCTTATAATACAGTCGTAAAATGTGAGCGTGACACGTTGAAGACACAAGAAATCATATCCTTTGCTTCTGAGTTTGCAGTGCAGATTTCTGTTAATACATTACAAGAATTGCATGATAATGGCTGGGTACTTCGTCGTATAGGTTTGAATGTCATCAATCGTAATGGGTTGATGCCTACAGTTGAAAAGCCAGTAAAGGTAAATGATGTCTATGAGGCATTCCTGCGCTTTGATGACAAACCAATGATTCTGAATGCTGAAGCTATTACGGATACCGTTAATAGGTATTGTGAAGAAGGAATGTGGAATGTGGGTACAGGCGATCCTGAACATTTCTCACGTATCTATCATAATGAAAGGGTAACATTCCTTAATCCTCAGGAGGATGGTTATTGGTTGTTGGATTCATCTGTGATGTCTAAGCCAGCTGGTGGAGAGCCAACTCCAACGCCGACACCAGGACCTGCACCAACGCCAGCACCAGAGCCAGGTGCTGAGCCAGCACCAGCTACTAAGACTTATAAGAAGGTAACAATTAGTGGTAGTGTGCCCATTGAGAACTATAGCCAGTTGTTCTCCAGTTTCGTGAACACGTTAAAGAATAATCATCTGAAGATAGATGTGAAATTCACGGCCAGCAATAGTTCTGCTAATCCTCTTACAGACAATTCACCTATCGTTAAGAGCGTGAAGGAATCAGCCTCACAGTTAGGTTTGGAGTTTGAAGTGGAAGAATGAATTAATAAAACAAGGCTATGAAACAGAAGTTTTTGATGTCGTGGGACAATGATGACGATGATCGCGATGATAATATGCGTGGATGGGATCCTGCTTCTGAGGACGATTCCCATGATAACGGCATAAGCCGTTGGTCAGAGAATAATGATGAAAGAGGATGGGACTAGAAGAAGGCTGATGGAAAAGGGAAGAAGGTTGACGATCCCTATAACCAATGCTAGCCCGATGTCCCTCCATTTTAATAATCATTCCCCTCAAACCTACAAGGGTTTGAGGGGAATTTGTATTGTTGTAGGGTTAGGCGTGACCTCGCAGGAAGGGAGATTGGCAAAGACGGTTGCAATAAAGGCTGAGGCATAGGTGCCAAACTCACCACGTAACTGACTCTGCTGGATATTACCATATCGGCAAATATAGGCTACTATTCTACGGAACAAGTCAGCACTTTCATGATGACGCTTACCGTTCTGATTTGTGTATGTGATGTCACCATCAGTAACCTGAGTAATAGTATAATGGGTACCACGGGCATTGGCAATCTGGCGACCTTCAAGCTGATGTATCTCCTGCCAGACCTTACTAAAGATTTCTTCGACAGCGTCAGCATTGGCTTCAGGAAGTAGTTGGTCTAACTGATGCTGATCGAGGTAGATGAGTTGGATGCCTAGTTTGTCAGCCACTTTCACAGCATCGGGCATAATTCGTCCATTGTAGATCATCATAGCATCTTGGCAGTCGAAATAATGCATTACACCATAGAGTTCCATCATCATACGACGGTTAATCTTGGTCTTGCAGTCGCCATACATCTTGGCTTGAACAACGTAGCGTTTACCATCTTTCTCGGCAAATACGTCTACTCCCCAGTCAGCTACCCCTGGGGTCACTTCGGTCTCATAACCTTCCTTCTTCAGGTACTCACCTGCAAGAAATTCAAATTGTCTATGTCTTCTCATATTCATTTCATCAGATTTCTAAAAATCATAATATTATCTGTCTCTATACCAGCCTTTTCCAATTCGTTAACAGGAGTTTTATAATGATAAGGTATATCATGTTCTGCCAGCAGTAACTGAAGACGGCCTATATAAACCTCCTGACTCTTTACAATTCGCTTTAATTCATATATGGTTTCCTTTCTCTTACGAGAAGTCTCTTTGTCAACAGTCTGTTGCTCGAGTTTCTTTTGAAGCGCAACGTTTTCTTCTTCCAGTCCCTCTGCATATCGTTGAAGCTGCTCAAGCCTAACTATGTCTTTACGATAAGCCTTAATGATGTGTTTCATCCAAACCTCATAGGGGATGTCATCCTGTGGTTGTCTTGGTCTTTGTCCTGTCATAATTTCAATGTATTAATTAAACTTTGAATGCTGTCTTCTCTATCTATTAGTACATAAAATAAAGTCAATCTAACACAAGAAGTAACTTAATTTTGATATTTGTTTGATAATTGCGGAAAAATATGTAAATTTGTGCGCTTAGAACAGTAAACATCAGATATAATATGTATATAACTCAATTACATTTTGATAAAATTCTGGAATGGTTTCATAATTCTCAGTATCGATTCCTTATGCTGTTCCTTCCCAGCGGTAATCCGAAAGAAAGGATATTTGATGACTATATCATTGAAAACCAATCTCGTATAAATCTGTTAACTGGCAAAAATATAACATATATAGAATATATAAACTGGAGTATTGGAGAGGGGGATGCGGATACAACGGACAACTTCGTTTCTGTAAATACACGCCAGATTTCTAAGCGTGAGATAAGAACTCATGTCAATATTTCTGACGAAGTATGTGATAAATTTAGTATCGAACAATACAAATTGCCTGCATTGATTTTGATATCAAAAGATGACACATATAATCTTTACCCTATTTCTACTGAAGCTGACTTTGATTCTTATTTTACTCTAATTAATACAGTAACATCTTTTCAAAAAGACTTTAATCGTATTTATGAGGTTGAAAGAAGTATATCAATAGCTACCCAAAGACACTATGAGAGTTCAGACAAAGAAAAGATTCTTACAATATATGGAGAGAAACTAAATGAATCTATTTGTATATCGAATGGGAAAGAGATTCTAGAGACCATTCTTATAAACTATTCAAATGGTTTGGTAGAGCTGCTAAACAAGGCAAAAAATAGAATTCCTGAAAAAATCAACAATAAAAAGGTTCATAAAGTTTTCATCGCTGGATCAAAATCTTTAGAAGAAGAACGGAATAATATAATAGCGAAACTATCACAGGCATCAATCCAAAGCAACATTTATTTTGAAACCTGGACATTTGATAACTTTAAGCATTCATTTAGTCCAAATGGAAGACAAATGGACGATTACGATGTGTTTATAAGAGAAAGTGCAGATTCTGTTATTTTTATTCTAGATGGTAAAGTAGGTGGAATAACATTTCATGAGTTTGAAATAGCAATTGACAGCTATCAATCGTCTGGACATCCACGGGTTTTTGTTTATAACAATAAGTCTAATGAGGATTTATTCAATACAGAGATACACGTTATTAAAGAAAAAACAAATCTCTGCAATCAGTATTATACAGATTACAGAGATAAAGAACTACTACCATATTTAATTAAAGATCATTATACTCAGGAATTTACTACTGAAACCGACATTATAAGATAGAATGAATATCATATTAGCATACATAAACCGAAGAGTAAAACAACAAGAGAAACATCTTGATGTTAAGGTGAATTTTAAGGACCAGGAGGTTGATACATTGTTTTCTCGCTTTTCATCATTTTCATCCGACAGAGCAGATATTGAGTTGGGCTCTACAAATAAGAAATTAGTGCTTCATTATGACTTTAATACTGGTAGTCTAACAGATGCAAAAGAAGGAACAGATGTGGATATCAATGACCTGTTCAGCAGTCGTCATCTTCGATCACTGTTATTCACAGCACATAAGGAGTGTTTCTTGAAAACGGCAGATAATAGTAGTCATGATTTCGTCACAAAATTCCATAACGACTATCCTCAAACTGTTTTTTGCATAGAAAATGCAGGAGAAAAGAAATGGTTTTCAATAGAATCAATTGACATTATAAGGGATGCAAAAATCAAAATGGCAGGCCTCTTGTCAATAGAGGATACATATGTACATCAACCAATTATAGCAAGATGTGAATTTGATATTAGCAGAAATAAATTCAATTGGGAGTACAAATTGGATGGCAAACTCAAAAAAGAGACTGAGGATAAGAACTATTATAGTTGGTATAAGCTCAAAATGAGTGATGTCCTCTATTGCTTTACAGAGTGGAAGATTGACAATCCTGGCCCTAATGAGCCGGCTATAGCACATGAAATGTTGAGAATATTTAAGAAACAGAAGTTTCTATTTATCTTATCCCAGAAAAGAACAGCATTCAGTAAATTGGGAGAAAACATCATCAATGCTTTATTCTGGGACATTAAGTCGATTAGTAACGACGAGATAGTGTTTCTCGCATGTGACGGGAAATCTTTATCCAGAGAAATTACATTTAATAGGAACGACAGGAGAATATATGCCATTGTATCGGGGTTGGGAAGAAAGAAACAACTGGAATTCGAAATTACCAATAACAATGATGGCCAAAAGTTCTTTAAAGTAATAAAGTTGATTGAGAAGAGATTTGGTACTTCAGTCTAATCAAAAGGAAAGGAGAATAGATCGTATTTGTGTGAAATAAGTAAAAGTAAAACAGCATGATAGGGATTTGTAGCTATAAGGATTTAGCCAACTATGGTTATTGGGACGAGAAGTTTGGCTATAGAGAAAGGGATTGGTATGTCATTATTTTAGGAAACTTGAATTCACATCAGGAGTCATCGGCTTTGAAGTTAATTCTTGACAACTATTCTTACCTGAACAAAAGGACAAAGGATGTACGCTATTTCATGCCAGGATTCATGGTCGAGAATAAAGGAATAAAGTCTTTTCTGAGGAAGTCTTGGACTACCAGCCTCGATGAGATATTCCACTTTTATAAAAAGAAGTTCGCATTTGACGAGGATGGGTTTATCGAAACCGTACATTGGTTGGAAGAATCGGTGAACTATGAATATAGTGAAGATACAGAAATAATTCTGCTGCCTTATCATAGAAAATCAATGCAACATGAGCCTGTATGTGATTTCGAACATATGCTGAGCTATAACCTTGATTCGTTACTAAAGCAAGACAAAAACATCATTTATTTCATAACCAAAGCAGTAAAGGTAGTGTCACAGAACATGACATTCGCAGAAACAAAGGAATTAATGGAAGGTGTTTTTGAAGACACTATGAATACCAAAATCCATAAAGTGTTTGTCGCAGGGGCAAAAGCTTTGGATAGAGAAAGAGATGGTGTCCGTTCTGCTTTGTCACAATTATCAAATAGAGGTAAAACTTTATTCAAGACTTGGACATTTGAAGATTTCCCTCGCTCGTTTTCGAAAGATGGCAGGCAATACGACTATGATACATTTATAAGGGAAAGTGCCGATACCGTAGTCTTTATCATTGACGATAGGATTGGTGAGATTACAATGCATGAGTTTGATATAGCTATTGATAGCTTCCTATTTTCGGAGCATCCTCAGATTTTAGTCTACGTCCAAGAGGAGGGTGCTGATAGTAGCTTTGACAGAGACATAAACTATATCAAGGATAGATGTAATCAATCTAACCCTAAACAGTATTATAACGACTATGCAGATATAAAAGACCTGAAGAATCAAGTAATGCGTGATTTCTCGACTCTAATTAGGTGATGCACTATCTGGTTTGTTTATGTTCTCTTCATATGGCCCCAGGCGCACTTGGGACATTTGAAACTATTCATACAGGAGGGACAGATGCGATAACCGCAGGTGTCACATACATACCACGGATAGCTTTCGTCGAAGGTTCTTCCGCAACATTGACAAGGAATCCACATAAGCGATATTGTTTTAGTTAGTATTTCAATTACAAATATAATCATTTCCCCTCAAACCTGCAAGGGTTTGAAGGGGAAATGTATATAAGATTATGGTAGGCGTGTAGCGAGAACAGGCACGTCGATGTAGTTCTCGTCGGTCTCGTACTGCTCGACAGGAACGAACTCGCCTTTCTCCTCAGTGATATAACCTCTCTTGTCTCCCTTGATGAAGACAATGTCTGCTTCGGCGTCCATTTCCAAGTCATCATACTCAGGGAGTACACACTGGTAGGTCTGAAGGTCGATGACACCGTATTTGTCCCCACTGATGAGCTGGGCAATACCGTTGCAGGGTTGGGCGTCATAGGAGGTCAGAACGTTCGGGCAGATGACTTCTCCGTTGGCAGTGATGATACCAAAGCGTTCTTTCTCACCATCCCAACGAGCCAGGAACAAGGAAGTGAAGGTGTAGGTACGGATGTCATCAAACTTGAAGTCGCAGAGCTGCTGACCAGAACCGTCACCTTTTATAATACCACACTTGCCGTCCTTGATGGCGATAACAGGGGCATGAGGGGAGTAGATGTAGCTCTGTAATTCGTTGAAACCATCATACTGAGCAGGAGCTATCAGCTCACCAGCAACGGTCTTAAGACCTTTCTTGCCTGTGACAGGGTCAGTGAACTCAACATTGAACCAGTCGTAGTTGTTCTCCAACTCACAGAGTCGTTCAGACGTTGCTTTCATCTCATCGTAAGACTGTGAAGGGTTGAGGCCATTCAGCTTCTTCTTCAGTTCATCGTACTCTCTTACAATCTCAGCTGTTGCCTTGGGCAGATCCTTTTGTTCTTTTTTCATTTTCTAATTATTTAAAGGGTTTTATTTAATCTATTTACTATATTAGTACACAAAAAGTGGAATATCTAACATCAGATAGCATTTTTTTAAATGCAGCGGGCTTCACAGCAGGCTGCACTGAAACATTAACATCAAAATTCAAGATTATGGTAGAAACATTATTATGCACAACAAAGGCTGGGTTCCTCATTCAAGAGCTGAGGTAAAGGGTTCCTGGTACTCTGTTTCGCACCAACCTTAATCAGCTTGTTACAAGTCTGTAGGATGCTCTGACCATTGGGCTGCAGTTTCTTCTCACCATCGTTGTAGGCTTCAGTAGCAGCGCCTAAAGCTTTACCAATAGCCTGATACTTCTTCATGAACTGTCCCACTCTGTCGAGTATCTCATTCGCCAGCCTGAACACCTCCTCTTGGTTCTGCGCCTGAGCAATCTGAGTCCAGGTCAGGTTGATGATACGTAGCGCAGCGAAGAGCGACTGCTCATCGGCGATGAACACATTCTTCTCCATAGCCTTACGCCAAAGGTCTGGCTGTGCGTTCAGTGCTGTCCAAAGGGCACCCGTGTGAGGCACAAACATGATGACGTAGTCCATCTTAACCTTCGGGGCTTTTATGTAGGAGGAATAGTCCTTGGTCGAGAGTTCCTTCACATGCTTGTTAAGACTGTCGACATGAGCCTTCAGGAATTTCTCCCTATCGTCCTCGTTCTCAGCATTCACGTAGTCCATGAAAGCAGTCATCGATACTTTCGAGTCGATAATCACTTCACGCTGTTTATCCAAATGCAGTATGATGTCAGGACGCATCTTCGAACCTTCATCCGACATGATGATATTACCATTCTTGTCTCTAATGTAGGTCTGTACATCATAGTGAATACCTTTGGTCAGCCCCTGAGACTCCAGCAACTCATCGAGAATGGCCTCACCCCAGTCACCCTGTACCTTCGAACCGTGTTTGAAGGCACGTGTCAGTTCGTCAGCACTCTTCTTGGCAGCTTCACTTTGCCTTATCATACTCTCGATGTGCGTTTTCATCTCACCACCGAGTTCCGTCTGCTTCAGCGTACTCTCATCGATGGCTCGTTTCATTTTGTCAATAGTGTCCTTCAGCGGGTTCACAATTTGACCGATGTTCTCGTTACTTGACGCTGCAAATTCCTTCTGACGCTCTTTCAGCATCACTTCTGTCGCTGACTTGACCTGTGCAGTTACTTTCTGAATGGTCTCTTCGAAACGTGACTGCTGGGCTGCTAAAGCCTCCTTCTGTCTCTTCTCCTGAGAAGCCATCGTCTCTTGGTGTCTCTTTTCCTGAGCTTCCAATGTCTGCTGATGACGTCTCTCCTGAGCCTCAATACTTTCTTGATGCCTTTTCTCTTGGGCATCAATTAAGTCTTTGCAGGCTTTGTCTTTGGCTTCCACCATGCTTTCACAGGCTTTGTCCTTTTCATCCAAGACAGTCTCCAGTTTCTCCTGAGCCTCATCCTTGACATGCTGCATCTGAGACTGAAGGTTTACTACCTGATTCTGAAGTAGTTTCTGGCGGTTCTGCATAGCCCATACACCGATTAATACTCCAAAAACCACACTCACAATTGCAATAATCATAACTTCCATACTACTATTAATTTAAATACAACAATAAATTCTATTTTCAACTGCTTCTATATACTTAGTACACATAAAATGGAAAATCTAACATTAGAACACAATTTTTTTCAGATACTATGTAATTAATTTGAAATAGAGTCTCATAAGAAAAGGGGCGTTGCGACGGGGTTTCATCTTTTTGAGATCAATGGTTGGGGTGACGTTCATGCCGTATGTGCGATTCAATCGTCGTGCCATATTCATAAAGGCACGACCATGAGTGGGCTGGATTTCCTCACCAACATAACTCAGATAATAATGAATCATCTCATGAACCAAGATGTCACGAAGCTGATCTCCTGTATAGTCGTAGAAGTCTGACATTTCTATGACTTCAGTAGTTCCTGGCATAGATCCTGGTACATAAGAAAAATAGCCTAGTAAGTTAACACTATGCATAATTCTAAATGAAGGCATTGGAAGTATATTACCAAAATACGCCTCATTGAAATCGTTAAATAGAACACCTAAATGAGCTATACCGTATAACATAATCAATAATAGTATACACTTTCGTCAATTACTTCATAAGTAGTGTCTTCAGTTATCTCTGGCTTTAGATTCTCACACTTCGAAAGAAGAAATATCCCTCCGAAGAAAATGATAGCACCAATGAGTCTGCCGATGCAGAAACTAACATACTCACCAATGGAGTTGAACTCCCAGATAATACCCCAAACTTCTTTGTAGAATCTCATATCGTATTCGTATTTATAGATTTATCGTTATGGGCGAAGGACACAGGGATCTCCCTGGTTTGTGAGATGAAACATCACATCTTTGCTAAACGCGGCATAGAGCATCTTGTTAATAATCTCCTTTGGATACATCCACTTGTTGTAATATTGATGTGCCATCAGAGCATTCCAGACTATGACGGCCTGCTTGGATCCATGAATTCCCTTTTCGTCGAATGTAAGCTCATTGAATTCCTTTCTGGTCATCTCATGACTGATAAAGGTACGGAAAGTATAATTGCCCAGCGCAGACTTATACGCAAAGAAAATGCCACTGGATGTAAAGATAAGATGTGAGAGATTTGGAACATCATCCACAATATCGATATTACTGAGGGCCTTGAAGAATACATTATCAATATATCTGTTACAGATGCCTATCTCATGACATTGAAACATAGTGCAAGGAAAAGCGGCATTACCTTCTGCACAGAACAGATTTGTATTCAATTGGCGCTCCTTATAGCGGCGAACGGCATGGGAGGTGAGTTTGATGTAATAAGGCTGGTCTGAAAGGCCCTCTGAGCAAATAGTAGTCTTTACGTCCTTTCTCGCCCTCTGCCTCACAACATGCCGAGAGGTTCCAGCTGGCGGTTCTGTCACGCTCGTAATAAACGCAACATACCCAGTTGTTTCCATTTTTAGTACGGGTTGTCAACACTTCTACAGACCCATTACGAATAGTGTGTCCCCTTTTCTGTGCTGCACGCTGACGCTTTTTTACAGTTTTACGAACATCACGCTTTACTTCAGCGTAATCGGTTAATAGCTCGTTGAGAATCTGATCTTCTTTGAATGATGGTAATATCATTTTCTTCTGGTTTTAATGAGTTAAACAATCAATTTCTATGTTATTAGTACATGAAAAAGAGTAATTCTAACAACTGTAACCATAAAAAATGAGCGAATCAAGACGATTCACCCATTTTTCATGATTAGGGACTTACCCCACTTACAAGAGAGTGGTGAGGATGTTACCATTTCCAATGACATGGTAGTTGGAGTCAAGCGTCTGGTTGCGCCCTGGCTCATAATAGCCAAGTACATGGTTGTTACTGTCTCTCAGGACTTGACGTCCGCTGAACTCTACGTCGATGTAACCAATGACATGCTGGTTACGGTCTCTTAATGTTTGTCTTGCCATAATTACTTTGTATTATTTATTGTTACTAATTAACCCAATGCCTTTTTGATAATAGCAGCGGGAATCTCTACAGAATAGTCTACATAGTCCAAATCCAGGTCTGCATTCATGTGGTTATAGAAGAAGGACTTGGCCTCCTTGTCTGACAGACCTTTCACATAATCGCTGAGCCATTCTGAGAAGGCTTCGTACTTATCTTCTTCAATCTGGTCTTCATCGATGTCAGGCTCTTCACCCTCTTCCAAATCCTCGGGATCATCGAGATAATACTTCTTAATGTCGTACTCGAACTTGAAGTCCAGTTCACTTTCGCAATAGTTCATCAGTTCTTCTTCATCATACTCAAAGTAGCCGTTGTTGTAACCTTCCCATAACCAGTGTAGCTCCTCGGCATCATAAGCCATATTGCGATAGGCATCGTCTAATTTTTTGTAAAGAGCTGGATGGGATGTGGCGATATCGAGTTCATCGACATCGGTAGTATCCTTTTCCTTGATCAACTGGACGAGGATGTCAACTTCTTCGTCAGAGAGTTCTACAGCACTCTCACCATTCACTGTAACCGCTCCCCCAAAATGGGCCATTCCGAGACACTGCTCACTTTCAATACTGTATAAAGCCATAATTTTATTGTTTTAATGAAACATCTACCATATTAGTACGCAAAGAGAGCATTATCTAACAAGAAATACATTTTTTTTGCAAAAAACTCGATTTCTGCACAAAAAAGTGTATCTTTGTACCATATAAAACATATAATAGCTGATTACCTATGGCAAAGAAAGATTTCTCCAGCAGACTTCATGATGCAGTGGAGAACTACTACCACTACAATCCAGACACGTTGATGCCCCTGATGATGGTGGCATTGGCTGCAAACGGTAAGTTGAGAATCGCAGCAGGAACGAGCGTTCCTGAAAATGCTGCATGTGTGCTCACTCCCCAAGAGATCATCAACTACGACTGGGTGGAACTGGATGCGCCTCTGAAGCGCAGTGTCAACAAATGGATCAAGGATGGCGTGACCACTATAGCCGTCGACATGGAGATAGGCCGCAGCCTGCTCCAGATCTACAAGACGCTGAAGAACAACGACGAGCAGGATGTGGTTCGCGAATATCACCACAGAATAGGCCGTCTGGTTCACCATTCCAGCAACGAGGCCAGCGAGAAGGCCCAGCGACAGTATGCTACGTTCATTCTGGCTGAAGCCCTGCTCGACACGCCAGTCTCATACCTGAAAGATCGGTATCTCAACATATTCAACCATATCTGGAATAAATCTGGCATTCAGCCCAAGCGCCCACGTCTGAGGGTAGCCCATGCTCTGAATGCTCTACTCCAATACGATGGCAAAGGTCTGGTGTATAATCCGTTTGCAGGCTGTTCCATCGCTGGTGCTATGCTGAAGTCGAAAACCAACTTCTATGGCGATGGCGATACCAACGACAAGATTTATGCGGGTGGACTATTGCTGAACTATGGCATGGGCGTATCGAATGAACATTTTATTCAGCGCGATTCCACGCAATGGCTCAACGGTAAGCAGATCGACTACGTCATCTCCACCTATACCGGCTTCATCAATGGCGAATCCGCCTTTGATTTTTGTCTGGGCAAATGTCTGAACGATCCTGACTTCATAGGTCGCTATGCCGGTATGGTATTGCCGAAGGAGATTTTCGAGAAAGAGACTGCTAACTTCAAGGAAGCTCTTAAACGTGACTGGATTGAAACCATCGCTTTACTCCCATTCGGAGAAGTGGCCGTATTGGTGAATGCCCAGAAAGATACGGAGTTAAAAGGACTCATTCGTTTCATAGATGGCACTAACCCCTTGGCTCAAAGTGCATCTATGCAAGAACTTATCGAGGACGATATGTACGCTGAGTATATCAAGGTGAGCAACGTTAAGAAAAAGGGATTTCTTAAATCGTTAGTCGTATCAGAACTGCCAGATCAAGAAGGATACAAGAAAGTTCGACTTGGAGATATTGTATCACAAATTCCGCGTATTGTTCTTGATCTTAATAGGGTTGTTGAAGAGCAGCGTATTTTAGCCTATATCAATCGAAATGAAACTTATTATGGTCAGGTTCGTCCAAATGAGAACATTGAGAGGAGAACTATCAATAATCTGTTCAATCCTGCATATCGTTTGGATGAGGACTGTCTGATTGTCAATGCATCAGGTCCCGCTGAGCCAAGAATCTTCGATGCCGACTTTGGATCAGCTTTCTTTGAAGATGGTTATGCATTCTCATTGGAAGGATTTACCGACTATGGATGGCTCATTAATGAACTTAATGAGACCTATGTTCGTAGACAACTTCATCCATATGGACAGAATAATATGGTACCAGAACCTGTTACCGAAGAAGATTATCTGAACCTCATCCTTTACAAAGAAGTAGGTGAAGACGAGGACTTTGATCTGTCGGAGTTGAATGATATGGGCTTGGATGAAAGTGACACGTTTGAGTTGCCAGAAGAGGGAGCGGACGCACTTCCTGCAGGGTTCGAACTGAAAGACGGTAACAAGAAATATACCATTCTGAACTATATCTCGCATGGTGCATTCGGCTATACTTATCGCGCAGAAATGCAGAATTGCACTAATGGTTCAAAGGAAATTGTTGCTATCAAGGAATTCTATCCAACAGGTGTACTTGACTGCGGAAGAGAGAACAACCGTGTTGTTTATGATCCCGACTTTGAGGAACAATTCAACAATTACAAGAGAATGTTCCGCAGTGAACCTGATTTCATTTTAAGTATGGCTGACACTCCAGACAACCATGTGACGGAAGTTAAATCGGTATTTGAAAGCGAAGTTACAGGTACAATCTACTACGTCATGAAATTCTATGCAGGTGAATCTCTTGACGATATGATCAAATCCGATCAGGTTCCTACATCTGAGAAACTTATCATAGGAAAGATTGTCTTACCAATATGTAAAGCACTTTATGCTATGCATAGTCGCCATATCCTCCATCTTGACATCAAGCCGGAAAATATCGTGATTGACGAGAACGGAGAGGCTGTACTCATAGATTTTGGAGTTGCTCAGCAATATGATGAAAATGGTAAATTAATTAGCCTCCGAGACACTCATTCAACTAGTGCTTTCTCTGCTCCCGAAAATAGTGATGGCAATATGAGATACTTTGGGCCACAAGCCGACATCTTCGGCGCAGCTGCAACACTCTTCACGCTTGTATCAGGAAAATGGCCACACCCAATTAACGATTCGCAAGATAGAGAAAGGGCATTTGAATTGATGAACTGTTCTGAAGGGATGAAACAGGCAATTGCTGAAGGCATGTCATTGTATTCAAATGATCGCCCTGCCAATGCCCAGCTATTCCTCAACCTGTTCCCTGGATGTGAGAATATTAAACTCGACTAAATGATGCAATACGGCTATTACATAGTACTCGATTTCGATGGCACGGTGGTGAAGCATCGCTATCCGGCTGTTGGAGAAGACATTGGAGCTGTCCCAGTCCTGAAAAAGTTGATAAAGAATGGTCACCTCTTGCTGCTCAATACTATGAGAAGCCGGAATTCTGAAGGTGGTGACACTCTCCAACCTGCTATCGACTGGTTTGCAGACAATGATATTCCTTTGTTTGGCATCAATGAGAATCCTACGCAGAAGGAATGGACGGTTTCACCAAAGGTATATGGGAACATCTATATCGATGACGGTGCACTTGGCGCTCCCTTGAAAGTGGATAATAGTGACGCTCCACCATTTATAGACTGGAGTGTCGCAGCCATCTATCTGATGTATCATGGATGTCTGACAGAGCAAGATGTTATTGAATTGGTGCAGGAAGGTGCTATCAATTTGGAACATATCAAAAAGAAATAACAATTAGTGCAGCGAACTTCACAGTTGGCTGCACTAATTTCGTCAAACAATCATGCCTTTAAGGTTTCTGGACTCAATCAAGAGGCCAGATTCTATCGCAGAAGCCTGTGGCCAGGACTCGATTTCGATTAGCGATAGCGCTCTCGTCCCAACCGTGCAGTGAGTCGAGTATCTGACCGCTACGGATGTCACGGCACCACTTCTTGAAGAGTTCAAGTTTACGGTCAAAGCCTACATTGTGGTACTTCTTCAACCCCTTCTCGTTGCAGATGTGCAGGAGGAAGTAGTTGCCAAGCGTATTGATAGCTTGTTGACGGTACTTCTCCTCATCAGGATCCTGAAGCACCGGCCAATTCTCGTTGGCTGCGGTGCAGGGGCGTGGCATGAACTGCTCAGCATAGTAGGTATTGAAACCGCCATTGAAGACTCCGTCGGAAGTTCTGGTGAGTTTGGTTTCGTAGAGGTAGAGTATGATACGCGCAGTTGTCTCGTCCATGCGGCTGAACTTCAGTTTGAAATCAACAGCTGAGTCTGTCGGCATGGCCAAAGACTTCTCGCTACCCTTGCTCTCGACGTAGGCTTTCAGAGCCTGGCAGGTATTGATACGCTGGCCGATAAGGTTCTCTGAGAAGAGGTCGCTATAGTTGTTGTTAGTACTCTTCACAAGGATGCGACGTACGAGATAGGTCTCGAGGAACCCGAAAATCTGATTACGCTCAGCCTCAGAGTCAACACTGCGAAGTATATAGAGGATATACGGGATGACTGCGTAGTTTCCTGTTGCATTAATGAGGCAGGCGATGCGCTTGATACCGGCATGCTGCGGGATGCGAGTGTCGAGAATCTCCTCGTTCAGGTGAGTCTTGAACAGGTCAGCATACTCGAGAATCTCTGTGGCGAGTTCCTGTTTGCTCATGCCGAAAACTTCAACAAAGGCCTTGCAGGTTGTGAAGATGTTCTCCGTCTTGACGAAGTTTTTACGCTGAACCTCCGTGAGAAGGTCTTTGAAGTCCCACATCTTGATACGCACAAAAGCGTGGAAGAAACGCTCGATGGTAGTGTTGTCCTTCGACTTAGACTGACGTGATGAAGCAGCGTCCGACTCCCAGAAGTTACGAGCATCATCGGTATCGAACATGAGACGCCAAGTGTTGCGATACGCGTCTTCGTCGTTAGCTTCATAGAGGAAGTTCTTCATCAGTTCGCCCGTGGTAAGGGGAACGCCGAGGGAGTTGATAGTATCGAATATCTGCTGCTCATCGTCATCACGAGTCAGGGAGATAGCGACGAAAGTGACGCAGGCATTGACAGTGTTAAGGAGGTCGTTAAGGCAGACTCCTGCATTGCGACGAGCCTCCAGATAGGCACGGAAGTAGTTGTATGCCTGCACGATATTGCTTTCACCTTGCAGTTCGTTGGGGGTGTCAAGGTGCATGATAGAAGAGAACTGAGGGGTGTCCTCGCAGCTGTGGATGATAACAGGTGATTTCACGTCATCAGCCTGAAGGTACTGATTAGCAAAGTCGTCGTTCTTGCCAACCATCATGTGGAGGACCTTCATGAAGATGCTCAAAGTGGTGAGGCGCTGCTGACCATCGATGACCAACTGACGTTTAGCGATACCGTTACGACGGTCTGACATAGTCACAGGTTCCTCCTTTAGGATAATGGCTCCAAGGAAATAGCAGCGGTCGCTGTCAAGTGTTGATTCCATGTCAATGGCAAAGCGTTTCCAGTCCTCTTCACCCCAAACGTAACGACGCTGGAAATAAGGGATACGTAACAATGTGTTTCTCTGAATGACTCCGTTAATTGAAATAGTTCTTGCTTCCATATTCAAAATATTTATAATGTTAATACTGATCGTTTGAAAATAAATTCATATACTTAGTACGTACCCCCTAGTATTTCTAACAAGTATAGCACCAATTTAACTTTTATTAATCCTCTGGAAGAAAATCAACAGGTATGTCACAAGTGTAATCTGGATATGCTTCCATATCAGAACCCTCTAAAATCGAATAATCGCGTTTTATCATATCCTTGACAACAGTGTCAATCCTCTCATAGAGTTCCGGTGCAGACTCTTTCAACACAGGCATAAGACCTTCTGAGTAAAGAGCGTCATCGAGTTTGCTCACTAGCTGACGCATTTGAGCAATCTCTTCATCAGTAAATGGAACCTCAGCAATGAGATCCCTAATCATCTCACAACCACCACAGATTTTGCCTTCAAATACCATAATATCAAAAGCAAGGATAGTTTTTGACTCACACAATTCATTTGTCTGTTTCATATTTTAATCAATTTTGCTTTACTTCAACAATAATACTCAAACGATATATTCGTAGTGAGGACAATTATATATAATAGGTGTATTCATCCTACTGTTGCTGTGCTGCAATGAAAAAGCGATTCATCTGCATACCAAATTCAAAAATCCTATCTAACAATGCCGGAGGCAAAACACCCTGATCTTTGGCAATTTCGTATGCAGCTTGCATCTCACTGTCATCTGTATCAACTACACCTCCAGTAGGTGAACACCACATGGAGCCTTCTTCAAGCTCAATACCATCAGTTCCAAACGTCTGACGACTGAGTTCTTTCGCCTTCTGGTAGACTTCAAAAATGGACACAAAACTTTGCGAAACTTCTTTTGGTTCACCTGCACCCTGAAACATATAGAGTCCCAGAGTGTCAAATTGTGGGCGTACGCTATCAATGATAGCCTTGATTTGTTCTTTAAACGTCATAATTGTATCTATTTAGTTGAAAAAAAGTAATACTTGAATGATGTCAATTTACAGTATTAGTACATCATGATTAGTATTTCTAACAAGATAACACCATTTTTTTAGGCAATAACATAGAAGTTGACCCAAATATCTGAAAATGAGCAAACCTATATGTGGGGTTGCTCATTTAGTTTAATATCAAGTTTTGTTTCAAGTACTGATTAACTACCTCAGATATAATTTTATAATACTTATTTTCATTCATAGTGTCATAGCCGTGAATGTTTATAAGATGCGAAAACGATGGAAAATCCTTCGTTATGTGTTTTAAAAACCATAGATTAATATCACTATCACTTGGTTTATCATTTCCTATCTTTGCTAATCCTTCATATGCATAGTCAATATCATCGCAAAAGTAATAATCGCACCTATTTATATCCCTAACATAAATATCAATTGATTTACAGTACTTATTCAAAGGATAAATGTCGGATTTATACACTCTTTCTTCTGATTCTTGGGCGTTGAAATTTGGCTCTTCATCTTTTTCATAATAGTTATATGGATGAATTTTTGCATTTCTTAATGAAGATGATATTAATTCTCCATCAAGGGTAATTCTTACAAAATTATTTGTTTTATATTGAAAGTTTTTGTTACGAGTTAAACAAACAACATTAACATCGTTTCCCATCCTACTATCTTTATGACCATAGTCATCTACTGTACGATATATACAGTTTGTAGCCAATATACTGTATAAATGTGATAATGTTGTCACATGATACAAATCACCCAAATATGCTTCTTTTAATAGATATTGGTCGATAACCTCTGTGATAATCCTATCTTGTTGTTTCTTGTTTTCTCCAATTAACCAATCAAACCAGTCGTTTTGTGGTTGACGATTAACATAATAATCTACCGAAACATTTACTCCATCATACTCATAGCCAAATTCAAGTCTTCCAATAGTTAGTCCAAACAAATTATCCCTCGATAAAGGAAATGTTGCTGAAGGTCGATGGGTTGGTAGTTTATCAATATTACGCAATTTCTCCCTAAAGTAATTAAACATTGGAGTCAATATATCATCCCTATGTGATAATTCATAAAAGTATATCTTATCAAGAAAGTCCTTTATTTCATCTGAATATATTGTCATTACTGATGCAATTTATCATAGTCATCAGCCGTAATATAGCCATTTCGTAATCGCTTTTCTATGTCTATCTTTGGTGACAACTTTATTTTTCCCTCTTGAACCTTCTGTTTGTCTGATTCAATGATACGCTTTTCTTGCTCTTTCAAGATTTCAAACATTTTGTCTGTACTAATATCCTTCATAACCTAATATGATTAATTCAACAATAAATATCCTTATTTGTACAAAGATACATAAAAAATCTGAGTGTTGTGTTTGTTTTATACGTATAACATTTAAAGGTTAAAGTCAGTTTAATAGTTTAATGGTTTAAGGAGTTTAATAGTTTAATGGTTTAATGGTTTAAGGAGTTTAATAGTTTAATGGTTTAATGGTTTAAGGAGTTTAATGGTTTAAGGAGTTTAAGGGGTTAATGGGTTCGTGGTACGTGTAAGTAATCCTGAACCCTGCATGGGTGTGTTTTTCGTTATATTTATTGATGGAGTCGTTTTGTTCCATCTGAGAACGGACGAACCATTCCACAAGAATACCTTTCTTCTTTAATGGCCGCATATCTCCAACAGACAGGCGCCACACGTCGCATGCGAAATAGGTCAGAAGGAAAACAAATACAAAGTGCTTCACAAACGTCCTAATAAAAATCCTGGTTTCTTTATCGAACCTCATACGCTTTTTTCTTACGGTAAGAATTCAGCAGGAATGTCGACCGTGTAGTCGGGGGCGTCGTCCATTGTGACTTGTTCATCGATAGAGTAGCGTGCACGAATCCAGCGGAGACCACTGCAGCGGATGCGATCCATCTCTTCACCGTACCATTCGTAATAGAGATCCTCGTCATAGTCTTTTTCGGAGAGGTTGTAGTCCTTTAAGAAGTTGCGACGGAGTTCATCGTCTTCAAACTCGATGTAACCCTCATCGATGCCATCCTTGACATAGAAGTCGAAGATCTCTGAGCGGGCTGCATCATCGATGCGCTTGTAGAGTTCAGGAGCAGCATCTTTCAATACGGGCATGATGCCTTTGCTGTAGTCTGTTTCATCAACCTGGCTGACGAGCTGCTTCATCTGAGCAATCTCATTGTCAGTAAACTCAACCTCAACAGCGAGATCTTCAATCATTGCGCAACCAATACAGGTGTAACCCTGAAAGAGCTCAAAATCAAAATGAATCGTTTCCTTGTTCATAAGATAAAACTATTTAATTAAAAGAATTATTATTTCTCACGATGCAAAGATACGAAAAGCGTAAGAAAGCCCCCTTTGATTTATATGTATAAAGGTTAAAGGTTAAAGTCAGTTTAATAGTTTAATGGTTTAAGGAGTTTAAGGGGTTAATGGCTTAGTGGCTTAGTAGCTTAGTAGGCGAAGCCCAATGAAATAATGTAAAAATTAAATAATGTAAAAGGAGGAAGAGGGAGGAATTTGCTGAAAAAATTTGATTGTTTCGGAAATAATATCTATCTTTGCCTTCGAAATGACGGCATAGTGCTATCATATTATAAGCAATTTGATTAGGGATTATGGCACAATCGGCAGTTACAGTAAGGTTGGATTCAGAGCTGAAATCGCAGTTTGATGCACTCTGCGAGCAGTTTGGCATGAGCGTTAATACAGCATTCAACATCTTTGTGAAAGCAGTAATAAGAAGTCGCAGCATTCCTTTCACCATCAAAGGCTCGCCTAGTGCATTAGATTTGTTCATGCAGCAAAGAAATGCAGCGGAGTTGAGCAAGGAGCGGGAACTCTCGTTGGATGAAATCAACGAGGAGATTCGTGCGGCAAGGAAAGAACTGCGTAAAAAGAAGGCAAAGGTATGATATATGCTGTGTCGTTGAGCGTTGAGGATTCTTTTTTGGTTACAGGCAATTTCAAGCATTACCCTCAAACACCTAAGGTCATCAGCCCCGCAGATTTCATTAGAGTGGTAAAAGATGACATAGACGATGTAAGATGTAAGAACCAATCAAACGATAGAATGTAAGCCTGAGCAAAATGCTTGGGCTTTTTTTGTCATTTCAAAATAAATGGTATTCGTATTTCGGATTTTCTAAGAATATCCGAAGTAGAACTTCAACGAAAGATGGAAGAG